>NZ_JBDOHT010000015.1:0-72724 GCF_039832125.1 Dorea chungnamensis | reverse complement strand
TACCGAAATACTTCATCCTTCACGCGGCGTCGCTGCATCAGAGTTTCCTCCATTGTGCAATATTCCCCACTGCTGCCTCCCGTAGGAGTCTGGGCCGTGTCTCAGTCCCAATGTGGCCGGTCGCCCTCTCAGGTCGGCTACTGATCGTCGGCTTGGTAGGCCGTTACCCCACCAACTACCTAATCAGACGCGGGTCCATCTCATACCACCGGAGTTTTTACCACTGTACCATGCGGTACCGTGGTCTTATGCGGTATTAGCAGTCATTTCTAACTGTTATCCCCCTGTATGAGGCAGGTTACCCACGCGTTACTCACCCGTCCGCCGCTCAGTCAATTAAGTCTTCATCCGAAGAATCAAACTTAAGTGCTTCGCTCGACTTGCATGTGTTAAGCACGCCGCCAGCGTTCATCCTGAGCCAGGATCAAACTCTCGTCTAAAAAGCTTAAGTTTGGTTTTGCACAAACTTTAGCTTTTAGACGCTTCGCAGTTCTTCGTGAGGTTCTTTCAAACTTAGAACTGTCGAAGCATCATTAAGTTCGTTCCAGGTCAAGAAAACTACTAGCTTTCTTATCCCTTTTACTGTTTTAAGGTCGACATTTAAATGTCTCGTTCTGAATTTTTCTCTTTAAGAAATCTTCAGGGTTGTTGTCTATTGTTTAATTATCAAGGTTCATTGTTTTGTTGTCTCATTCGCGAAAGCCATATTAATATATCATATGTTTTCTCGCTTGTCAACAACTTTTTTAAATTTATTTTTCGTCGTTCTTTCATTGCGAATCATCGCTCAACCGACAGCTTATTTAGATTACCATACTTGTCGACAAATGTCAACAAGTATTTTAATCTTTTTTGCTAACGCTTCTTTTCTAGCAATCTCTCAGATGTCTCTTTCGTCAGCTTTGTTAGGATAACACATAGAATCTGGAATTGTCAATATTATTTTTATTTTTTATTTTATTTATACAATTCGCACAATTTGTTCGAGATATTCTCTACTTTTCTCACCACAATTACTCTTTACTAATTATGTCAAAAGATTCATTGCCTGATTCACGGATTTAATTCCAATTACTTCTATTCCAGCCACTTTTCCGATGTTCTTTACAGAAACCTCTGGAACAATACATGTTTTAAATCCAAGTTTTTTTGCCTCTGCCACTCTCTGTTCTGGCATAGTTACTGCCCGGACTTCTCCACTTAAACCTACTTCTCCAAATACAATTGCATCTTCAGGTACAGGTTTATTTTTATAACTAGACGCAATCGCCATCACGATTCCTAAGTCTACCGCCGGTTCATTCATTTTCATGCCCCCAGCAATATTTACATATGCATCATAATTTGACAAAGGAAGTCCCACTCTCTTTTCCAATACTGCCATCAATAGGTTCACTCTATTATAATCAAGTCCCGCCGCCGTCCTTCTCGGCATTCCAAAATTACTCCTGCATACAAGCGCCTGAATTTCCAAAAGCATTGGTCTTGTTCCTTCCATTGCACAGGCAACGACTGATCCAGATGCATTTTCAGGCTTTCCACTTAGCATGAATTCTGATGGATTCTCCACTTCTGCCAGACCGCTTTTTTGCATCTCAAACACACCTATTTCGTTCGTTGATCCAAAACGATTCTTAACTCCTCGCAAGATGCGATACGAAGCATGCCTGTCTCCCTCAAAATAAAGCACTGTGTCCACCATATGCTCCAGCACACGTGGTCCAGCCACTGTTCCTTCTTTTGTTACATGTCCGACAATAAATATAGAAATATTCAATCCTTTTGCCAACTGCATAAATATATTCGTAGATTCTCTTACCTGCGACACACTTCCCGGTGCGGATTCCACTTCTTCATTATACATCGTCTGGATAGAATCAATCACGACCATATCTGGCTTCTGCTGTTCAATAACATTTTTTATGATATCCAGGCTCGTTTCGCACAAAAGATATAAGGTCTCTGCAAATGTCCCCATTCGATTTGCTCTCAGTTTGATCTGCTTCAGAGACTCTTCTCCTGATATATATAATATTTTTTTATTCATTGCGGACAGTCTTTGACACACCTGAAGAAGCAGAGTTGATTTCCCGATTCCCGGATCGCCTCCTACCAATACCAAAGATCCCGGTACAATTCCTCCTCCCAGAACACGATCCAGTTCATCAATTCCTGTTTTCATCCTTTCATCTTCATCTGTAGTAATACTTGTCAAAGTAACTACTTTCGTCTCTTTACGTTCTTTTACTGCCACCTGCTTTATTGAAGTCACTTTTTCTTCTACGAATGTATTCCACTCCTTACATGCAGGGCATTGCCCCAGCCATTTACTCTCTTCATGTCCACAATTCTGACAGAAAAAAATACTTTTCTTTGCTTTTGCCATATCTCTCTCCTGATGTTTCAATGATACTTATATATTTTGTCAGCTAACAACATCTCTCTTTATTCAGAAAAAGGGCTGCAATCAGCAGCCCTTTTATGGTACTATCATTATTTTTTTACTACTTTTACTTCAACAGATTTATCAGGCTCTAATTCAGCACTTACACTCAACTTACCACTTAAATTAGTCCTCATATCTCCCACATTTACATCATCCATGTATACAACGTATTCGCTATCCGCCTCTAATTCCAAAGTAAACTGTGCATCTTTGGTTCCTGACACTTTAAACGACACAATATCTTCACTTGCCTTAAAGTTCTCAACAGATGTTCCCGGTACAGATTCGTATACAAACATACCGTTTTTCTCTAACTTTGTAATCTCAGCAAATGTCTTTACCTTATATAAGTCCCCCTGAAATTCGAATCCATCCAGTTTTGTTTTGCTGCCTAATGTATAATCTCCAAAACTAAGTGTTCCATCTGCTTCGGCTTTCAAAAGTTCTTTCACTGCTGCCATTTGTTTCTCCTCCTAAGGTTCTTCTTTTGTACCCCTTATTATATATCAAAAATATATTAATTTGTAGTCTTAGGGACAAATTTTATTTCTTTTTTAGACATTCCAACTATCACTTCGGAACCCCGTTTAATCTCCCCACTAAGAATAGCTTCTGCCAATTTATCTTCTAGTTGATTTTGAACAGCTCTCCGTAACGGACGCGCCCCATATTTTTGATCAGTTCCCGTTTCTACAATATGCTTTTTCACAGAATCTCTGATAATAAGCTGAATTCCCAGTTGTTCTTTGGCTCGAGATATCAATTCTCTACACATTAATCCCACGATCTTTTTCATCTGATCTTTATTCAGCGGATGGAATACAAGAATCTCATCAATACGGTTCAAAAATTCTGGTCGGAAGATTAATTTTATTTCATTCATTACATTATTCTTCATCCTCTTGTAATCTCCAGCCTCATCTTCTTTCACATTAAAGCCCAGTTTTTTCGGATCAATAATTGCCTGTGCTCCCGCATTTGATGTCATAATGATCACTGTATTGCGAAAATCTACTTTTCTTCCCTGAGAATCTGTAATATGACCATCATCGAGAACCTGCAAAAGAATATTAAATACATCTGGATGCGCTTTTTCAATCTCATCAAACAGAATCACTGAATATGGATGTCGTCTAACCTGTTCGCTAAGCTGGCCGCCATCATCATGTCCCACGTATCCCGGCGGAGAACCAATCATTTTTGCAACGCTGTGCTTTTCCATGTATTCCGACATGTCAACTCGTATCATGGATTCTTCATTTCCAAAAAGTGCTTCTGCCAACGCTTTAGACAATTCTGTCTTGCCTACACCCGTTGGTCCCAGGAACAGGAATGAACCGATTGGACGTGTCGGATCTTTAAGTCCCACTCTTCCCCTTTTGATTGATTTTGCTACCGCAGTAACGGCTTCATCCTGGCCGATCACACGTTTATGAAGTGTCTGTTCCAGCTTATTCAGTCTTGCGCTTTCAGATTCCGCAAGTCTTTGTACAGGTATCTTTGTCCATTGTGACACAACATCTGCAATATCATTTTCTGTCACTATAACCTTTTTCCCGGCGTTCCTTTTTTCAAAACGTTTCTTCATCTGCTCCAGCCTCTGCATTATCTCTTCCTGCTCTTTATGAAGCAAAGAAGCCTCCTGCATATTTCCATTGCGAATTGCTTCTTCCAACTCATTTGACAATTCACACACAGACTCTTCCAAACGATATATATTTTCAGGAACTTTAAATCCTCGCAGGCTGACTTTTGAGCAAGCTTCATCCAAGACATCTATCGCTTTATCCGGAAGAAACCTGTCATTAATATATCGACTCGACAATCTAACAGCTGCACATAATGCTTCTTCTTCTATCATCACATGATGATGCTCTTCATATTTTGCACATAGACCTTTTAAAATATCCAGGCAGTGTTCTTCTGTTGGCTCTTCTACAGTTATTGGTTGAAACCGCCTCTCTAAAGCCGCATCTTTTTCAATATATTTACGATATTCGGCTATCGTGGTCGCACCAATCAATTGCAACTCCCCGCGTGCCAGTGAAGGTTTTAATATATTGGATGCATCCATCGCACCTTCTGCCCCTCCTGCACCGATAATCGTATGCACTTCATCAAGGAACAGAATCACATTACCAGCTGCTTTCACTTCCTGGATCAGCCGCTTCATTCTTTCTTCAAATTCTCCACGATACTTTGAGCCTGCTACCATCGCCGCCAGATCCATCATAAGAATTCTCTTATCCTTCATTCCTTCCGGCACAACACCAGATGCAATCCGCGACGCAAGGCCTTCAATTACTGCCGTCTTTCCCACTCCCGGTTCTCCTACCAGGCAAGGATTGTTTTTCGTTCTTCTACTCAACACTTGCATCAGACGACTGATTTCTTCTTCTCTTCCAATTACAGGGTCGAGTTTTCCCTCTTCGGCCCGTACCGTCAAATCGGTCCCAAATCGCTCTAGAACCCCCTCTTTTTTCGATGCACCCTCCTGCATCATATCTTCCTGATATTCCTTCGGATCCAATCCAAGTACCATCAAGATGTCCTGGTACATCTTTTGTATATTAATATTTAAAGTAAGTAATATACGTGTAGCAACACAATCCGCATCATGCATTAGCGCCAGCAACATATGCTCTGTCCCAATCTTATCCGAACGGGAATGTATTGCTTCTGTTTTACTTTCCTCTAAAATATATTCCAATCTAGGACTAAATTCCGGCTGATATTTTACCGATACGTCTCCCGTCTGAGATACCAGTTCATCTACAATTTTTAAAATCTTCTCTTCATCCACACCATTCGTGGCCAAAATCTGTCCCGCAACTCCACTATAAACTTTTCGCAATCCAAGAAGCAGATGTTCCGTTCCAACATAGGGATGGTTTAAATCTTTTGCAGTCTTCTTTGCAATCTGCAAAACACTATTCGCCTGTTCTGTATAATTCATTCTGTCTTTCCCTTTCCATATTCGTCAAATATCTCATCTACCAATGCATGCACTTCTTCCCTCGAAATGTTCTTGCATCTTCCTTTTGCCAATAAAATCCGCATTCGTTCCTTCATTTCGAGAAGCGCTCTTGCTTTATCAACATCAATCGCAATTACTGCGCCTTTCCTCCTGTCAAGCTGAATAAATCCTTCTTGCTTCAGAATTGCATATGCTTTATTCACCGTGTGCATATTAATGCCTACAGTCTCAGCCAGCTGTCTGACCGAAGGAAGACTGTCTCCCTCTTGTATCATATCTGTCGCAATTCCCAAAATAATCTGATTTTGCAGCTGAACGTATATCGCTTCATCACTATTAAAGTCAATCTCTATCAGCATAGTATCACCTTTTTCTAAACCTTGTGTCTTTTGTTATATATATAATATAACATAAGTAAAGGGAGCTTACAACCTAAATTGTAAGCCCCCTTTGCAACTTTGAAGGAATTAAGTTTGGAAATTTTAATATTAATTAGCAAAGTGTCTTGATATCTACATATTCATAGCAATCGAAGCTGTCTGCAACGTTCTTGCAGGTCAGTTTTCCATCATATGTATTGATTGCAGAGTAGATAACTTCGTTATCTTTACAAGCCTGCTCTAAGCCTTTGTTTGCAATCTGCAGACCATAGCTTAATGTAGCATTTGTAAGAGCAATTGTTGATGTTCTTGGAACTGCTCCTGGCATATTTCCTACACAGTAGTGAACAACGCCATCTTCTACGAAGATTGGGTCATCATGATATGTAACCTTTGTTGTCTCGCCACATCCACCCTGGTCAACTGCAACGTCTACGAATACAGCACCTGGTTTCATCTCTTTCAGATATTTCTTCTTAAAGATCTTCGGTGCAGATTTTCCTGGAATCAATACGCAACCGATAACAAGATCAGCCTCTTTTACTGCTTTTTCAATATTAGCATCTGTAGAAACTAATGTCTGAACACGTGCTCCGAAAAGGTCATCCAGATAAGCTAATCTTGGAAGGCTAATATCCATGATTGTTACATTAGCGCCCATTCCAACTGCAATCTTACAAGCGTTTGTTCCTACATTACCACCACCAAGGATTACGATGTTAGCCTTTGGAGTTCCTGGAACACCTGCAAGAAGAACACCTTCTCCACCAAATCTCTTTTCAAGATATTTAGCACCTTCCTGGATACTGAGACGTCCGGCAATCTGGCTCATTGGTGCAAGAAGTGGAAGGCCTCCATTTCTTGGGTCAAATAATGTCTCATAAGCAACACCTTTTACCTTGCCATTCAAAAGCGCATCTGTCTGCGGTTTGTCAGCTGCAAGATGAAGATACGTATAAAGGATAAGCCCTTCATGGAATAATGGATACTCTTCTGGCAATGGCTCTTTAACCTTAACCATCATCTCAGAAATATCCCATACCTCTTTTGCTGTATCTAATAACTTTGCTCCAGCTGCTGCATATTCTTCATCTGAAAATCCAGAACCAATTCCAGCACCTTTCTCAATATAAACTTCATGACCTGCATTTACATAACTTTTTGCATTATCTGGTGTCATACCTACGCGAAATTCATTGTTCTTAATTTCTTTTACGCATCCTACTTTCATTTCAATCTACCTCCTACTCTTACACTAAGTTAATAGCCTGTCGCTCGTTCCGACATTGACATTTTTTGAACAATATTTTTCACTCCCAATTTTTTGTGAAGAATATTATTCATTTGTCTCTAAAATTATACTAACACATGCATATATATTATTCAACAAAAGTTATTTTTTTCACAAAACTTTTAATTGTATTGATAAAATAGCTATTGTATCTACAATTTACTTGCATTATTTTGCGTTTCATGATTAAATTTAACTATACATTATGATATAATATGGAAAATATTCCTTATATCTGCGATTTCCGGAGGGAAACATATGAAAGAATTAAGAGAAATCTTCCACAACGCCAATTTAACCAAAACACAGAAAATGATTGCAAAATATGTATTGGATAATTCATCTGATGCATGTTTCATGACTTCCACCGAGATTGCTTTGAAATTAGGAGTAAGTGAATCCTCCGTTATTCGATTCAGCAGGTCTCTCGGATTCACCGGATTCATGGATTTCCAAAAAGCCTTGAGAAAAGATTATCAAGACAAAGTATTTAGCATTTCCAGCAGTATTACTGTACCAGCACAGCGTGTTGCCAAAAGAGCGAAATTAGAAAATAATTCTGATTATCTTAATCGCCATTTAAAAAATGCTGCAAAAAATCTGGAATCTGTATTTGTCAATAATTCCAGTAATGTATTTGAAGAAGCTGCGGATATCATCATCTCCAGTAAGCACAAATACATTGCTGCATCCCGTGGCAATTCTTGTCTGGGTGACTTTTTCTTACTGTATTTAAAACATATGATACCGAATGTAGAGATGACCAATGCGTCTCCGATCAGCCCCATCGATCATATGTGTAATATCAGCAAAGACGATTGCCTGATTGTCTTCTCTTTTCCCAGATATTCATCGGTAGATAAGATTACCGCTGAGATGGCAAAAGAAGTAGGTGCCAGCATTATCGTAATCACTGATAAGCCCAGTTCTTTGCTGGCTCAGTATGCAACAGTTCTTCTTACCGTTCCAGTAGACAGTAACGCTTTCTTTAATTCAATGGTCGGTCCACAATTTGTAGCCGAAGCGTTGCTTGAAACTATCAGCCATAAGGTAAAAGGATTTGAAAAACGCCTGAAAAAAATTGACAAATATCTTGAAAAATTGGGAAATTATTGATTTCTCAAAATGACTATTCTCATGCATATACAAAGGAGCAACATGGAAGCATCATATATTCATCAGACATCTGACAGAAAGTTCTCAGATTTATATTTGTGTTATTGTGGATACGACGAATGTGCGTCAGGGCATAGTTTTGGTCCGGCGGTACGTCCGAACTATCTATTACATTATATTCTAAAAGGAAAAGGTCAATACCATATTGGAGAAAAAAGATATCATCTGTCTGCCGGCCAGGGATTCTTGATTTTCCCACAGATACAGACATTTTATCAAGCCGATATCTCCGATCCATGGACTTATATCTGGGTCGGTTTTGACGGAAATAGTGCCCGCCAGTATCTACAAGACATCGGTCTTACCCGTCAGCATCCAACTTTCCAATGCAGCTATGCAGATGAATTAAAACAGACAGTCCTCCACATGCTGAACAACAATACTTCCGCTGTCATGAATCAGTTTTTATCAGAGAGCTTAATCTATTCTTTTTTTTCCATCCTGTCAAGAGACATTTCCACTGTCATTCCTACACAATTAGAGGAAGGAAATCTATATGTAAGGCGTGCAGTAGAATTTATTCAAGATAACTATTCTCTTCCAATTCATGTAACAGATATTGCTAATTATGTCTGTATTAACCGTAGTTATCTCTATACACTTTTTCGTAAATATCTTGGTGTATCACCACAGGAATATCTTGCCAATTACCGAATCACACATGCAGCAGAACTTCTGAGACTGACAGATCTATCTATTGAGAGCGTGGCCTTTTCTTGTGGTTACACAGATGCCCTCGTTTTTTCTAAAACGTTCAAGACACATATGGGACAAACACCTTCCAGCTATCGCAAAGAAAGCCGGCAGACCACATGACCGGCTTTTTAACATTTTGACTGTTTTGTCTAACATATCTTTCTACTTTTTCCATCACTTTTTTTCTATAATCATCTTATAGCATCGTATTATTAGGAGGTACTAACATGAATATCATCTTTCAAGAGCATTCAAAAACTTTTCATCTGTATAATGACACCATCAGTTATATCATGAGCGTATTGCCTACCGGCCATATGGCACAATTATATTTTGGAAAACACATCCATCACAAAGAGGATTTTTCTTATCTTGTAGAATCTGCTCCAAGACCGATGGCATCTTATCTGATAGAAAATGACAAAACAATTTCATTAGAACATATCAAGCAAGAATATGGCGTATACGGGACCACCGACTACCGAGAATCTGCTGTTGAGATTCTTCAGGCTAACGGGAGCCGTATCTCAGACTTCCAATATTCTGGTCATATGATTACTTCCGGCAAGCCAAAGCTTACTGGACTTCCGGCAACTTATACAGAAGATGATTCTGAGGCAATGACACTCACACTTCAATTAAAAGATACTGTCACAGGAATGGAGCTGGAATTATTATATACAATTTTCTGCAAAGGTGGTATCATCGCACGCAGCGCGAGATTTACAAATCATGGTTCTGAAAGCATACATCTGACCAAAGCTATGAGTCTTTGCATGGATTTACCAGATTATAATTATGATTTTCTTCACTTTTCAGGTGCATGGGCCAGAGAACGTCATCTGAAAACAAGGAAACTAGAACAGGGCATTCAATCTGTCGGAAGCCTTCGAGGTCATTCTTCCCATGAACATAATCCATTCATCATACTGAAGCGTCCAACTGCCGATGAATTCCAAGGAGAAGCAATTGGATTCAGTCTAATATACAGTGGCAATTTTCTCGCTCAAGTGGAAGTAGATACTCACGCTTCATCCAGAGTTTTGCTTGGAATCCATCCCGACACTTTTGACTGGAAATTAGAATCTGGTGAAAGTTTCCAGACCCCAGAAGCCGTAATGGTCTACTCAGACAAGGGACTGAATCATATGAGTCAGACTTTCCAGAAATTATATCAAAAGCGACTGGCACGTGGAGTCTGGCGTGATAAAGCCCGTCCGATTCTAATTAACAATTGGGAAGCAACATATTTTGATTTTAACGAAGATAAGATTCTCGAGATTGCCCACACAGCCAAAGAAAGTGGTGTGGAACTCTTCGTCCTGGATGACGGCTGGTTTGGCGGCCGCAGAAACGAACATGCCGGACTTGGTGACTGGATTCCAAATCCAGATCTTCTCCCACATGGAATTGCAGGACTTTCTCAAAAAATCGAAGAATTGGGCATGAAATTCGGCCTTTGGTTTGAGCCTGAAATGATTAACAAAGATTCTGACCTTTACCGGGCACATCCAGACTGGATGCTCCAGACACCACAGAGAAATGCATCTCACGGTCGTTATCAGTTTGTTTTGGACTTCTCCCGAAAAGAAGTCGTAGATCATATCTATCAGATGATGGCTAAGATTTTGGACGAATCCCATATTTCTTACATAAAGTGGGATATGAACCGCAGCATTACGGAATGTTATTCAGCAATACTTCCCGCCGATAGGCAGGGCGAAGTATTCCACCGCTATATTCTGGGTGTTTATGACTTATATGAGAGACTTACTTCACAATTCCCGGAGGTGCTTTTTGAATCCTGTGCAAGTGGAGGTGCTCGTTTTGATCCTGGAATGTTATATTATGCGCCACAGTGTTGGACTAGCGATGATACGGATGCAATTGAACGTTTGAAGATTCAATATGGTACTTCCTACTGTTATCCGATCAGCAGCATGGGAAGTCATGTATCCGTAACACCGAACCATCAACTTGCACGTACAACACCTCTTCACACACGTGCAAACGTTGCATACTTTGGAACTTTTGGATATGAGTTAGACTTAAACAAACTGACGAAAGAAGAACAAAGCGAGGTCAAAGAACAGATTATATTCATGAAAAAATATCGCCAACTCATTCAGTTTGGTACATTTTACCGCTTAAGCAGTCCATTTGAAAGCAATACAACTATGTGGATGGTTGTAAGTGAGGATAAGACAGAGGCCATCGTTGGCTGGTACAAAGTACTGAATACTGTAAATGATTCTTACACACGCATCCAGCTTAAGGGATTGGACCCAGCTCTATGTTATGAAAATACAATAACCGGTAAAATGTATTATGGTGATGAGTTGATGAATCTTGGTTTGATTACTACTGATGTGTCTGCGGGAGAAGCATATGGAGATCTGGAACCAGGCGGAGATTTTGATTCCAGATTATATATCTTCAAAGCAAAATAAATTACTATTATCGTTAGATTCTTTGTAAAAAGCGATGTATGTTTTTTCATACATCGCTCTATTATAATAATAAATAATAATTACTACCTATGCCTCATCGATTGCCTTACCGATATCATGTCTCATATATTTATTATCGAACTGTACCCATTCTGTCGCTGCATATGCATTGGCTCTTGCTTCTTTCAGGTCTTTACCTTTTGCAGTCACTCCAAGCACACGTCCGCCATTCGTTACAATCTGATCTCCATCGAATTTGGTTCCCGCATGGAAACAGTAATAACCTTCATGCTTCTTGAATTCATCCAAACCGCTGATTGGAAGGCCTTTATCGTATTTTACCGGATACCCTTCACTTGCAAGTACTACGCAGACTGCAGCATTGTCTTCAAACTGCAGATCAATCTGATCTAGAGTTCCGTCTATACAAGCTTCTACAACATCAATGATATCATTCTTCATTCTCGGAAGAACAACCTGCGCTTCTGGATCTCCGAATCTTGCATTATATTCCAATACCTTTGGTCCATCTTCTGTCAGCATCAGTCCAAAGAAGATTACTCCCTTGAAAGGTCTTCCTTCTGCTTTCATCGCATCTACCGTTGCCTGATAGATATATTTATTACAGAAATCTTCTACTTCTTTTGTATAGAATGGACTTGGAGAGAATGTTCCCATACCACCGGTATTTAATCCTGTGTCACCATCTCCGGCACGTTTATGATCCTGTGCGGAAGTCATAGTCTTAATGGTATTGCCGTCAACAAAAGACAGGACAGATACTTCCCGTCCGGTCATAAATTCCTCAATAACCATCTCATTACCGGCTGTGCCGAATTTTTTATCCAGCATAATGGTCTTAACGCCATCTTTTGCCTCTTCCAGATCGTTACAGATCAGCACGCCTTTACCAAGGGCCAATCCATCTGCTTTCAGTACAATCGGGAATTTTGCAGTTTCAAGGTAAGCAAGTGCCTTATCCGGATCAGTAAAATTCTCATATGCTGCAGTTGGAATATTGTACTTTTTCATCAGATCCTTGGAAAATGCCTTTGAGCCTTCCAGAATCGCTGCATTCTTTCTTGGTCCAAATGCACGGATGCCTACCGCTTCCAGTTCATCCACCAGTCCGCCTACCAATGGATCATCCATGCCGACAATTACCAGATCGACTTCTTTTTCCTTTGCAAATGCAACGATCTTGTCAAATTCCATCGCGCCGATCGGTGCACACTCTGCATATTCTGCAATTCCGGCATTTCCAGGTGTACAGTAGATCTTATCTGTCTTTGCACTCTTTGCCACACAGTATGCGATTGCATGCTCTCTTCCGCCGCTTCCTACGATTAATACTTTCATCCTTAATCCCTCCTAATCACTGTTCTGCCATCTATCACACTGACTTTGTCATTTGCAATCAGGTCAATTGCTTTTGGAAGTATCTTCCATTCTGCCTGTTCCATTACTCGTCTCTGGAGTACTTCCGGAGTATCTCCCTGCTCTACTTCCACAGCCTTTTGCAGAATAATCGGCCCAGTATCCGTTCCTTCATCTACATAATGTACCGTCGCACCAACCACTTTTACGCCACGGGCAAGAGCTGCCTCATGTACTTTCAGGCCATAGAACCCAGTTCCGCAGAAAGACGGAATCAAAGACGGATGGATATTAATGATCCGGTTTCTGTATTTTTCAATCATTGCAGGAGGAATCACAACCAAAAATCCCGCCAATACGATCAGATCCGGCTGCATCTCATCAACAGCTTTGATAAATTTCTCATTAAATTCTGCCCGCGAAGAAAACTGCTTCGGTGAGATACACTGACCTGCAATCCCATGCTTCTTTGCTCTCTCCAATGCATAGGCATTTTGATTATTACTGATAACTCCGACAATCTTTGTATTTGTAATGGCACCAGATTCTACTGCATCAATAATTGCCTGCAGATTCGTTCCGCCGCCAGATACCAGCACAACTACATTTAGCATAATGTAACTCCCTTTTCTCCGGCTTCAATATGACCAACAACGTATGGTGTCTCTCCGGCTGCTTTGATTGCTTCCATTGCTTTCTCCACGTCTGCAGGATCTAATGCGATGACCATTCCAAGTCCCATATTGAATGTGTTATACATCATTTCCTCTGCAATATCTCCTTCTTTCGCCAGAAGTTTGAAGATTGCAGGAACCTCATAACTATTCTTTTCTACAACTGCTCTCACGCCGTCCGGTAACATTCTCGGAATATTTTCATAAAAGCCGCCACCAGTAATATGGCTGCATCCTTTTACTTTTACACCGCTGTTCTTAATGCTCTTTAACGCTTTTACATAGATCTTTGTAGGAGCGATCAAAGCTTCTCCTAATGTCTTACCCAGTTCATCATAATATGTAT
Source organism: Dorea chungnamensis (assembly GCF_039832125.1). NCBI lineage: Bacteria > Bacillati > Bacillota > Clostridia > Lachnospirales > Lachnospiraceae > Dorea > Dorea chungnamensis. Next base: position 58,911 of record NZ_JBDOHT010000015.1, on the reverse strand, counting down.
CCAGAGACTCTTTCGTCATCTCAAACACTTTACGGACAAGGGAGAATCCGTTACTATGAACACCGCTGGAAGCCATACCAACCAGCACATCCCCTGGTTTAATATTCTCACCGCTGATGATATCCTTTTTATCGACAACACCTACAGCAAATCCTGCAAGATCATATTCATCTTCCGGCATAAGTCCCGGATGTTCTGCCGTTTCTCCACCGACCAGAGCACATTCTGACTGTTTACATCCTTCTGCAACTCCACTTACAATTGTTGCAATTTTTTCAGGATAATTCTTTCCACATGCAATATAATCTAAGAAGAATAATGGCTCGCCTCCTGAGCAGGCAATATCATTTACACACATTGCAACAGCATCGATTCCAATGGTATCATGCTTGTCCATTACAAATGCGAGTTTTACCTTTGTTCCGCAACCATCTGTTCCTGACAACAGGACAGGTTCTTCCATATTCTTAATACCACTCAAATCAAAAGCACCGGCAAATCCGCCAAGACCACCTAAAACCTCTGGTCTCATTGTCTCTTTTACATGTTTTTTCATAAGTTCTACTGATCTGTAGCCAGCTTCAATATCAACGCCTGCGTTCTTGTAATCCATAACGTATCTCCTTATTATATGCTTTATTTTTCTACTTTTTATTCGTATCTTTTATTTTTGAGCAAGATATGCCTCATATCCAATCTCATCCAGCTTTGCAGCCTTGCCCTGCACTGCCTCTTTCATCTCTCTTGTATAGGCTTTTAACTTGTCCAGAAGTGCTTCATCAGAAGCCGCAAGAATCTTTGCAGCAAGAATCGCTGCATTCTTGGCTCCATCGATTGCTACAGTTGCAACCGGAACTCCCGGCGGCATCTGCATGATAGAAAATACTGCATCCATTCCATCCAGATTCTTTCCGGAAAGCGGAACTCCGATTACCGGTAATGCAAATAAAGCTGCACACATACCCGGAAGTGCCGCAGCCATTCCTGCTCCTGCTATTATAACTTTCACTCCACGTCCTTCAGCTCCTCGCGTCCACTCAATCAGTTCATCCGGCTCACGATGAGCAGAGATAATAGTCATCTCATAATTGATTCCCAGCTCTTCCAACATTGCGGCTGCCTTACTCATAACCTTCAAGTCAGAATCGCTGCCCATAATAATACCTACTTTCGGCATATTTTTCATCCTTTCTTTCCATAGTTTGCTATATAAGCACCTCAAGAATCCTATTCTGTCAGTGTTCATTGCTATGCGTTCACTATACCGTATTTATCCAGATTTTTCAATGGTTCATTCAGAATCTCTGTTCCTTCCAACACAAATCTTCCATTTTCCAGCAGAAGAATCTCTTCTCCATTTTTTGTCACTACTGTAATACTTTTCAATTCTTCATATGGAATCGTAATGTCTGTATGGCAATGGAAATATGCCTTGGAAACATCTTCTTTTCTTAAAGCAGATATCGAATTATCTTTTGCTACAATCTCTTTCCCATTTGGATTATATACCTTAATATCCTCACTCCAGCTATAACAAGTATCTCCAACTGCAAAATGAGGTCCCATCTTTTCTGCAATCAGAATCGGCATTTTTTCCTCGATACCATATTTTTTGGCTGCTACATAGGCTGTTGTATTGGTTCCAATTGCAAATTCCCCCAGCGGGAGTGTCGGATGTTTATAAAGGATATTATCACGAATATATTCTTTATTCTCTAGTTCTCTTTCAAAATTTCTACAATTATAGTCTGCGATCATTCCATTGGCAAATGTAATCTCTAGATCCTGATACTGTAATTCATTAAGATATACCTTGCTCACATGCAACACACCATTGGTTCCTTCCAAAACAGGAGATGTGAAGACTTCTCCCACCGGAATATTCACATCTGCCACACAATTCTCAAATATAGTCTCTTTATTCGGGTCATGAAGCGGATGAAGTTGAATCTTAAGATCTGTCTTGTTTCCATCAGACCCCAGAATATGAACATATTCTCCCTGATCCAGTGCATCGATCAACGTCTGCTGCACTTTCTCATAAGTCTTGGCATCCAATGTATTGATACGGATAATCTCATCAAATATCTCGTCATATTGTTCTCCTATGTCAGGCACTGGATAAGCAATAATCGTAAAACTCCTCTCGTCACCGCGAATATACTGATTCGTAATCTGACTCTGTCGGCTGTCAAACTGAAGTGCAAGTTCTTCTTGTCTGTCCGTAAGTCGGATGACCTCCTCTTTCTGTCCTGGTGAAAAAGGCTCTTCGCCAAACATGTCTATACAGGCTGGACCTGCAAATTGTGCCGCCTGCTCTTTATGATGCTCATACGTAGTCTGAATGACTTCTAATTTGCGTTCCATAAACTTTTTATCCAAAAATAATGCCTGATCATTGCGGTGATCATATTCATACTGCTTATTAGCAATCGCGCCATAATATCCTATTTTCAGATGCTGACGTTTCGTCAGGACACTCACACCAGAACGATATATGACAGGCTTTAATCCCATTTTTTCAAAATTTTCAATTGCTTTTTTCACTACCTTCTCGAATCCAAGAACATAACGAATATTGACAATTGATTTTTTAGAAAGGTCCTTGCCTGTATTAATGAACCCAATCCGATAACCTTCTGTGTATACATCTGCCATCTTTTGGATCACCGTTTCATCCAATTCCATAAGATGTCTTGCAGTCTGCAATTCATTGTGGCTGATATATTCTCCAAATTGATACAAGTAATTCACATTGTTCAAATCACTGTTCATAATAATATCCACCGCAAACGATTCTGCAGGATCAAGTTGTTCGCAAATTCGATCTGCTGCAAATACATCACAATAATCACTGGCATACCAGTAAATTGTCTCTTTGACATTTTTTAGATTCGGCTCTTCTTCAAACTGATTATAAATTTCAATCAATAATTCAAATAAAATATCCAGATACTCTTTCTTTTGTTCAAAGACATATACTATAGCAGCTCTGAGTTCTGTATACAAAAAACTCAGAATCTGTCCATAGCCTTCTCCAAGCATTTCCACCGCATAGGATGGATTCGCATAGCTCGTGTTATATTGTTGAGGAAGAATATCCTGATATAACCTTTCATTCCACTCTTCCAATTCTTTAAGTTTGAACTGGGCGTATGCTCCTGATTCTATCTGCGTCTTCAATTCATCCAGCATAATGACAAATTCTGCCATCTTTTGAAAAAATTCTCGAAAAGGTGGCTGTACAACCTTTTCGTCTCGCATCTCTTTGATCCGCCCAATTGCCAGTTCATATCTTTCTTCTATCATCTATATAAGCCCCCTGATAAATATTCCAATCAGTCCAAGAAGTATCGCAGCATTTACACCGATCCCTACCTTGCACGTTATGTAATTTTTGTCTCTTTCTTTTAGGCCGCGAAATCCTAATACAAGCCCCATACAGGATAATGCAATCGTTCCCAATCCTACAAATCCGATCAAAATACCAACATCACCTTTGCCAATAAAAGAAATGCTTATCATCAGCAACAGCAGCATTGCTACTACTGCCGCATAGCAACACGAATAGACACCCTTTCTTGCATGTCGAAGTGGTGTCTGTCCGTACTTGGTCTTTATCATCTTTTTTCTCTGTTTTTCTCTGGCTTTCGCAACAGCTTTTGCCCTATCTTCTTCTGTTACTACCTTTTTTCTTATAAACATGTCTTCTCCTTATTGCCGCACAGATTACAAATATAACATATCCCAGGAGACCTCCGATTGTATTCAATAAGAGGTCATCCACATCAAAACTTCCAACTTTCGTAACCAGCTGAAATGTTTCAACACAAAGACTAAGTCCAAAACTATAGAATACAGTAGCCAGAAAGCTTCTGTATTTGCTTGCCATGGGCATAAAGAATCCAAAAGGCATAAAGATAATTACATTGCCAAGCAAATTAGTAAACATAGCGAACAGACCAACCTGATTCCGGTATTCCCAGAATCGATTGATTTCTTTAAAGAGCACAAGATTATAATGATATTCCTGCATCTCTCCTGTCCGTCCGTACCAATCAGAAAATATCAGAAAGTATATAATAAACATAATATATAATACAAAGAATATCTTTCCGAGAATACGGATTCTTTTTCTACTCTTTAATTCCAAAAATATAGCACCCTTTCAGTCTGGACCCAATTAAAAGGTAAGTCCTTTTTTTTCCTTCAGTAAGCGTGCTCCACTTACAATCGATATAATTCCTGCCGTCACCCCAATAATTGCTACAATCACACCAACAACTATATTCGCCACACCTGCAAAATTCATTGCTTTATATACCTTTTCGTTCATCTGATTCCCTCCTGGTCTTATTTCACACCATATTGTTCATAATATGCGTCAATTGCAGCTTTTAATGTATCATCAATGATAACTTTTCCCTGACATTCTCTATTATAAAGATAATCCACAACTTCTTCCATTGTTACAATTGCACCAGTCTCAAATCCATACAGATCTTTTATCTCATCCAGAGCACATTTTTCTCCGCCCTTACCAACTTCCATACGATTCAGAGACACCATCAATCCTTTAATCTCCACATTAGCTGCGCCTCGAACCTTTGGCACCGTCTCTTCCATGGACTTTCCAGATGTTGTCACATCCTCAATCATGATGACACGATCACCATCTTTTAATTTACTTCCAAGGAAACTTCCTTTATCAGCTCCATGATCCTTTTCTTCCTTACGATCTGAGCAGTAACGTACTTCTTTACCATATAGCTCGCTGAATGCCATTGCTGTTACAACTGCCAGCGGAATTCCTTTATATGCAGGTCCAAAAAGCACATCAAAATCCATTCCGTAGGCATCATGGATCGCCTTGGCATAATACTCACCGAGTTTTTTCAGCTGTGTACCAGTCACATAAGCACCCGCATTCATAAAAAACGGGGATTTTCTTCCACTCTTTAATGTAAATTCTCCAAATTTGAGCACATCGCTTTCTACCATAAATTCGATAAATTCCTGCTTATAGCTTTCCATTATTCTTAAGACCTCCATATCAACAAATTTCCTTTCAATTTTACCATACCCGACACACATTTTCAATCCAATAACTGGAGACAAAAAATATCCATATAAGTCCTTCCTTATATGGATATTATATATTTATTTTACAATTCCAACCATCTCTTCAACCGATTCAAAACCATTTTTTTTCATATAATCTTCTATTCCAGCCACGATCTCCATTGTAACTGCTGGATTATGAAAATTCGCAGTTCCGACAGACACCGCACTTGCTCCGGCAAGAATCATTTCAATCGCATCTTCTGCGCATGAAATTCCACCCATGCCTATAATCGGAACTTTTACTGCATTTGCCACCTGATATACCATACGCACTGCTATTGGATGCACGATCGGCCCAGATACTCCACCAGTTTTATTTGCAATGGCAAATGTCTTTCTGTGGATATCAATCTTCATTCCTGTCAGAGTATTGATCAATGAAACGGCATCCGCTCCTCCTGCCTCTACCGCTTTTGCCATCTCTGCAATATCCGTTACATTCGGACTTAACTTCATGATAACAGGCTGCTTTGCATATTTTTTCACTGCTTTTGTAATATCCTCTGCTGCTTTCGGATTCTGACCAAATGCTATTCCACCTTCCTTGACATTCGGACAAGAGATATTGATTTCCAGCATATCTACCTCTTCATCCGCAAGTCTCTCTACCACTTCACAATAATCTTCTGTAGATTTTCCACAGACATTTACAATAATCTTTGTATCATATTGCCTTAAAAACGGGATATCTCGTTCGCAGAACAAATCGATTCCCGGATTCTGAAGTCCAATTGCATTCATCATACCGCCATAAACTTCCGTCACTCTTGGCGTTGGATTACCAGGCCATGGAACATTGGCAACCCCCTTGGTCGTTACCGCTCCCAATTGATTCAAGTCTACAAACTCAGAAAACTCAGCACCTGAGCCAAAAGTTCCAGAAGCAACTGTCACAGGATTCTTCCACTCTACACCTGCAATATTTACTTTCATATCCATTAGATTTCCACCTCCGTAGACAGAAATATCGGACCATCTTTACAGATTCTCTTATTATGCACATTGCTGTGATGATCCTTTTCCTTAGACTGGCATACACATGCAAGACATGCTCCGATTCCACATGCCATTCTCTCTTCCATCGAAATATAGCATACAATATTATTTTCTTCCGCATACTGCTTAATCGCGCGCAACATCGGGGTTGGTCCACAAGCATAGATAATCTCTGCCTCCAATGCATTTGCACGAATTGCATCCATAACATTCCCCTTTGTTCCAACACTTCCATCTTCGGTAGATATATACAGGCTTCCGTTTTGTTCAAATTCTTCTTTCAAAAACGTATGCGCATCACGATAACCAACCACAATCTGCTTGCACTCACAGGATAACTGCTTGGACAGTTCCAAGATTGGCGGGACGCCAATCCCTCCACCCATCAGAAATGCTTTCTTTCCCTCCGCTTTTTCCAGTGGAAAACCATTTCCAAGAGGACCAATCACCGGAATCTCGTCTCCTTCTTTCAACTCAGAAAACTGCTTTGTTCCTGTATTCTCCCCTGTCACACGATAGACCACACGAAGTTGTCCATCAGCCTTATTTATCTCACAAATACTGATCGGTCGCGGAAGAAGCTTACTCCCATCCTTCGTATACATCGATATAAACTGACCAGGCTTCGCAGTCTGGGCCGCATCCGTTTGAATCCACATACTGAAGATCCCATCCGCCAGCATCTCCTGAGATACAACCACAGCATTTTCTTTCTTCATATCCATGTTTTCTCCTTTCGGGTACACCCCATTTTTCATTTGGGTACACCCCATTTGTTAATTAGGGACGTAGACCTTTTAAAAAATACTACGTCCCTTACATAGCATTTTTGATATCTGCAATCATATCTTCTACAGCTGCTCTGGATGCATCTCCGAATGCTTCTGCACCGTATTTGGCGTATTTTTCTTGCTTATATGCAGCGATGATTCCTCTGGATGAATTTACGATTGCTCCCAAGCCATCCTCGTTGAAGAAATGTACGAGATCTTTGCCTTTTCCGCCTTGTGCGCCATAGCCCGGAACCAGAATATAAGCTTTCGGCATAATTTTGCGAAGGATTTTTCCCATCTCTGGGTAAGTAGCTCCTACTACGGCTCCTACGTAACTATATTCTTCTCCCATTGCTTCTGCTCCCCAGGCTGCCACTTTCTCGCCTACCAATTCATAGAGTGGACGGCCGTCAATTAACTGATCTTGAAACTCTCCACTAGATGGATTGGATGTCTTGACCAGAACAAAGATACCTTTCTTTTCTTCTTTGCATATGTCTAAGAATGGATTCACACCGTCAGATCCCAGATATGGATTTACGGTTGCGAAGTCTTCATCGAAAGGAACATAGGAGTTGCTTCCCACCTGTACTCTTCCAAGATGTCCTACTGCATAAGCAGCAGATGTTGAACCGATATCTCCTCGTTTAATATCTCCAATTACGACCAACCCTTTTTCTTTACAATAATCTACAGTCTTCTTGAATGCCTGAAGTCCTGGAATTCCAAATTGCTCATACATTGCAATCTGTGGTTTCACTGCCGGAATCAAATCATAAGTTTTGTCGACGATTTCTTTGTTAAACTGCCAGATTGCTTCTGCAGCACCTTCTAATGTCTCACCATACTCTGTAAATGCTTTTTTCTGCACATGCTCCGGTACATAATTTAACATCGGGTCTAACCCAACTACTATAGGTGCTCCTGTTCTTTTGATATTTGCTACTAATTTGTTAATCACTTGTTCATTCCTCCTAGTTTCTTCATTATACAATCAGCATCTTATTCCAATCCGGTTATCTTTCGTATACTACTTTTCCATCTGCAAGTGTATATGCAACCTCACCAGTCACTTCATATCCGTCAAATGGTGTATTTTTGCCCTTTGATGCAAATGTATTCTTATCAATCTTATATGTCTTGTCCGGGTCAAAGATCACAATATCTGCGATTTTTCCTTCGGATACAGAGCCTTTTTCATCCAATCCTAAGACCTTTGCAGGATTATAACTCATCTTCTCGGCCATATCCATTACACTCAAAAGTCCTGTTTTTACCAATGAGGTATACGTAAGTGCCGCAGATGTTTCCAGCCCAACAATTCCAAACGCGGCTTTTGCAATAGACTTATTCTTTTCCTCTGCTGCATGTGGAGCATGATCTGTGGAAATAACATCCATAATGCCATCCTTCAGTCCCTGTCTTAGGGCTTCTACATCCGCCTTACTTCGAAGTGGCGGATTCATCTTATAATTGCCATCATCTTCTTTGATATCTTCTGAACTTAAGATAAAATGATGCGGACACACCTCACCAGTTACCGGAAGGCCTTCTTCTTTGGCTAGTTTGACCATTTTTACACTGTCTGCTGTCGAGCAGTGACACAGATGAAGTCTTACTCCCGTTTCTTTAGCCAACAAAATATCTCTCGCTACAATCACATCTTCTACCGAATTAGTAATTCCCTTTAGCCCAAGACGCTCAGCATTCTCATCTGCATTCATAACGCCGCCTTCTACCATGGTAATGTCTTCACAGTGAGCAAATACTGCAATTCCATTTTCTTTTGCAATTTTCATTCCCTTTCTATAAAGAGAAGCATTCATCACAGATTTGCCATCTTCACTGATTGCATGGCATCCAGCCTTTGCCATTCCTTCTATATCTGCCAGTTCCTGCCCTTTCTGTTCCCGCGTAACCGCACCAATCTGAATCACATGAGACAGAGATTCATTCTTTGCCCTTTCATGTACTGCCGAAACCTTGTCTCCGTTATCAATAACCGGTTTTGTATTAGGCATAGCACACACCGTGGTAACACCGCCCCTCACGGCTGCCTTACCACCTGTCTCAAGGGTCTCTTTATATTCCAACCCCGGATCTCTAAAATGCACATGGAGATCAATAAATCCAGGCATTACATAACATCCTTTGGCATCAATGATCCGATCTGCCTCTTCCTCAATCTTTTCTTCCACTTTCTGGATTCGGTCATTCTCAATCAGCACATCATAACATCCATCTTTTCTGGTAAGTGGGTCAATTACATGGCCATTCTGAATTAAAATCGTCATATATATTGTCCTTTCTGTCGTCTACACTACTGGGTAGCATATTAATAGTATATCCATATAGCATTCCATACTGTAATTTATTTTATCACATGGAATGCTAAAAGGGAATGCCAATTTGGTCATTCCCTTCTACCTTGTGTATTTCTCTTTGTATAATTATTACAATTCGCTCTTTAAGATTTCCATTGCTTTTTCAAGCTGATTATCTGCATCCGGGTTATTTTCATCCTTTTCATATTCTACTTCCACATCCGGGGTAATACCCTCACCGTTAATATTTCTTCCATTCGGTGTAAAATACTCTGCAATCGTCAGTTTCACGCAAGTTCCATCTTTCAAATCAAAGATCTGCTGCACAACGCCCTTTCCATAAGACTGTGTTCCAACAATTTTGCCAAGCCCATAATCCTGGATAGCTCCCGCATAGATTTCAGATGCACTGGCACTATTTCCATTCATCAATACTGTCATCGGAAGATTAAATTGATGTTCACCATCAGACGTCATTTCCTGCCGATTTCTATCTTTATCTTCTGTATAGACAATCAATCCTTCCGGAAGCATCAGATCCAGCATATCGCAGACAGTACTCAGATTACCTCCCGGATTATTTCTCAAATCCACAATCAGTCCCTGCATTCCCTGATTCTGAAGATCTTCTAATGCCTGTTGATATTGATCATAAGTAACACTGTCAAATTCAGAAACTGCAATATATCCCAGATTATCTTCCAACATACGATATTCTACTGTCTGTGCCTGAATAGTATCACGAGTTACCGTCACTGTAACTTCCTCATTTTCTTCTCCCCGAAGCACAGTTATATCTACGGTAGTTCCTTTCTCGCCTTTGATGTGAGATACCACTTCCGTCAGATCCTCTCCTGTCACTTCTTCTTTATCTACCTTATAAAGAATGTCCTCATCCTGAAGTCCTGCCTTCATCGCCGGAGAATCATCATATATCTGAACAAGTGTAATAATCCCAGTATCCATATTCTGGCTCAGTACTGCACCGATACCGTCATATTCTCCCTCTGTTGTTTCGTAGAAAGATTTGGTTTCTTCTTCATCATAATACACAGAGTATGGATCATCCAATCCTGAAATATAGCCTTTATATATTCCTTCCTGAAGTTCTTCTTCATCTACGTCATGTAAATAATTTTTATCAATTAACTTCTTTAATTCTGCAATTTTTTCTTCAGTCTCACTGGTAACAGCTTCCCTACTGCTGTCACCCAGTTTTAATCCACAGGATACAAGTCCTGCAATCAATAACATAGCAAGGGCGCCAAAAAGCGCCCCCTTAACAAAACTTTTTTTATCTTTCATAGATATCAACCTTTATTCTTACAGATAATTACGTGGATTCACCGGTGTACCATTCTGCATAACCTGGAAATGCAGATGTGGGCCGGATGAATTTCCTGTACTTCCTACTGCACCGATATTCTGTCCCTTACTCACCGTCTGTCCTGCCCTGACATACATCGAATTGCAATGCATATAATAAGTCTGAAGTCCATTTCCATGATTGATTACGATCATATTTCCGGCATTCCCACTATAACTTGCAGAAGTCACAGTTCCACTCGCTGCTGCATAGATTGGTGTTCCTATCGGAGCAGCAAAATCCATTCCTTTATGATTCGTACTTGCTCCCGCAATCGGCTGTTCTCGATATCCAAATTCACTGGATATGTAAGTATATCCCGGACAAGGATGTGTAAATGTTCCATTTCCAGTAATCACAGATGCTCCCGCATTATTACTGTACCCACTGTTTTTCTCCTGTTGCTTACGCTCTGCCGCTGCCGCAGCTGCCTGCAGTTCTGACAGCTTATCCTTTGTGTCACCAAGATCACTGCTAATCTGTTCAATCTCAGCATCCTTGCTTTCCATAAGCTCTGTCACACTGTCTTGCTTTGTGATCAGATCATTCTGCATAGTCTCCAGTTCATCATATTCTGCCTGAAGCGCCGCTTCCTGTTCTTCCACATCTTTTACAACCGCCTGAAACTCTACCAGCATGGTCCGGTCGTATTCTGAGATTGTTGTAATATATTCCGCATTGTTCAGAAATTCACCAATACTTTTTGACTCGCACAAAATCTCAACGAACTGTGTATTTCCATTTTCATACATGTACTTGATTCTTTTCTTCATGCTTTCGTATTGGTCATTTTCATCAACCTTTGCCTGAATCAGTTCTTCTTCTTTCGCACTGATTTCTGTTTCTTTCTCTTCAATCTTCGTCTTTGTCTCTTCCATCTCACTGACAATAGACTCTAACTGTTTTTCCAAAGACTGCTTTTCTTTCTCTGCATCTTTTTTCTTCTTTTCCAGCTCTTCCGCTTTTTTCTGCGTTTCGCTGATTTCAGTCGCATTCGCCTGAATCGCCATTCCAAGGCACAATACCAGCACTAATAAAAAACTAAGCGCCTTCTTTCTTCGTATCATATGTAACCTCCTATGATATTATACCTTCAAGTGCTTACGGATTGTAAAGAAACTTCCCACAAAACCGATTCCTACTCCCAAAGCAATACCAACCGGAAGCAATGTCTTGTATACCTCCATTACCGGAAGGAAATCTACAATATTATTCAGGAGGCTGAACTTAGTCATGATATAACTTACAGCCTTATCATACATAAAATACAATGCAACCAAAGGAATAATTGCTCCAATTGCTCCAATTAACAAACCTTCTATTACAAATGGCGCCCTGACAAATCCATCCTTTGCACCAATATACTTCATAATCGCAATCTCTTCACGCCTTACTGTAATACCCATCGTAACTGTATTGCTGATCAGGAAGATGGAAACCGCAAGTAAAATCGCGATAATTGCTGCAGAAATATATCCCACCAGCTTATTGACACTAGTCAAAGTCTTAGCTACTACATCTGATTTATTAACTTTACGGACCCCATCGAGACTTTCTGCATACTCTACAACATCCTTTTGCTTTGACACATCAGACATATACACTTCATAGTTATCTGAACTTGCCAACGGATTATCATTTTTAAATCCATCCGCAAGATCACTGGATTCTCCAAAATATTCCTCTTTAAAGTTCTCCCATGCATCATCTGCACTTACATAATTAACTTCCAGCACACCTTCCGCATTTGCAAGCTGTTTTCCTATCTCTTTTTTAGTAGAATCAGATGCATCTTCATCAAAGAAGACGGTAATCGCTACACCTTCTTCTGCTTTTTCCACCATATAATTAAAATTCACAACAATGGCGAAAAAAAGTCCGAACAGAAAAATACAAGCTGCCATCGTTGCAATAGACGCAACGGAAAACATCTTATTTCTTCCTATGTTCTTTACCCCTTGTTTCATCGAATATCCAAATGTACTAATTCTCATTATTATACCCACCTTTTTTCTCGTCGCTTACAATGACTCCCTTTTTCATTGTAACAACTCGCTTCTTCATCTCGTTTACAATCTCCTGGTTATGTGTAACTACCAGTACGGTCGTTCCTCTGTCATTCGCCTCCTCCAACAACTTCATAATCTCCCATGAATTTGTCGGGTCAAGGTTACCGGTAGGCTCATCTGCCAACAAAATCGCCGGTTCATTTACAATTGCTCTAGCAATCGCAACACGCTGCTGCTCACCACCGGACAATTCTTTTGGAAATGACTTATATTTCTGCGCTAAACCAACCAGTGACAATGCTGCCGGTACTTTCTTCTTGATAATTCTGGTCGGTGTCTCTGTTACACGCTGCGCAAATGCAATATTATCGTATATATTTCTATCCTTCAGCAATCGGAAATCCTGGAACACAACTCCAATATTTCTTCTATACATCGGAATCTTTCTGTGTTTCATTCGATTCAGATTCTGACCATTTACAATAATAGTTCCAGATGTAGGTTCAAGCTCTTTCATGATCAGCTTAATCAAAGTTGATTTACCAGAACCGCTGTCACCTACGATAAATACAAATTCGCCTTGTTCAATCGTAAGATTTATACCATTCAAGGCCGCAACCCCTTTTGAGTACTCTTTCGTTACTTCTTTTAATTCAATCATATTTTCCTCCTGATTATTAATACTCCAGCGACTCCATATAATTCATATACTTCACAACCATAAGTGCAATCTTAAAGGTAATTGCATCTTCAAACACACGCAGATCCAAGCCGGTACTTTTCTGTAATTTATCCAGCCGATACACCAGTGTATTACGATGAATATATAATTGTCTGGATGTCTCTGATACGTTCAGATTATTCTCGAAGAATTTGTTAATCGTAGTTAACGTCTCCTCATCGAAATCATCTGGAGATTTCCCCTCAAAAATCTCACGTATGAACATCTTGCACAATGGAATCGGTAATTGATAGATCAAACGTCCAATTCCCAAAGCACTATATGCAATCACATTCCTTTCACTAAAGAAGATCTTTCCTACATCCAGAGCAAGTTTTGCTTCTTTGTATGATTTGGATACTTCTTTAATATCATTGACGATGGTTCCATATGCAATCAGGACTCCCTCTTCTCCTTCCTCTGTCAAAAGGTTATACAGATTCTGAGCAATCTTCTCCAATTCCACATGACCATCATTAGGCTCCAGTTCTTTCACGACAATAATATTTTTCTCATCAACTGCCGTAACAAAATCTTTCGCCCGGTTTCCTAACAGATTCCGCACATTATCAAGTGCAGTACTGTCCTTTTCGTGCTTTGTCTCAATAATAAAGATAACACGTCTTACTTCCGTGTCAATATGTAATTTTTTGGCACGGTTGTAAATATCCACTAATAACAGATTATCCAGCAGCAAATTCTTGATAAAATTATCTTTATCAAATCTTTCTTTATAAGCAATCAAAAGATTCTGAATTTGAAATGCAGCAATCTTTCCCACCATGTATACATCATCACTGCCGCCATTAACAAGAAGTATATACTCCAGCTGATGTTCATCAAAAATCTTAAAGAACTGATACCCCTGAACAACCTGACTGTCAGCCGGAGATTCTACGAATGAAACAATTTCATCCTCATAATTTTCCTGTTCTGTAAATGTACTTGCAAGAGATTTACCATCGGTGTCCATTACGCAGAAGTCAATACGTGTAATCCCTTTCAATCCTTCAATTGTATTTTGAAGTATTTGATTAGATATCATATTCCATCTCCTCCACTCATTTCAATATGCATTTTTCACAATAAAATAGGCTCAATAATTCTAAAAACACACATTACTAGACTATATATTAATATATATAGACAAAAAAATAAAGAGGAAATCACATTTTTTTGTTGATTTCCTCAAGTTTATTTTCATTTATCCATTTTTTTGTCATGTACATAGTGACGAAAAGTTATTTTTCTCGTTTTCTTTTTTCCATCTCGTTCTTAAATAGATGCCTGATAAAGAATTGTCCCAGCCATCCTTGCCCAAAACCGGTTTGTTTCACAGGTGTGTTTTTCTTTCCAAGTCCTACCCATAAGCGCGCATCCAAAAGGGATCTGTTCTTTATAATAAATGTTTCCTGAAGAGGTGAGGAAAGTGTTGCAAGAATACAATCCACTTCTCCTCCATTGATTGCATTGACCAGCATATCATCCGCACGATTTTGTGCAGATACTTTTGCCATACCTATAATCTGTGTACCCCCATAATGGCGTTGAAGATAATTATACATCTCCTGTCCTTCTTCTTCTGATTCCACCAAAAGATAGACTCTTTTATGATTCTTGTGGAGATATCTCATAAACATTTTTAAGAAAACTTGACCTTCTGTTTCCTGTAAAAACTTACGGTCTGTAATATCTGCCGCCTCAAGGATCGTCTTATCTCCAGCCAAAACCAGATCAAACTTACTGACAGCTTCTTTGACTGACGGCATGTCATCGACCTGCATCAATCCTTCCACTGTTGCGGTCTCAATTACACTGACCGGCTCTGTTTCCAGGTAAGACATTGCTTTTTTCATTGCTTCTTTTGCTGAACATTGATCTATATCTACATCTAAAACTCTAATCTTACTGTCCATATTTTCACCTGCATAAATTACTTCCAGTTTTTCGATTATAGCAAATGGATATTCTCTTTTCAACCTTTATGTCCAAATGTTCACACTTGTTAATATTTTTGTCATTTTTTCCCTGTCTCTTTTTTCTTTTTTGTCATCAATCCGCCAATTTTCCCTGTTTCTTTTGAAGAAAGTGATTTCCACCCTTCTTCCATGACTTTATCCAACAATCCCAATTCTTCTGCTATCTCATATTTTAATTTTTCATCTTGCGTCAGCTCATCAAGTCGAATACTTTTCTTCTTTTCTTCCATATCCATGCATACCCCTTTCATTTTTCATAAGTATTGACCTGTTTTCTTTAGAATATACTGGAAGGAAGTCCAAACTTTTACCAAAAAGAAAACGTCTCTCCTCAGAAAGACGTTTTCCATCCCTTAATAATTGGCCGGTTCATCCGGAATGATAATTGCCGCAATAAAATATGCCAGAATTCCTGTTCCTGTACATGCAAAAAGTACCAATGCCAGTCGGATTAATGTGGGATCTATATTAAAATATTCTGCAATTCCTCCACATACTCCACAGATCATTCTGTTTTTTCTTGAACGGTATAACTTTTTAGGTTCCATACTCATATCCTCCTTTATTCTTCATGATGCATTTCTTCAAATTCAACAGTAACGTTTCCAACACCACATTCAATCTGCATCTCCTTATTTGCTCCGTTATCAATCCGTTTTTCTACTGACAGACCAGAATAACTGTTTTCACCGCAAATAATTTCTCCAATGCCACATTCAATATCATAATTAAATTCATGTTCTTCCCCCTCTGCAGTGTACTGAATCTCACCAACACCGCATTCAATCTCCATATCTAGATCCGCACTTCCTCTGGCAGTCAGAGAACCAGTATCACAATTAAGATCAACCTTCGCAGCTGAAAAATGATCAATCTCTGCCTCACCGGCACCAACATCTACCGAAAAACTTTCTGCGCATACATCTTCCACATATAATGTTCCCGCGCCAATATCCAGAGAGACTTCACCCAGTTTTGCTTCTTTTGGGAGATAGATTCGAATTGTGCCAATTCCAATATGATTGATATGTGTCAGATTCTTTTTTGTACTTAGTTTTAGTTCATTATTCTCCATATAACATCGAAAGCCCAATTTTTCACTGATTCCGTCTGTCTCTACGATTATATCTTCACTGTCCGATGTCAGGACCTCTACTTCACCTGCAAATATCTCTGCATTTATTTTTCTTACTTCATGGAAAGATTGATGAATGTCTTCCGCAATATATTCTCCTGCATCTTCTGATTCATCATCCCAATGAATCACTCCAAACCCAATTCCATTCGGGAATCTACTATGCAATGCCTCTGTCGTAACTCCAAGCCCCCATGCCGCCACGCAACATGCCAGACCTATCCCGGCAGTCACTCCGCACACGATCCAGAATATCTTCCAGCCACGTCTCATCGTTACGCCACCACCCTTCTATGAAATGGTTTTCTGCAAAGCCATACAATTCCTCTACAGATTCCTGGGAACACAATAATACAAAGTCTGACACTTGCCACTGTTGCTATCACTCCAAGAACAGACAGAATCAATCCTGTTCCAATAAGAGCAAGGCCAATCGCTAATTCCGGAATAAGATTAATGATTCCCACACAGAAGACAGATACTCCTGCAATCACAACTGCAATAGAGGCAATAACAAGTGCTACAAATACTGCAAATAACACAACTACACATCCAATAATCAATGCTGCTATTCCCAACGCAACGGGGATAATAACTGGACCCGCCATAAGAATGATTGCAATAATTAATATAATTTTTAATATTTTGCTGGTTCTCGGCGGACGTTGTTCTTCATAGCTTTGATAGCCGCCACGATACTCCTCTTGAGATTCTTTATGACTCTCACGTTCTGTCGGCATATTCTTCTGCTCATATCTTGCATCCGTATATCCATTTTCAGTATACTCGCCGGCATCCTGGAAATCTCCTCTCAAATCGGCTTTGATATTGGCTGCGACAGTTGCCGGTTCTCCCAGTTCCTCAATAACCTGTTGTTCATTCTCTTCTCCGGCATCATCAAAATAGTCATTATAATACTGCATCGCTTCTTTTCGTTCCTCCACAGGTACATCCTGTAATAATGAAGCTAATTCTGTCATAAACTCTATGCGATTCATGCAGTTACACCTCCCTCAAACAATTCATTGATTTTTCCAGAATAATTTTTCCATTCTGTCCGATACAAATTCAACTGCACCATTCCTTTTTCTGTCACTTTATAGTATCGCCTGTTCCGGCCATCAAACTGCCGATCATATACTTCCAGACATTCATCCTTCTGCAGTCTTCTCAGCACCGGATATAAAGTTGACTCCGATACTTCGATCGTCTTTCTTACATCCTGAGTAATCTTATACCCATAAGTTCCTTCCTTCTCTCTCGAAACAACCGCCAAAACGATTGCATCCAGGAGAGCAGCTCCGGTGTTAAATACCATATTCTCACTCCTTTGCTGGAATTTATAATATTATTTATAAATACAATATTATTTTTATGCCTATATTATATGTTGTATAATATAGTTTGTCAACACATATTGTGTGGAAAGTGTTAAAAAAGCAGGATAAAATTCTCATGCGAAATTTTATCCTGCTTTTTTTATGGATTCTTAGCGAAAGACATCTGAAACCATCTGCCCAGCTCCACTCCTCACCGTACTCTCTCTACACTTCCTCCTACACAACGATTTCCTTCTTCATCGTAAAGGAATAGATGATCTTCTCTTTCACTTTTTTTTGCGTCATCTGCTCCAATGCTTTTGCATAATAATCGAGCTGCGCATGGTATTTCTCAGCCAGTTCGTCTGGACTGCAGATCTTATCTGTCTTGTAATCCAATACAACAAGACCATCATCTTCTTCAAAATACGCATCAATAATCCCCTGAACAAGGATTAACTCCCCCTCCTCCTCTTCCGGATAAATCTCTCGGGCATCTACTCCGAGGACAAAAGGCTGTTCTTTCCACAGATGCCCCAGCTCAGCGGCTTTTTTCATCCGCTGCCCCACACTGCATTCCAGAAATCCTTTTATGTCCACAGTCCGGATACATGCCGCCATATCTTGTCCCAGCTTTCCGTCTGCTACATAAGCATCCATTGCAGATTGTAACGTTAATGTATCGTAAGATTTCGACAGATCCAGAAGCTCCATCACCCGATGGTATGCCGTACCACGCGAAGCACCCGTTAACTCCTCTTTTTCCTGCAAAAATCTAGGCACAAGAGGCACGACTTCCGGTTCCTCATAAAGAAGTTCTCCTGATTCATCCAACTCTTCTCCGAGACTTTCCTTTAGATAGCTTCTCTTTTTTAATTCTGACACTGTAAATTTCATCTTTTGCTGTCGGCTGTCCATATATGGATACTGATAACTGAACTGTTCCCGCAATATCTTATGAACATCCTCTTCATAGATTTTCTGAGTATCCCAGTTTTCCAATATGGTTCTGGTAAGTCTTCCAGCCGTTTCTTCTTCCACCTCGTTCCGTACAATATCCTCAATTGTTAAGATTCGCATCTCCATTGGAACATCTGATCCCAGACGCTGCATAGCAGGAAGAATCCAATCCCAATAAGTTACTGCTTTACTTAATCTTTCGAATGACAACGTATCTTCTTTCTGCTCAGTCACTATCTTATACCCTGCCATTTTCTTTTCCAGATTCGAGATAGTTCCCGTAAGAATCAATTTTTCTTTTGCTCGAGTAAGTGCCACATACAAGACCCTTAATTCTTCTCCCAGACTGTCTAAGGCTTCTTCTTTCTGTATTACTTTTTTTATGATACTCGGGCTTTTGGTTCTTGCCGCAAGATCAACAGCATCCAGTCCCACCCCCATCTTGGCATGGAGTGACACGCTGCTTCGTGCATCCTGCATATTAAATTTCTTTCCTAAGCCAGCTACAAACACGACAGGGAATTCCAGTCCTTTGCTTTTGTGGATGGTCATTACACGGACGGTATCTGACTGCTCATCCTCAATACTTGCCTCTCCATAATCCACATCATATTTTTGAAGCTGCTCAATATAACGGACAAAATGAAACAATCCTTTATAGCTAGTGGCTTCAAAAGCTCTTGCTTTCTCAACCAGCATCTCCAGATTCGCCCTTCTTTGTTCTCCTCCGGGCATTGATGATACATAATCACCATAACCAGTCTCTTCGAGAATCTTCCACAAAAGTTCATGCATAGGTGTATACGGCAGAATAGACCTGAATTCATCCATCTTCTTCAGACATTTTTCAAGTTTTCCTCGAATCACAGAATCTTTTCCCTCAGCACAATAAGATGTAACTGCCTGATGAAAGGAACCATCTCTATATACGCTCTTGATAGATGCCAATTCCATTTCAGTCAGTTCACCGAAAGGAGATCTTAACACTGCTGCCAGAGGAATATCCTGTCTTCGATTATCCAAAACTCTCAGATAATCCAACAGAACACCTATTTCCTGCGTTGCAAAATACCCTTCTCGCGTACCTGCATATGTCGGGATTCCTTGTCGATTCAAAACTTCTGTAAATACATCTGCAAACCCTTTCACACTGCGGGTCAAAATTACAATATCCGAATATCGTACCGGACGAAACTCACCGGTTTTTTTGTCGATCACCTGATGGCTGGCCAACAGTTCTCGAATTCTGCCCGCAATTGCCCGCGCCTCTAATTCTCTCTCTGTTATCCTGGTAACCTCTTTTAACTCAACGTCTGCTCCTTGCCATGATTCCAGATCACTGTCAATCACCAGGACTTCTGTCTTCAGATTCTTACCTTCTTTATAGTCCGCTCCCGCATATAAAGCTGCCTGATCATCATAGGTAATTCCTCCCAGATTACGTACCATAATCTGTCTGAATATAAAATTCACACTGTCCAACACCTCGCGCCTGCTTCGAAAGTTTTTATGAAGATCAACACGCTGAGTCTGACTATCTTCCATACTATAAGTATGAAATTTCTCCATAAAAAGTTCTGGTCTGGACAAACGAAAGCGATAGATGCTCTGCTTCACATCACCTACCATAAATATATTGTAATGTCCCTGAGACACCTTAGAGATGCTGGTCAGTATCGTCTCCTGAATAAAGTTACTGTCTTGATACTCATCAATCATAATCTCAAGAAATTGTTGCTGATATTCTCTGGCAGCTGCTGATGGCAACAAACCATGTTCTGTCTTCTCCGTCAGAATCTGTAGAGCATACTGCTCCATATCCGAGAAATCAATCATATTTTTCGCCCGTTTTTTCTCCTCAAATCGCTCTGCGAATATCTGCACCAATTCCGCAAGTTCCTCCATCGCCGGGCGGCAAAGCTGAATATCCTCCAGGACATCCCTTACATCCTGATAGAAATACTGTCCTTCTAGGTCTTTTACAATCTTTTTTACTTCTTCTCGGATAGATTTTACTTGTTCTATTTTATCTTCTGATACCATCTTGTCTTTGTTGACCGCCAATCGCACCCACTTTACTTCCGAAAATACCTGTGTCATTTTCTCAAATGTGTCAGCAGAGCGCAATTTCTCAATGACCTGACTGTCATTCAAAAGAGTCGTCTCATATACCGCTGGTCCATCTGCAGTCTGGCAAATTGCGATTCCCTGCTCCAATAATTTCATAGCTTCTTCCAGATAGCTTCTTGTATTCTTCATTGCGAAACAAATATAATCACATTCTTCCAGTTCCTGAAGATCTTCTATCTGATAAGCTTTTACACATTTTTCTATCCACTCTTTGGCATCTGGATAACTTCTGGAAAATTCATAAATCTTCAAGATCAGCTCTTCTATCTTCTTATCACTTTTGCCTCCTCCATATGCCAAAGAAAAATCCAAAAATCTCTGATTTCCTTGCTGATATTTTTCTTCCAGAATCTCTTTTACAACATCCTGACGAAGTAATTTCAGCTCTCCTTCTTCTCCAATGCGAAATCCAGGATCCAGATTAATCACATGAAAATGATCTCGGATCACAGACAGACAAAAGCTGTGTATCGTAGTAATATGAGCATTGTGAATCAAAGTTGCCTGTTGCTTTAGATGTTCATTCTCTGGAAATTCATCCAGTTTTTTTTCTATCGCATTTCTAATTCTTTCTTTCATCTCAGCTGCTGCCGCTTCCGTAAATGTTACGATCAACAGTTGATCAACATCTATCGGATTCACATCTGCTGTCAGCATCGTAATAATGCGTTCTACCAAAACCGCTGTTTTACCAGAGCCAGCCGCTGCTGAGACAAGGATATTCCGATTTCTCAGATCAATCACTTTTTGCTGTTCTTCCGTCCATGTCACGCCCATGATCTATTCCTCTCCTTCCCACTCTTTTGTCTCTGCTTTCATCGCAGCAATTGCTTCTTCCTGAGTCATTTTCCCTATCTCACGATATGCATATCCTTGTATCTTCGTATCAAAACCACAGACATGCTTATATTTACAGTAATCACAGCCCGTCTCCTGACCTCTGCGATAAGGCGACACATCCGTGTTGCCTTCCAGTATCTGTCTCTTTGTCTTTTCTATCTTCTGGACAGCATGATGCATCATAATCTGAAATTCTTCCTCAGATACCGCTTTGGAACTTTTCGCAAGGCTCCCATTCTTGTTATATTTTACCGGAACAGCAAGCGATTCTCCATTTTTCTTACGATCCAGATGCTCTAACGTATCGCCACTTAGGTTTATCATGCCATCTGGTTTTAATTCTTTCAAAAGTGCATCTTCGATTTCTTCTTTCTTCTGCTTTTCTACCAATGGATCCTGAATCCGATAATAGAACACACCCGATGGGATTACTTCTTTTCCCGGATGCTTTTGGGTTTCCATCTTTACAGCGGCATCCATATAGACCATCAATTGTAGCTGAAGGCCATGATACAACGATACGATATCAAAAGCCTGACTTCCGGTCTTATAGTCCACTACTTTCACATAGACTTTCTCTTGATCCTCGCAGGTATCTATCCGGTCAATTTTTCCATTGGCAAATCGGAACTCATAAGCGGACGGCCGAAAATCTCCGGCCTCCAATTGCTTTGTCAATGCCCATATCGTTCGTTCCAGCATTCGTTTTATACGGACAATCATATATTCATCTCTGGAAGAACTATAGAGAACAGAATTCCCGTAATCAGTAATTGCTTCTTCCACACTTTCTTCTATATAATACTTCTGTTCATCTTCTGATAAACATACCCAGTCCTTATGTCCTCTCTCCACTTTTTGTGAATACTTCTCCAACGCACTATGACATATATTTCCGAGATCTACTGCCTGAAACTCATACTGCTGTCGTTCCCGTAAGTTCAAACCATATGTAAGAAAATGTGCAAATGCACAGGCCGAGAACCGCTCCATTCTTGTAATACTTGTCTCAAAATTCTCCCCATACAGTCTTTTTGCAACTTCTTCCGTCAATCCATCCATCGGACGCTGATAATATCCAGCATTCAATAAGCTTTCTACCTTCTCGTGCCACTTTGGATTTCTCCTATACCAAGAATACAATTCTTTCCAGGTATCATCCATGCCATTTCCTGTTCCCTGCATTCCCCGGATGATACAATCCAGCCCCATTTTTTCTGTAAACTCTCGCTGTTTTAACTCTTTTTCTTCTTCATCCTGAAGCTTCATAAGAGGAAATATTCTACGCAATTCCTGTATCAGATAAGAAGGGCGGATACTTTTCCCATCGGAAGATACTTTACTATAATAGACTTCCAATTTATCAGAGGGTTTCGTCAGGTTCATATATAGATAAAACTTCTGAATATAAGCTTTTTCTTTTCCTCCAGGCGATAATGCCAACTTCTCTCGTTGAAAACACTCTCGATCACGTTCAGATAATAACCCTGTCTGCAACAATGCACCCGGGAGCTGCGTATCATTTGCCCCCAGGAAAAATAATGCTTTGATATCTTTTAACCTGGTACGCTCCACATCACCGGCTACAACCTGATCTATACTCGGAGGAATCACCCCTACTCTTGCTTCCTCCAGACCGGCATCCAGCAATTCACAGTATTCCTTCAAACTTACTGGCTCATCCCCCAGCAATTCCACAAACTTATCAAAGAGCTCCACTACTATCCGATATACCTGTGCATATTCTTTTGCCAAAGCCAGCTCTCCCATCGCCTGAAATTCTTCTTCTTGCTTTTTTAGGCGCAGCTGCAGTTCTTCACAGACCATGAACTCATACACCGCCAAGGTAATATCCTTTACCGTTTTCTTTCGTTGCTTTAACACAAACATTAATGCATCTGTCTTCTCCACCAAAAGGACGCGAAAATGATTCATACGTTCCAGTTCTTCTTCCGTCATACCTTTCAGACGACGTACCCATTTTTCCTGCCACTTCTTATACCCTTTGATTCCCAGGCCAATCACATAGTTCTCTAATTCATCAATCTCATCACAGGTAAATCCTGCCAGATTCGTGCGCAAGAACCGAAAAACACTTTCGTAGGAGAAATTCTGTTCCGCCATATTCAAAAGGCTTCGAATATACTCCACAAAAGAATTCAAAAGGATACTTCTCTTATGATCCATAAATACCGGTATCTCATACAGTTCAAACGCCCGCTCCAGATAATCCCCGTACACATCCATATTGCTTACGATGACTCCAATATCTCGGTAACGATATCCCTTTCGTCTGACCAGCGCCCGGATATCTCCTGCCAGAGCAAGTGCTTCTTCTTTCGGATTTCTTGCAACATGAATTCCTATCGAATCCTGTTCTTTTCTAAATGTATCTTTCCCATAACGGAACAAGTTCCGTTCCAAAAACGCAAGAGCATCATTTTCACGGAAACGATAAACCGGCTTTTCATACTTACAGATTGGTTCTTCAATCGGAATTTTCTCCTCTTGAGCTAACTGAATCAGCGTAGTAACCGTATGTTTACTCAGTGCAAACAACTGATATGGGTGCTGATAGACATATGGATTTTCACGGTCATCCATCGTAACTGTCACTATCACTTTACGGCAATGCCTGAGCAGTTCCAATATCAAACGATTCTGTACCGGTGTAAATCCCGTGAATCCATCTAACACGATCATACTATTCTTTAATATATCTGATCTGCAGATTACCTTACTCAGAGCATCTAAAAGTTCCTCTTTGGTAATGTATTTTTTCTCCAGATATTCTGAGAATCCACGATATAGAATCTGGATATCTTTTAACTTATAATAAAGTCTCGACTGCTCACCTGCCGTCTCCATTACCCGTTCCAGCTCTTCTTCGCCAATGTCATATTGTGTAAACTCTGAGATAACAGACTTTACTTCACTGATATATCCCAGTTTTTTCATATTACCTCTTAGAACGCATAATTCATTCTCGTAATCTCCCGCAATCTTTCGCAGAATTAGATTCTTTCCCTCATCATCCAATACCGGAAGGGGCTCTCCACCTGTCTCCTCAAACACTCGATATGCAAGACGTCCAAAACTCAGGACATCAATATTCATAATTCCATGACATGGATGCATCGTCACCAGATCCTTCTGTGTCTGCATAGTAAACTGCTCCGGCACCAGAACAATGTAATTTCGTTCCGGATATCTCCGGGCTTCTTCAATAACGTACTGATATAAATCATGTGATTTTCCAGAGCCAGAAGGCCCAAATACAAATTGCAAAGACATCCTTGTCCCTCCCTGAATTGCTATTGTGCTTATTATATCACACTTGTATCAGTGATGCACGGCAATAGAAAAGGCCTGCCGGACAGATGCCAGACAGACCCTACTATCTTCATATATTCTATATTATAAACTTCTTAATTTTTCCGCGAATTCATTACTTAATGTAATCTTTGCTACATAGAATACATCTCCAGTCATATAGACATTCCAGTCATCTT
Organism: Dorea chungnamensis; assembly: GCF_039832125.1. Taxonomy (NCBI): domain Bacteria; kingdom Bacillati; phylum Bacillota; class Clostridia; order Lachnospirales; family Lachnospiraceae; genus Dorea; species Dorea chungnamensis. Next base: position 33,723 of record NZ_JBDOHT010000015.1, on the reverse strand, counting down.
CGATCTCAACCTGAAGATCTCCGCCTGGCATATGAACAATCACTTTATTGTTCGTCATGCCCAGCTTATATGCAACTCCCGCTGCCGCGCAGGCACCTGTTCCTGATGCCAGTGTATAACCGGCGCCTCTTTCATAGATTTCAATAGAGACATGTTCTTTATCAACAACTTTCATAATCTGCGTATTCACACGATTTGGAAAATATCTTGCAATCTCAGCGTAATCTCCGATCTTGCAAACCAACGGCTTAGATATCTCACGCATTGGAATGACACAATGTGGATTTCCGATGGAGACACAAGTGACTGGATATAATGTTCTTCCAAATACCATATCTTCATTGATTACTTCTCGACGCTCCCCTGTAACTGGGATATCATCACTCCAAAAAGATAATTTTCCCATTGACACACGCAGACGGCTGCCGTCTTCATTCAGGAAAGTCACCTCCACTGGTCCATTGCCTGTGTAGAGTTTGAAGTTTTTCTTCTGCACATAACTTGCATCTTTCAGATATTTTGCAAAAATACGAACACCATTACCACTAGTCTCAGATTCACTTCCGTCTGGATTCCATACCTTTACATACATGCCATCTTCTTTTAAGATTGGTCCCTCCAGGACACCGTCAGAGCCCAGTCCCGCATTACGGTCACAAATCATCTTTACATTTTCCGGTGTCAATTCCAATTCATTTTTATTTGGATCAAATACAACATAATCATTTCCCAACCCATGATAACGTTCCAATACAACTTTCATAACATACCTCCATCTTTTTTTACGGGAGTTTTCCCCAAGTCGTTCTAAGCACATCATATCAGGCATTTTTTCCCTTTTCAACGTAATTAGTGCTTATTATATTGCAAATAATGCTCTCTTCATATATGATAATGAAAGAGGTGATTTTCATGGGACAATATATAAAAAAAGGATACCTGAACAGTGAATTCAGACTATTCCACCTGACTGATCAAGAAACTCGTGAAGTAAAATACCATTATCATGATTTTGATAAGATTACCATCTTTATCAAAGGACACGTTATTTATACGATTGAAGGAAAATCTTATGAATTGTCTCCTTATGACATTGTTCTGGTCCGACACAATGACATACATCGTCTGGTTGTAGATAATTCCCAGATCTATGAACGAATCATTGTCTATATCTCACCAAATTTTATGAACGCATACAAAACAGATTCTTATGATTTAAGTTATTGCTTTCAAAAAGCAGAAGAAGAGCATTCCAATGTATTAAGAATTCCTTCCTTAAAAAACAGTTCTTTATTCCAGTCAATCACACGATTAGAAAAATCTTTTTCCGATGACGGATACGCTTCCGATCTTTATCGCCAAGTCCTCTTTCTGGAGTTTATGATACATCTGAACCGTGCTGCAAGAAAAAATCGTCTGGAATTCATTGATACAGATAACTGTAATACCAAAATTCTGGACATCCTGCAATATATTAACGAAAATCTAAACCATGATCTGAACATCGATATCCTTTCAGATCATTTTTACATCAGTAAATACTATATGATGAGACTATTCAAGCAGGAAACCGGTTACACTCTTGGACACTATATTTCCCAAAAACGGCTCCTGCTTGCAAAAGAATTAATACTAACCGGTGTGTCAGGCACACAGGCTTGCTTTGATTGTGGCTTTAAAGATTATTCTACATTTTCCAGAGCTTACAAGAAGTTCTTCCATGAATCGCCACGCGAGACCGGGACTTTACTTTGAAGTTCTAACTTTATCATAGATTTCTACCGGTACAAAGGCTCTTACAAATATTCCATCATCCCGGTAATCTTCTTGCTGTAATTCACCGTATTTACGGATCAACTGAATCTTCCCTGCCTCCTGGTAGGAATACAGATTCTCAATTGCAACTTTCTGTTCACGCAGAACTGCCTCGATTGTTTGAAGCAGTTCTGAAATTCCATCTTTCATCTTTGCAGATATCTTTACGGTATAATCTGCATGAAAATCTCGAATGATCTGTTGATTTCCAGCTTTATCCATCTTATTAAATATGGTGATAACTGGTTTGTCAGTAACCTCCAGATTCTTAAGCGTCTCATATACAATAAACATCTGTTCATCCATCTGCGGATTCGCCATATCAACCACATGCAGAATCAGATCTGCATATTTAGCCTCTTCCAGTGTACTGCGAAATGCTTCAATCAGATGATGAGGAAGCTTTCGGATAAAACCGACGGTATCTGTCAAAAGAATCTCCTGCCCACTTGGCAATTTCAATCCACGGGTCGTTGGATCCAAAGTAGCGAACAGCTTATCCTCAGCCAGAATACCTGCTCCTGTCAATGAATTCAGTAGTGTAGACTTTCCTGCATTCGTATATCCTACAATAGCAGCGACCGGAATTCGATTCCGGTTCCTCTGTTCTCGTGTAACCTCCCTATGACGTTTTACATCTTTCAATTCTCTGTTCAACTGGGCGATCCTACTCTTTATCAGTCTTCGATCCATCTCCAGTTTCTTCTCTCCTGGTCCTCTGGTGCCAATTCCTCCTCCAAGACGAGACATCGCTGTTCCGAAACCAGTCAATCTAGATTGACGATACTTTAATTGTGCCAGTTCTACCTGAATCTTACCTTCACTGGTAGATGCTCTGGAAGCAAAAATATCCAGAATCACCAGCGTACGATCCATTACTTTCGTATCCAACTCATCCTGAAGATTTTTCATCTGTGCCGGCGAAAGTTCATCATCACAAATAATACCTGTTGCGTCCAACTCCCACAACAGGTCTTTTAACTCTTCAATCTTTCCTTTTCCGATATACGTTCCCGGATGCATCTGCTCTCTGTTCTGAATTACTGTTCCAACAGTTTCTGCCCCTGCAGTTGCTGCCAGCTCCTTTAATTCATCCAGTGATTTCTGCGTGTCATCCTGATCCGACAGACTGACTCCTACTAAGATTACCCGCTCGGTTACTTTATCTAATTCAATCATCTTCTCTTTCCTTACCGTGTCTCCAGAAATTCCAGTTCTTTCTGCGCATTCTGATCGTCAGGATAATCATTCAGATATTCCTTCAGCTTCACTTTTGCACTTTCCCAGTCCTCTGCCTGTTCATATGCAACAATTACATTATACTGCATCTCCTGCTTCAGTTCCTCGCTGATATCTTCCTGACCAAGACCGAGACGGAAATAATTAATTGCTGAATCCGGATCTTCTAATTTCAGTTCACAGATTCCAATAAAATTATAAATCGTTCCTGTCTTCTGCGCATTGTTTTCCAGTGCACTTTCAAAAGCATCGCGTGCTCCTTCAAAATCCTCTTGTTCCCATTTGGCAATCCCGATTCCTCTGTAGGCATCCCCCACATTCACCTCTTTTTCAATTGCCTCTTCAAATTGTTCTATCGCCTCTTCATACTGCCCATTTTCCAGATATTCTATTCCTTCTTCCGAAGGATTTTTCCCGCATCCGCTGAGACACACTCCCAAAAGTAAAACGGACAGTACTACCCTTATACGCTTCATACTTCCTCCTATACGTTATATCTTGCTACCCACGCAGCATTTAAAATAGCAGCAAACATTACTCCAACTTCTGCCAATATTGCTTCCCACATACCAAAATAGCCAATAATGGCAAGAATCAAAATCAATCCCTTAACAACCAATGCAAAAGTAATATTCTGGTTTACTACTCTTAATGTCTCTCTGGATATCTTAATTGCATCTATAATTCTTGGAAGTTCATCTTCCATCAATACGATATCAGCTGCCTCAATCGCTGCCGCCGAACCTAACGCTCCCATGGCAATTCCCACATCCGCTCTCGCAAGAACTGGCGCGTCATTGATTCCATCACCTACACATACCAGCCTCTCGGTTCCATCCTGAATACGCAGGAAATCTTCTACCTGCTCCAGCTTATCTTCCGGCATCAAGTCTGCATATGCATAATCCATCTCCAATTCTTTTGCCACTTGTATACTTCCGCTCTTCGTATCGCCAGTCAACATGACCAATACCGCCTTACATTTTTCCTTCAAATATTGAAGTGTATCCACGGCATCTTCTTTTATAGTATCCGCAATAACAATGTATCCCGCATATTTCTTTCCGACAGCTACATAGATAACAGTTCCCGGCTGACTGACATCATCACAAAGTATCTGCTGCTTCTCCATCAGCCTGTTATTTCCAACATAGACGCGCTCTCCTTCGAATGTCGCATTGACACCATATCCTGGTATCTCTCGCATTCTATATACTTTATTCTCTGCTATCTCTTTCCCATAGGCTTCCCTCAGTGACTGTGCAATCGGATGATTAGAGTGGCACTCAACATGTGCGGCGATCCTAAGGAGTTCCTCGTTCGGCATTCCAATTGCCTTGACTTCCTTCACATGAAAGACACCTTCCGTCAGGGTCCCTGTCTTATCAAAAATAAATGTATCAGCCTTTGCCAGATCTTCCAGGAAATTACCGCCCTTCATTACAATTCCATGGCGTGCAGCCGTTACGATTCCTCCAAGAAATGCAATTGGTACTGACAATACCAATCCACAGGGACAGGCAATCACCAGGAAAATCAATCCGCGGTAAATCCAAGTATCCCAATTTCCATAAGAAAATGTCAGTGACGGATATATCATGACCGCAAAAGCTCCCAACAACATAAGCGGTGTGTAAATTCTGGAGAATCTGGTGATGAAAGTCTCACTCTCTGCCTTTTTATTCTGCGCATCCTCCACCATCTCCATGATTCTGGATACGGTAGAATCCACATATAATTCTAAAACTTTTGCTTCAATCACACCATTCAGATTAATACATCCACTATAAATCTTATCCCCCGGCCATGCAGATTGAGGAATTGCTTCTCCCGTAATTGCCTTCGTATCAATACTCGTAGTGCCTGATGTTATCACAGCATCTACCGGAATACGCTCTCCCGGCTTAATCACAATAATATGTCCCGGCTTCAATGCGGACGGATCTACCTTGAATTCTCTTCCATGAACCTTTCTTGTTGCATATTCTGGACGGATATTAATCAACTCTTCAATATTTTTTTTCGCTCTGTCTCTTGAAAAAGCTTCAAAAATCATTCCCAATTCAAACAAAAGAATTACAAGTACACCTTCTACATACCTTCCAATTCCCAAAGCTCCAATTGTGGCCAAGATTATTAACGTATATTCTGACAGGAACTTTTTCTGCAGCAGATTTTGTTCCAGTTTCTTAAAAGCATCAAACCCTATGATCAGATACGCAATAAGAAACCATATAAATTTTACTCTGTCAGTTAACGTCAGATGTATGGTAGCTTCAATCGCACTCACATACACCAACACCCCTACACTATAAATGATACATCTTTTTTTCAACTTCTCCGTCATATGATATTCCCTTTAATCACTATATGAAAACTACTCCATAATATGTTCCATTCCTTGACTGATAATTGTCTGGATATGATCATCTGCCAGCGAATAATATACGGTCTTTCCTTCTCTGCGGTTCTTCACTAACTTCATCTGTTTCAATATTCGAAGCTGATGGGATATAGCTGACTGCGTCATGCCTAACACCTCGGCAAGATCACAGACACACATCTCAGCCTCCAATAACACACACAAAATCTTAATTCTTGTCGAATCAGCAAATACCTTATAAAAATCTGCCAGTTCTTTTAACAGATCTTCTTCCGGCATCTTGTTCTTCACCATGTAAACTGTATCCGTATGAACACATGTAACTTCGCAACACTCAGCTTCCGTTCTCTTCATACATTCCTTCCTTTCAAAAAATCAGAAACCTTATCAATTAATTATGCCAAATGGCCTCTTCAAATTCAACCATTTGGCATAAAATGAAATTAAAATTAATAATTTTGTAACTATTGTATATCTATTTGATTCGTTCTTTTTGAGTATACAGCACACGAATCGAATTCATCACGCACAACATGGCAACTCCCGTATCCGCAAACACAGCCATCCACATGTTCGCATATCCCATAATTCCTAATATCATAATCAGGAACTTAATAATCAAAGCAAAAGCGACATTCTGCATTGCAATTTTACCAGTTTGTCTGGCAATTTTTACTGCTTCAGGAATTGCATTCATTGATGAAGTCATGAAAACGACATCTGCTGCTTCAATTGCTGCATCTGCGCCATTTCCCATAGCTGCTCCTACATCTGCCCCCGCAAGAACTGGAGCATCATTAATCCCGTCACCTACAAACATAACAGAACCATATTGTTCACGAATCTTCTGTAAATGTTCCAGCTTCTCTTGAGGCAGGAGCTGAGCATGCACTTCATCAATTCCTGTCTTCTTGGCCACAGCTATCGCATTATCCTTCGCATCTCCTGTCAACATTGCTGTCACCAAATTCTGAGACTTCATCCGACTCACAGCATCAGTCGCTTCCTCTTTAATCACATCGGCAACAACCAGATAGCCTGCTAATTTGCCGTCTACGGCGAGCAACACTTCCGTTCCATATATTCCTGCTTCATAATCATTGGTATCTATACCATATAATTCCAACAATCCGCGATTACCGCAAAGCACTGTTCCTTCCGGGAATACTGCACGGATTCCCTTCCCTGATATCTCCTCTGCTTCCAATGGTCTGACAAGCCCCAGTCCTTTTTCTTTCGCTGCTGCCACTATACTGGTTCCAATTGGATGTGTAGAATTCAGCTCACAATCGGCTGCCATCGTCAATATCTGCTTTTCCGTTAATCTTCCCAATGACTCTACTCGCTGAACCACAAAATTTCCCTTGGTAATGGTTCCCGTCTTATCCATGACTACAGCTTTTATATCTTTCAGCGCTTCAATCGCAATTCCGCCTTTAAATAAGATTCCCTGTCTGGATCCAGCCCCAATACCCGAGAAAAAGGCCAGCGGCACACTCAGTACCAATGCACACGGGCAACTGATGACCAGGAATGTAATTGCCGTATAGATCCAGTAATTCCAGTTACCAGTAATCAAGGAAGGAATCACAGCCGTCAATATCGCTGCAAAAACAACAACTGGCGTATAGATTCGGGCGAACCTTGTAATAAAGCGATCAATCTTTGGCTTGCTTGCCGCAGCATTTTCTACCGAATCCAGAATACGTGTCACCATAGATTCACCTAACGGCTTTTGAACTTCCAGCTTCAACACGCCCAGATCATTGACACATCCAGAATATATCTCTTTCCCAGGAAATACACTGACAGGTACCGGTTCTCCAGTAACCGGTGAAGTATCGATCTGACTACGTCCTTCAATAACTTTTCCATCCAAAGGAATACGATCCCCCGGACGAATCAGAATAATATCTCCAACTTTTGCATCCTGTGCCGGAATACTCTTCACTTCGTCTCCCTTGACCAGATTCACGACTTCAGGCCTAAGATCTACCGCCTCCATTATCTGAGACCGACTACGGCTTACTGCAATCTCTTCGAACACTTCTCCCACACGATAGAACAACATAACTCCTACAGCTTCCGCAAAATCTCCGATTGCAAATGCCGCCAATGTTGCCACACTCATCAAAAAATTCTCATCAAATACGTGTCCTTTTGCCAGATTCCTAACTGCTGTCCAGACAATTTCCAGTCCAAGAATCACATATGCAGCCACAAATACAATACTCACAATCCATGAACCTGGAAGCATATGACTTGCAATTTGACCTGCGATGAACAAAACTGCACCTACAGCAATAGCCAGAATATCCTTCTTATTCTCTTCCAAAGGATTCTCTTTCTTCTTATTCACACTTCGATCTTCCCTTGGTGTTACGATTACTGCTTCTTCTATTGAAGCACAAATTCTCCTGAATTCTGGCAACAACTTTTCCTGATTATCTGCTGCCACAATCAATTGTTTTGTTGCAAATGTAATCGTTGCCATCTCAACACCTGGAAGCTCACGAATCTGTCGTTCCATCTTAGCTGCACAATTGGCACATCCAAGATTCTCTAAAATATAAACTCTTTTTTCTACCCCTTCCGGCATTGAAGGTATCCTTTGCTCTTCTATCTCATGATGGTGGTGCTCATGTCCGCAGCCGCATTCACATACCGTTTCCTTTCTTCTCTCCCGATTCTCCATATCTATATCCTCCTGGCTGGTTAAATCTTTTCATATGAACAATTATTCATATGTTCATATTTAAATATAATCACATTCTGATACTTTTGTCAATATATTTATGCAGAAACGAGATTAACTTTGCGAATTTCATTGCTAGAACAAAGAGTTCTGCGAGCAGAACTCTCGCGCCTCCGGCGGTCGCTTGCGACATCTTCAGCTTTCGCCGGAGTGCGCATCCTCCCGGAGGGTTTTTACTCTATGGAAACGAAGTTTCCTATAGAGAAAAAAACAGAAGCAGGTATATTCCCGCTTCTGTTTTTATTTCCCCATTATTTTGCTTTTTTCTTCTTTGCAAGCTTTGCCATCAATTCATTCTCTCCGTCAAAGATTCTGGATATACGGAATCTCTTTTGAATAGAGTATGTATCTTCTGAAAACACTTCCTCAAATAATGCTTTTGGATTAGCAACTTCTTTCATTCCTTTTCGCTCGATAGCATCAGTTACGACTGAAACCGTTCCGTTAAATACAATAGAGCTTCCTTTTACAGTAGCATTGTCTACTTCGAGCACTTTATAGAAAATGAATTCATTACCGGCTCTTGAACTATAAGTTGGATAATAGATGTACACATCATCATCAACCAAAAAAATACGATAGGTTGAATTAATATAAACATCGTAGATCAAAGACAGCATGATAATAAAAACTGCAAATATACAGATTGTAAATATCGGAATGCTGTGCACAAATGAATTAGATATAACCCCCGCTACAATAATTGCGACAACGCTCACCCCAAGAACTGTCATCAGGTAACCTCTGCGAACATCCAAAATTGTCTTCGTTTGTTTTAATTCCATATGAAGCCCTCCATTTCGTTTTTGTTCTCACTACCTCTTTTATTATACTCTTTTATCTAATATAAAATCAAGATATTGTAGGAATTTCTACCATCTTGACTGACTTTCTCTGCTATTTTCTACCGCACAGGAGATTGCCTCATTAAATGTCGGATGCGCACGCATTGCATACATTAACTGTGCAGATGTTAATCCATTCGCAATTGCCGTTGCCAATTCTCCAATCATATCCGTTGCACGCTGACACATAAGCTGCGCTCCCAGGAGCACATCACTATCGGCTGCAAATAATACCTTAATGAATCCTTGCTCTTCTTTTGAAATAATGGACTGTCCATTGACATTCATGACGTATTTTCCACAGCGAAGCGGTATTCCCTTCTTTCTTGCCTCTTCTTCCGTAATTCCCACAGAAGCAATCTCTGGATCTGTATACAGACAACTTGGAACTATAGAAATAGACGTGAACAAACAGCTCGGAACCATCTCCACAATCACAGAAGGCTCCACATTATTCATGCGTTCTACTACGTATGTCGCTTGTGCAGAGGCAACATGTGCCAGTTGAATTCCACCAATCACATCTCCGATCGCATAAATTCCAGGGAGATTCGTCATATAGAAATCATCTACAACGATTCTGCCATTTTCTAATTTTATCGGAACATCTGAATCAAATAATCCTGTTGTATTGGCAACTCTGCCCACAGAAACCAGCACCGCATCCACACAAGTCTTTTGATTTTCCCCCTGACATACATAACGGCATTCCAGTCCTTTGTCATCCTTTGTAATTTTTTCCAATATACTTTTCTTACAAATATGTATTCCACGATTTGTAAGAATCTCTTCTAATGCATCTGAAAATTCCTGATCCATATTCGGAAGAAGGCGGTCAGACACCTCAACAATCGTCACCTTACCACCTAGTGCATTGAATACTGTTGCCAATTCAATTCCTATAACTCCACCGCCAAGAATCAACAATCTGCCATAGCTGCTTTCTTCTGATGTCAATAATTCTTCACTTGTCATAACTCCAGGCAGATCCATTCCTGGAATGTCTATCATCCGTGCTTTCGCTCCCGTTGCAATCAAAATATTTTTTCCAATATAATATTCTGTTCTCTGGTCAGATGTTGTTACCCGCACTCTGCGATCACTTTGAATAACAGCAGTTCCCTTTACGGATTCAATACCAAGTGCATCAAATTCTTTCTGCAATTCTTCTCGCATTCTGGCTGATGATAATTCCTTATATTCATATATCTTCTGCAGATCAAATCCAACTTTCTCTGCAGTAAGTCCGAATTTCTCACACTCTGTCATCTCACGATACAGTGTCGCCGCATGAATCAAAGCCTTTGTAGGAATACATCCACGGTTAATACAAGTACCGCCAATCTCTCCCTTATCTATGATAACAACCGACATCCCTAGTTTTGCCGCTTTCTTTGCCGCTATATATCCTCCCGGACCTGCTCCAATAATTACAAGATCATATTGTTTTCCCATCGTATCCCTCCTGGTATCTCTACCCTTCTATTCAATCTGCCAGTCAATCGGTTCGATTCCATGTTCTTCAAGAAATGAGTTCGTCTGGCTAAAAGGTTTGCTGCCAAAAAAACCTCTGTATGCAGATAACGGACTTGGATGAGGCGCTTTCAGGATTAAATGATTTGGATTCGTAAGCATCTTCTCTTTTTTCTGAGCGGGTGCTCCCCATAGAATAAACACGATCGGTCGATCCTGATTATTTAACGCCATAATTGCCGCATCTGTAAATTCCTCCCAACCAATCCCGCGATGGGAATTAGCCTGATGTGCACGCACGGTAAGGACTGTATTCAACATCAAAACACCTTGTTCGGCCCATTTCGTCAAACATCCATGATTTGGAATCGTACAACCAAGATCATCATGCAATTCCTGATAGATATTAACCAGAGATGGAGGTATATCTACACCTTTCTTTACAGAAAAGCAAAGTCCATGCGCCTGCCCATCATTGTGATATGGATCTTGTCCCAGAATCACAACTTTTACCTTATGTAATGGTGTCAGATGAAACGCATTAAAGATATCATCTGCCGGCGGAAAGATTTTTCTCGTCTTATACTCCTGATTTACCGTTTCAAATAATTTTCTATAATAGGGCTTTTTAAACTCTCCCTGAAGAGCCTCCAGCCAATCATTATTAATCGCAGCCATAACATTCACCTCTCTGCTACAGACGTACGGACACACCTCGTCCTTTCAGATATTCTTTTACTTCTTTAATCTCCAGTTCTTTATAATGAAACAATGATGCAGCTAATGCAGCATCTGCTTTTCCGTCCGTCAATGCATCATAAAAATGTTCCAGCGTCCCGGCACCCCCGGATGCAATCACAGGAATGGATACCTCTTCTGCAATAGCTCTTGTAAGTTCCAGATCATATCCTGCTTTCGTTCCATCACAATCCATACTCGTCAGAAGTATCTCTCCGGCTCCTAACTTTTCAACTCTAGAAGCCCATTCCAGCGCATCGATTCCCACATCAATACGTCCGCCATTCTTATATATGTTCCAACCGCTTCCATCAGCTCTTTTTTTGGCATCAATAGCTACAACTACACACTGACTGCCAAACTTATCTGCCGCATCTGAAATCAATCTTGGCGTATTAATAGCAGAAGAATTAATAGAAATCTTATCCGCTCCTTCCCGAAGCAACGCCTTAAAATCGTCTACAGTCCGAATACCGCCGCCCACGGTAAACGGAATAAATACGGTCTCTGCTACCTTCCGAACCATATCTATCACAGTTTCTCTGGCATCTGAAGATGCTGTGATATCCAAAAACACCAGTTCATCAGCACCAGCTTTATCATATGCCTTACCAATCTCCACTGGATCACCGGCATCTCTTAAATCAACGAAGTTGACACCTTTTACTACTCGTCCATTATTTACATCCAGACATGGAATAATTCTCTTTGTATGCATCCTTTAACCTCCGCCTATATTTCCACAAAATTCTTAAGTATCTGAATTCCCACATCACTGCTCTTTTCCGGATGGAATTGACAAGCAAACACATTGTCTTTCTCAACAGAAGCATGAATATGTGTACTATACTCTGTTGTTGCTGTTACAATCCCCTCATCTGCTGCTCTCAGATAATAAGAGTGTACAAAATAAACGTAAGGTTCTTCTGGCAGATTAGCAAATAACCTTCCTTGATTCTGGAACTTCAGTGAATTCCATCCCATATGCGGAATCTTAAGTCCTTCTTTGTCCGGAATTCGTAAGATCTCACCTTTTAAAATTCCCAGGCCTTCCACTCCCGGTGTCTCATCACTTCTTTCAAATAATAACTGCAGTCCCAGGCAGATTCCCAAAAATGGAGTCTTCTGGTCTACAACTTCGCCAATGACTTCCTCCAGACCATACTGACGTATCTTACCCATGGCATCTCCAAATGCACCAACTCCAGGAAGTATAACCTTATCTGCCTGCAATATTGTCTCTCTGTCCCTGGTGATGGTTACGTCCTGTCCCAGTAACTGCATGGCTTTTTCCACACTTTTAATATTTCCCGCATCGTAATCTATAATTGCTATCAATGTTCAAACCCGCCTTTCCTCATCCTGTCTTGCTCCGATTGCTTCTGCGCTCATTGCTATGGGCTTATTGTACATCAAGTTCGAACCAGAATTCAACACCATTGTCATAATTCTTGACACCATATTTCTGGTGGAAAGATTCCATAATTGCTTTTACGATTGACAGCCCAATTCCATTACCGCCATATTCTCTGGTATGTGCTTTATCTACTTTATAAAACTTATCCCAGATGTGCGTAATATCCTTTTCAGGAATTGGATTACCTGTATTGAATACTGTCACTTTCGCCTTCTGTTGTTCAAGCGTAATCTTCACTTCTACTACCTTTTCACCTTTCACATGATGAAATGCATTACTGATATAGTTACGAAGGACCTGCTCAATCTTGAATTCATCTCCCCATACACAGACAGGCTCCGACTGGCGAAAGATAACGGTAATATCTTCCTGTTGCGCAAGAATCTCCATACTCTGCAAAACACCTCTGATGAGCTCCGTCAGATTGAAACGTGTAAATTCAATCTCCTCATCTCCAAACTCTAACTGATTCAATGTCAAAAGATTCTTCACCATCTGATTCATTTTTGCCGCTTCATCCATAATAACATCACAATAGAATTCGCGGCTTTCAGGGTCATCACTGACGCCCTCCTTCAGACCTTCGGCATATCCCTGAATCAAAGCAATCGGAGTCTTCAGTTCATGAGACACATTGCCCAGGAATTCATTACGCATCTGTTCCAGCTTATCTTTCCGCTCAATATCTTTCTGCAGTTCATTATTTGCCTTTTTCAACTCCGATATCGTGCTTTCCAGTTTCTCAGACATGCGATTGAAATTTGCACCCAACTCGCCAATCTCATTACTTCCACCACTGGTATATTTTGCATCAAAATCAAGGTTGGCCATTTTATCAGACAACACAGCCAACTCAAGGATTGGATTGGTAAGTCTTTTAGAAAAATACCAGATAAATACAATTGATATTATGATCAGAAAACTGGCAATATATATCAGAAAGCGATTAGAGATTGCTGCGCTTTCCCGGATACTTTCCAGTGGGCTCCGAAGTAAGAACTGGCTTCCATCATCGAAAGTCCCCCACATCTCAATATAATAATTCTGATTCCATGGATCCCAGGATTGATTGATCTGATATCCTTCCGTACTCTCCAATATCTTGCTTTCTTTCTGTGCCTGATTCAGGAAATATCCTACCAGTTGGTTTTTCAACAGATTCTTATCATGCACATTGGTGTAAACAGCTCCTCGTTCGTCTTCCACCAAAAAAGAAATATTGTTTTTTTCTGCAAGATGCACCAGATTACTCGAGACCTCTTCATCATCCAAAGTTCCATTTTCTCTTGCTTCATTTAACTTCTCATACATATTGATAAACTGTGTCTCTTTATTACGAATATAATACGGCTCCAGAAACTTTACATTAATTACCAGAAGCGCCAGCACAAGAAAAATCAAAAGCCCCAAAAACACCGTAATCATCTGTCGCTTAATAGAATGTTTCATGCCTCATCAACCTCGAATTTATATCCCATTCCCCAGATTGTCTTAATATAATTTCCCTTTTCTCCTAACTTACTTCTCAATTTCTTCACATGGGTATCAATAGTCCTTGCATCTCCAAAATAATCATAATTCCACACATTATTCAATATCTTCTCTCGAGACAACGCAATCCCCTGATTCTCCACAAAATATGTCAGTAATTCAAATTCCTTGAAGCTCAGATCTATTTCCCCGCCATCTATCTTTACCTGATGTGCTGCTTTATCAATGACAATTCCGCCGGCATCTATCGTCTCACCAGCCGCAATAGCATTGGACCTTCTTAAGACAGCCTCAACACGTGCGACCAGAATCTTCGGACTAAATGGCTTGGAAATATATTCATCCACTCCCAGATTAAATCCCTGAAGTTCATCACTTTCCTCCGCTCTCGCAGTCAACATGATAATCGGTACCTGAGAAGACTGCCGAATCTCCCTACAAGTCTGCCAGCCATCCATTCTCGGCATCATAACATCCAGTATCACCAGTGCAATATCCTTCTCCTCATAAAAAATTTCCATCGCTTCCATACCGTCACCAGCTTCCAGAACAACATATCCTTCCCGCTCCAGGAAATCCTTCACCAGCTTGCGCATTCTACTTTCATCATCCACTACTAATATCTTAATCTTCTCCATGAAATCACCCCAAACAAATTATTATTCATATTTTATATCATAGCACGGATTTATGACGCTTTTGTGAATTTTTTAAATGGGGACGTAGTAAAATTGCATTTTACTACGTCCCCATTTAAAAAACACCCTGTACCCATTTGACATTTTTTAATAGATTTCTTCTATACATATATTATTCATTTCTATTTTTCATTTTTCTTTAACGCTTCTATAATATAATTAATAATTATTTTCTATCCATAAAGGAGGTATTCTGACATGCCTGAATTTGCATTGCCCGAAAATTTTGAAACTTATCCCGAAGCACGCAAAAAAGCTTTTCTAACAATGAAGGAATTGAAGGAACAGGGGCATCGTATTGTTGGAGTTTTTTGTACTTATACTCCATGGGAACTGATTCTGGCTGCTGATGCAGTTGCAGTTGTGTTATGTGGTATAGGAGATGACAATATTCCTGCTGCTGAGGTTCGTCTTCCCAAAAACTTGTGCCCGCTGATCAAGGCCAGTTATGGAGCAGCTGTTACCGATCGTTGTCCTTTCTTCTATTTCTCAGATATGGTTCTTGCTGAGACAACTTGCGACGGTAAGAAAAAAATGTATGAATTGATGGGTGAATTAAAACACTGCCATATTATGCAGCTTCCACCGGGAAAGACTGGCCGCGGCGCTCTTGAATTCTGGAAACAGGAAGTCATTAGTGTAAAAGAAGATTTGGAACAATTCTACAATATAACCATTACCGACGATAAGATACGAGATGCTATCAAGCTTCGCAACCGGGAACGAAAAGCTGTTCTTGATTTCTTTGAGGTTGCCAGACTGAAGCCATCTCCGATTACGGGCTATGAGATTGCCACAGTGATTGCTTCCAATGAATTCTCTCCAAATCTGGAAGATAAGATTGCTTTTCTTGAAAAACGTACTGCAGAATTAAAAGACCTTTATGAGCGCGAATATAAAGGAAAACCATCCAGACCTCGTATTCTCATTACAGGTTGCCCTACCACCGGCGTTATGGACAAGATTATCAAGCGAATTGAAGAACTTGGCGCAGACGTTGTTGGATTTGAGAACTGTTGTGGTCCTCGCGAGAAGAAAGACCCGATCGATGAAACAAAGGATCCAATTACCGCAATTGCCGAAAAATACCTTCGCGTTAACTGTTCTGTAATGAGTCCAAACCCAGGACGTTTAGAAGCACTGGATGTACAGATTGATGAGTATCAGGTGGACGGTGTCGTAGAAGTCTTATTACAGGCCTGTCATACATTTGCCATTGAATCAGATGCTGTAAAGACATTCGTTACCAAAGAAAAGCATATTCCTTATATTGCAATCAATACTGATTATTCGCCAGCCGATCAGGCTCAGATTGATACACGACTCGGTGCATTTATTGAATTATTACAGTAATTTACTTAAGCTTATCTGACTTTTTAATTTAAATTATGTAATGATAAATACATATCAAAAAATCAGGGGGGAAATTTTTTGTAAATTTCTCCCTGATTTTTATTATGTACATCTATCCATTCTATTTAGCAGGCTGATTTATAAAAAGGAATCCCATAAATCTGATAAATGTGTAAACCACAAATACTACTGCAAGCACAGTCTCAATGAGTACTACATATTTTAATACTGGCATTGGTTGTCCCATATTGGCAAGACAAGCCATTGTCTGCTTCGTTGCAATTGCACTGATAACAAATGGGAAAGTAAATGCTGCATAACTCGGATAAAATTTTAATTTCAAATATCCGATTGCTTTTACAATTGAAAAGATGTAAAGCACGGTTGCAACTGCAAGCATTGCAAGAAGAAATCCTCTTGATTTTGGAGTCACGGATTGTACGTATCCTGCAATACAAAGACTTGTAGGTGCTGCGTAGATACAGAGCAATGGCTGAGCTGGTTCAGGGATCTGCGGACACTTTACATATCGAACCGTAACAAGTACCAGCAAGATAATCAATGTCACAAAACCAAACCAGAATGCTGCCGCACCGATTCCTGTCTGTTCAAACGCCGGTGCCGTAACAGCTGCAACTGCGATTCCAACATATACAATATAATAACTAGCAAAAACTTTTGGCAGTTGAAGTTTTAGGATAAACTTCACTGTAAAATATACAATCAGCACAATATGCAGACCGATCGCAAAGAACCAGATATACATTGCTGCCGGCCCTATGAATGGTTTCACATATGTACTAAGAAGCATTAATGCCATCGGAAATGTTCCAGATACACTTGCCATGATTGGATTCTGCATATCTTCTTTGATCATCTTTGGAAAGATGATCAGTTTTAAAAGTACCAAAATCAATAAAAATGCAGCTACAATTCCACATACTAAGCGAATACCCTCTCCATAACTCTGAAGCAGATTTCCAAGTGCTGCAAATCCAAGCATTACACCGCAAAGAGGCACTGGAACTTTTTTAATTATATTCATGTCACTCTATTCCTTTCTGGCTTAACGTTATATTTAAATCTCAGCAATCGTACGTCTTGGTGCCGGCTCATCAATCTCGTCCAGATTCTTAATACCCAACTCACGACAGACAATCTGAGCAACTTTCCATGTACAAAGACCTGTAAAGAAAATGCACTGTTCCTTGTGTTCTCCACGTCCTTTATCGAACTCTTTTGTAAGGACCCTACAGCAGATCGCATTCTTCTGATTTGCTACCTTGAACCAGTCATGAAGTTCCTTGGTAAGTTCCATACATTTTACACTCTTCGGATTAGTAGGGCCATCCTGCTCAGTACGTCCAAAGAACATTCCAAGCGCCAGAATACCTCCATTAAATGCACCACAGACACATCCTGACTTTCCTGCACCAACTGCCATACCAGATGCCATAGCGATTACTTCCTCTGGAACATCCAGTTTAAATTCATCACGAATTGCGCTGATTAACGCCTCACAACAATAATAACCTTCTTTAAATTTTTTCTCTGCCACCTGCTGTACCGCTCTTGGGCTGATTTCTGTTACTCCAATATTCATCACAATGTCCTCCTTAATTTGTAACACTTTTCATTTGTTATTATTGTAACACACCTTTTTTCAAGCTAATCATCGGTGTTTTTTATGAGTATATTGTATCTTTCTATATATAGAGATTTCCCAAAAAAAAGCTTCGAAAGTTTTATCTTTTTTTGTATAAAAGGTAAAACTTTTGAAGCTTCATCAACTTTTTGTTACTTGCTTTCAACTATCTTGTGATACTTCCAATCTGGATCTTGTCTAACCACTCTTTTACATGACGCTGAAAAATATCCACACCATTACCTATCACCTCATTCTTCCGTGTAAGCATACAAATCTTCCATTCATAGATACCATCTGAAAATGGAATTAAAACCATATCCTCATGCCCCATATCATCAGAGACAAAATCTACCGTAACAGATATCCCTTTATTCTCCCTAACCATCTTATGACATAGACTAAAGCCACTCGTCTCAAACATAATATTGGGTTCAAAGCCCGCCTCCCGACATTTATCAACAATCATGTCGTGGATTTTAAATTCTCTGCTTTCTATATATAGAGGCTCTCCTTCCAGATCCTGAATTAACACAGAACTTTTTTTACTTAAACGATGTTTTTTGTTAACCAAAAGCTTTACAGGAAATGATGCCAATTCAGATACATCATATAATTTCTCATCACAAGGTGCCAGAGAAAAAGCAACATTGCCTTCTCCAGACAAAAACCATCGTTCCACCTGTTTGTCCGGGCATTCTCTATGATAAAAATCAATCTCTGGATACCTTCGCTTAAAATCCAAAAGACACTCCGGTGTTACAAGACGCAAAATACCAAATGCAGAAAGCAGATCTACTACTCCATGCTCTTTCTGCTTAATGCGTAACATTTCATTTCTCATATTATGATAGTCAAATTTTGCTTTTTGAGCATATTCAAAAAAACATTTTCCACATTCAGACAGTTCCATTCCACTGCTGGTGCGTATGAAAAGTTCACAGTCACATTCATTCTCCAGGTTTTTAATCACTTTACTGATACCTTGAGGCGTCATATAAAGAAGTTTCGACGCTTTTGTCAGATGTTTTGTCTCTACAACTGCAAAAAACACATTCAAATCTCTAATATTCATCCTACTGCCTCCATTCAAAAATGCTGTAACAAAAAAGAAATGCCTGTCAAACAGACATTTCCGAAGTGGGACTATCGGAAATCAACTCGAAGAATTATAAGATAATCCTAGAAAAAGTCAAATACGCCCTGCCGACCCCTGTTATTGATAGTTCTGAGTCTGCAGATTTTGCTACTGCATATAATATCAAAACTGAGATAAAACAGCAACAAAAACATTTATCGGACGAAGAACTCGAACTAATAGCTCAGAAATATCTTGCCGGAGTATCCACATATGACCTAGCTCAGGAATTTGGGTGCCATAGATACACCATCAGCAACAATCTAAAAAGAATGGGAATTGATGTTTCTGGCCACGTCGAAGGGCGGAAGTATAAGACCGAAGAAGTCATCCGGCTATATACTGAAGAGCGGAAGTCCGTTAAGCAAATTGCTAAGATGTTCGGAGTATGCGATGGAACTATATATAAATGCTTGAGGAGAAACAATATATCAACCAATCGGACGAGATGGGATTATGAGTAATACGATATCTTCGATGACAATATTCATCCCATTCTGAAGTATAGTCTATTTAAGATAGGGGGCTCGCCATAAAATAGCGAGTCCATATTGTTATTACTACTTCATTACCTTATTAAGTAATGCGTCATAGCTGTCTACGACATCGTAAACTACGTTTTCAGAGCTAATTGCCTTGAAATGCTCACGAGCGCAGTGAATCTTGGATTCTTCTACTAAACGGAGCTGCATCGAAGGCATTGAGTCCTTAGTTTCTGCTACGAAGTAGATATTCTCGCCCAAACCTCACGATGTGAACCTTGTGGGTCGCTATGGAAGTTCACCGGCAACTGCGCCCCTTGTGGATTTTCATCACAGATTGACGGCGTACCCGTCATACATAAAAATCCTCGTCACTGCTGCGGGCGTCGAGGATTTCTCTTGGAGAGGTTTCTTGCTTTTATTGCTATGTCAGCGGATCGGATTCGTGGATGATTACATCAGAAAAAAGAACAATGCGGACATATTTTTATTTTTTTCAAAAAACTACCTGATTGTGTGGGGCGCTTTCCTTTTGGGAGTGTTACTATAAAGTAGCTTTAATAAGCTTTTATCTTATATGTGCGAAAAGGAGGAATTTTTAATGAAACTAAAAAAATGGGGAGCACTCTTACTTGCATTATGCATGATATTCACGATGCTCCCAACAGTAGCCCTAGCAGCATCAGGGCCATATGCGGAAAAGGAGGTTATCGAGAACGATTTAATCGTTCAGCTCCCTTCGCTTGATAAACTGGTCGATACTCCGGCTTATGATTGGTTGGCTGTTAAGGCCGAACCAACGTGGGACGACGATACTATTCTTGATGTTGTCAAAGTCACTCAGGAATTTTACGACAGTACAGGCGAAAAAATGGCGGATACGGATACGTTCCAGAATAATAGTCGATATACGATGAAAATGACGTTCCAATCATTTGAGTCTTATCATGGAGATTACTATTATGTATTGTCTGGGAAAAACAATGTTTATGTACAATATATGAATGGCACTGGTGAAAGAGAGCCTATGAAGGTTACCGTAAATAAAGATGAGAATGGTAATCCGGTAATCACGGCAACTTACAGCTTCTCAATTGGCACGCCTCCGGAAGAACCATCACAAGAGGCAACCTATGAATGGGTTCTTTCCAGATGGGACGACTCTGCAAATACACCTTTAGACAAAGTAACTGCAGTCATTGGACAGCCAATCCAATATAGAGCGCAGGTTATTGAAACTCGCCCGGACGGAACGAAGTCACCTGTGAGTACAGAACAAATGGATCTTCAATGGGGCTACACTTATGTAACTACTGATATTGACATCACAGTGACGACATACTCTACCGGTTATATATTTACTATTACCGGAAATAAGCCGCTTGAACGTCCTGATGGTTTAATCTTATATACTGAAAACGTCGGTCCTGATCCATGTGTAGAAGCATGTTTTGATTTTGAAGTAGTTGAGCCTACAGAGATTGAATTAGACACCGTTTACAACATATCCGATCAGGCCGGACAATATTTATATTATCTGTATCAGCCGCCAAAAGACCAGACAGGCAATTACATTGGATACAGACTTTGGGTAGAGAATGCCTCCGGACAAGTTAAAGGCTCAATTCTCGGAAACCATCCTACCTACTATACAACAGACAGCGATCCCATTTCGTTTTATGTACAGCCAGCCTCAGACAATGCTCGTTTTGAACTTGTGAAAATAAAGCGCATAAAAAACATGGAGCTTTTGTCGGTTCCTGACAGCGTCATCAAAGATATACAGGAAAACGGATCTGCCGCAACTTTAAAGGGATTAGAATTCAAAGTCACATATACAGAAGGTGGCACACAAACTTATTTATATGACGGGGAAGGAATTAAATGGACACCGGACGGACGTTCATATTCATGTTTTTATGATGAAGAAACAAATGAAATAGAGATTTACTCATTTGATGATGTCGATTCCTTGTATACTGAAAGCTTTAAAGTATCTGAACAAGCAGAGAACAAAGTCAACATTACCGAAGGTCTCAGCGAAGTGACCGGTGATCTGAGCAATACGGAATACGATACCGTTGAAAAGATCGAAAGCAAGCTGACGGAAACCATCCTTTCCAACGAAGGGTATTCGGCGGATAATACCGTACTGTACGATATTGAGTTTGTAACCAGTGAGAATGGCGGTGAAACCTGGACTCCGGTCACTGCCGAGAACTTCCCGGCAGAAGGCATTGAGGTAACACTTCCTTATCCGGAGGGAACCAATGGCACGGAATATGATTTTACCGTTGTCCATATGTTTGATGAAGATGTGAACGGACACAAGGCCGGCGAAGTGGAGACCCCTGAAGTAACAGAGAGCGCGAACGGCATCTCCTTCCGCCTGACAGGCACCTCTCCTGTTATGCTCGGGTACAAGCCTCATACACATTCTTATGGCGGATGGACAGACTGCAAGGATGGCAGCAATCACCAGCGTACCTGCTCCTGCGGACATGTCCAGAAAGAAGCTCACGTTTGGGATGAAGGAAAAGTCACAAAGGAAGCCGCCAAAGATGCGGAAGGTATCAAAACGTATACCTGTAAGACCTGTGGCGCGACAAAAACGGAAAGCATCCCTAAATTGACTTCCGGCACAACGCCATCTACGCCTGGCGATTCTGCAAATCCGAACACGGATACAACATCACCAAAGACCGGAGATTCAGCGAACATTGCTTTGTGGATAATCGTTATGCTCGTATCTGCGGCTGGATTAAGCTGTACTTATTTTGTAAGACGAAAAAACAAAATCTAATCATTAATCAATGATAACATGCCCACAAGCGAAAGGATATTTCCTATGTCCCGCGCTTGTGGGCATGATTTTTTATTCGTTACTCCTATTCCAAGAAACTACCCTTTTGTGTAGGGCGGATTTGACCTTTCATGCTATAATATTCTTATCGTTATCTAACTGCGCAGATTGGTTAGAATAATCTTTTCTAAGGGGGAATACGATGGACGAGCGTAAAAAATCGATTGTCCGGCTTTTTGGGGCGGCGGCGCTGTTGTTTGCAGTCTCCGCATACCGGCAGCTCAGTATGCGGTATTGGCCGGAGGATTCTCTGCGGCCATATCTTGTCTGGGTGGTCTATATGCTTCTGCTTTTCGGCTGGCAATATACCATTACAACAAAAATCATGCAGAAATCCATGCGCGGCCACCTGACTGCACAAAATATCGTCAGTATCCTGTATTTAACGGTTCGCTTTGTTCAGGATGCTTTCCTCTATGTCAATATTCCGTGGATGCGCTTTACCGGATACTTTATCAATATAGCGGCTGTCTTCATTCCGCTGTTCGGTCTTTACGGCGCATTCTATCTCGGCAGATCGGAGGATTACCGGATCAGCAAAAAGTGGTATCTGCTCCTGATACCGGCTTGCTTTTTGAGTGTGATGGCGCTGACCAACGACCTCCATCATTTTCTGTATTACATTGTGCAGGAGGAACCCCAGCCGAATTTGTATTTTCACCCCCACATCGGTACCTATATCATCTATCTGTGGGGATTGTGGATGATTGCGCATCAGGTACATGTGATCTACCAGCGAAATGGTACAACAAAGTCAGATCCGCTTTACCGGAAGCTGATTCCCTTCTATGAACCGATTTTACTGTTCCTGTTCAGTATCCCTTATGCGGCGGCGGCCTACGTGGTGCGGTTTGAGCTTGTGGAATATTCGGCGGGACTGATCTTCATTCTTGTGCTTTGCTGGGAGCTTTATATCCTGGTCGGACTGATTCCGGTAAACACGCAGTACGAGGAAGTGTTCCGGCGGTCTACGGTGGCGATGCAGATTATTTCCCCAAGTGGGGAGACGATTACAACATCGGAAAACGCGACGGAAATCACGCCCGCTATGCTGGAAGCCCTAAAGCAGAATCAGAATTTTTCTGTTACGGAAGATATTATCCTGCACCTGCACCAAATCCCGGGCGGATGCATGATCTGGCAGACCGATCTCTCGCAGATCAACCAGGCTTTCCGGGAGCTTCAGAGGCTGAATGCGGAACTGGAAGAAGAACAAGATCTGCTGGCACAGGAAATCCATATCCAATCGGACGAAGCAAGCGTTCAGGCGCGCAATGATATTTATGACAGCCTATCCTCGGAGGTGTCTGGGCAGCTTACCTTGCTGACAGAACTTTTATCAAAAGAATCCCTTTCAGAGAACGACTGGAACCGCATTTGCCTCATCGGCACGTATATCAAGCGGTTCTGCAACTTGCGGCTCACTTATCAGGAGCAGCAGATGATTCCGGTGGGAGACTTAGCCATCAGCTTACAGGATATGGCGAAAGGTATGAAGAACCTTGGAATCCGGACAAGCTTGGATTTTTGCCCCACATCGAATTTAGAACCGGAGCTGATTCTTCTCATTATGAAAGCTTTGGAGGAGATTTTAGAAGAGGCGGATTTTTGCCTGACTTCTGTGGCAATCCGAATCAGCGATACGGTTTGCTTTGAGATTACCGGTACAGATCACGGGTTCGCTCCTCATTCTTTAGAAGACGGCTATCGGTTCCAGACAGAAATGATTCCGGCAGGCTATCGGCTTCTGCTTTTGAAAGAAGGAGAGGTGGCGCAATGATGAAAAAGAAACCATCGGCGAAAATGATTAAAAAGGCAATCGACTCCTATCCCGGCGGAATCTGCTTCTCCGCGCTGGATGGCCGGGTCATTCTCGTCAATAAAAAGATGAATAAGCTGGTACTGGAGCTGACCGGACACACGATCCTGAACGCAAAGGTAACATGGGAGGAACTTGAAGACTTTGCCAATAACGGCAAGGCGGAAAAGCTGCCCCAATCCTGGCTGCCGAAAGATACGGACAATGAAAGCCCCCGCCAACAGTTGTTCTTCCGCTTCTCCGACAGCTCGATCTGGCGTTTTGAACTGAGATTTCTTGATTCCAATACTGTTCAGATTGAGGCGGCGGAAATTACCAAACTCTACCGGCTCAGTGAAGAACTGTACGAGAACACCATTCGGCTGCAGGAGATGCAAAAACGACAGAAATCCTTGCTGGACAGCATCGTGGAAGTCAATTTAAATAAAGAGATTCTTGCCGCGAAAATGCATATCCATGATGAGCTGGGTCATTGTTTGCTGGTCACCACCAAGGCGATTACGGAAGACAGTCTGGCCGAAAACGCCGATGTACTGCGGGAAAATTGGAACAGTGCCATTCGTGATTTTTCCAATATTCCCACCGTGTGGACGGTTCCTGATTCTACCCTGCAATCTGAGCTTCTTCAGGTAGCAGAGCTGATTGGCTGTAAGGTCATATTCCTTGGAGAACAACCAAAAAGCCGCAAGGCATTGCAGCTTTTGTATGCTGCCATTCGGGAAGCACTCACCAATGCGGTACGCCATGCAGAGGCTACGGAACTGACAGTAAAAATCGAGCAAGACGAGAAAAGCTATCATATAGAGATATCCGACAACGGCAGTGTATCTGTTTCAAGCGTTACGGAAGGTAACGGCCTTAGCGCATTGCGGCAGCGGCTGGAGCAGGAAGGAGCCTCCCTAAAAGTGCTCTGCGACAACAGTGTTTCCCTTATTGTCGATATTCCCTTTGATTTAGATGACTCCCAGAAAGGAGGACGGAAATGATACAGGTTTTAGTAGTAGAAGATTCCAGGATCACCCGGGATTCCATTGAGAGCCAGATCGCCAAATCTGAAAAATATGTCCTGTATGCCTCCATAGAAAACGCGGCGAATGCAGAAATTGCCTGTCTGCGCGGGCGTGTCGATCTGATCCTGATGGATGTCTGTACTGCCGACGAAGAATCCGGCTTGAAAGCTGCGGCAAAGATCAAGCAGTACAACCCCAAAATCAAGATTATTATTATGACCTCCATGCCGGAGCATTCCTTTATCCAAAAGGCTAAGGCTTGTGGCTGTAATGGCTTTTGGTACAAGGAGTATGGCAGTACCGCTTTGATGGAGGTCTGCGACCGGGTGATGAACGGCGAATTTGTTTATCCCGAGGACACGCCGATGATTCGAATCGGGTACAGCAACAGCGCCGAGTTTACCAGTCGGGAATTTGATATTATCCGGGAGCTTGCGCAAGGCAGAAAATATGAGGAGATCGCAGCGGATCTGGATATTACGCCCAATACAGTCAAATACCACATCAAGAATATCTTGCAGAAAACCGGCTACCAGAATACTTTGCAGTTGGTGGCCGAGGTGGTAGAAAAGCGGCTGATTCTGCCGAAATATTAATTAAGAATCCACTGGACTTCCTGCCAAATATGCCGTAAGCTATATTCCTAAAAAGGAAAGGTGGGGTTATTATGGTTTGTACTTACGATGAATATTTGAAACAGCCAAAAGCGATTATATTTGAAAAAATGCAAACGATCCATGCGGAAATGCTCGTCGAGATTGGCACTGACATGGAAGCGTTGGAGCTTTATGACGAGTTAATGAAGGTCGCAACTCGCTATGCTGCGATTCGGGCAAATTGGCCGCTGCTTAGCCGTGAGGAGAAAAACGAGCAGGACTCCGGCAGGACTTCCTGCCACAACTCCGTGATAATACATTTTAATATGCTGGCGCGTTACTTAAAACAACAGGGCAAAACCGCAGCATGGCGTGACGAACTCGGCTACGAAGAAGATGATCCGTATAACCGAAAGGCCATCGGAGACTTCGCCTGCTATTTGGCTTTCGTGAATGGAGTAAATGCAAGATAATTTTTAAACCGCCGAGTTAAACTCGGCGGTATTTTACTCGCATGGACATTGTCTGCATTTTATTTCATGAATGGCATTATTCCCGTAGTGTCAGATTAGCGGAGCTTCTTGTATCGTTACTTTAGCTTATTGAATATTCTCTAATTTCGCAATAAATTCCGCTCTTTTTTCTTCGTTATAGAAAGGCATGCCAATAATTCTTGTATCTTCATTCTCAAAGAGAATATGGGAGTCGCTTTTTTCGGTAATCTCAAGCAAAAAATCCTCTTTCCATTTATCTCTTTCGAGGAGTTGGCCACCCTTTGGCTCGATAAATATTTGCCACGATACATTTCCAGTTTTCCTGTCATTAGCAAATAGCAAGAAGTCCGGCTCAAATGCTCGTCCGTCGTCAAATGAATATATCGTAACAGCCTTTTCGTTGCGCAAGAGATAGATGTCGCTCCATTTTTCAGAAAGATTCTCTATCATGCTATCTAGTGTTACAACAAGTGATTTTTCTTCGCTAGTTCCGTAATTTTCCTTATATGCGTACCAGTCTTTTTGTGCAAGATTTAACCTGTATTTTGGATTTTGCGCAATGAATTGAGGTATGCCATATTCCTTATCACTTCCAGCATCTACGGTATGATACTTACGTCTTATTGAATCTTTGAACAGCTGCGATATCGGTTTAGCAATAAACTGCTCGGTTCCTATATATCGTTCGTCATTCTGGTCAATTTGAGCTTCTATGACTGAAAGAACATATTCAGCTATATATAGCTTTTGTCGAGAAGTTAGGCTATTCTTGGTATTTTTTGAGCCCGTGACAATTATTTTTACTTTGCCAACCATAGTCATAAACTCTTCAATACTATTTAAAGCGAATATCTTTTTAGATATCCGGTTGAATCGAAACGCCTTATTCTTTGCGATAGCATGGCGGAGTATATTAGCCGGGATTAATCTACCAAAATCAAATTCAAGATTTACTATCTCGTCTGCACTATAATGCTCATTTTGGACTTCATCAAAAACCGACGTTATATGCCCAATGTTTGTAGGAAGAGATATTTCGACAATCTCCGGAAAATCAAAACCATATAGAGTAGCCTTGCGAATATCTTTAATAGATGCTTCGGTTCGCGATACGCGCTCATTTATATACACAACGCCATCGGTATAGGTTCGCGTCTTCTTAAAGGATTCTTTTAATTCTAATGTCCTTTCGACGTAATTCTCATCCATTAATCCAGACGTGACTAATGCTTGTCGAATTTCTTGAATATATTTTGGATTACTTGCCGAGTGATAATGAAGTTGCTCTATGAGCCGAAGTTCTTCATTTTCGTTGTTGTCGAACTTCCGGACATATTTCTGCTCAGGGTTATCTACTACGAATGGATAGTAGCGTGCTCCACGACCAATAAGCTGCGCTTCTCTAATCGTTGTCTTTCCCGGAGCGCCATTCCTTGCATCGCGAGTATCATATAACCGAACGATATCAAAAAGATTTAAGACATCCCATCCCTCATTTAGCATATCTACGGCGAAAATTGCACGAATTTCATTGTCCTTATCTTCGAGAGAATTCAGCCTAATCTGCTTGTCTGAATCAATATTATTGCCATCTATGAGGAGTAGCCGTTCCGACATAAAATCGTTCTTTAATTCCTCAACAATATCAGTCAATTCTAGGTTAATCTTTTTAAAAGCGTCTGCCAATATATTTGAAGCACCGGATTTCTGCTCTATTAAGTCATTTACTGACAAAGAAGTTATTAGTTCCCTAAACATTCGAAAATTAGCTTTGTTTTCTGCGATGGTTTTCGATTTAAATAAAACAACTGGCTTTAGCCAAATACCATGCCTGAGAGCAACTTTCTTTCGGTATTGCGAAATAATAATCGCTTGAAGCATACGGCTCCTAAGATCAGAGTCGACATCGTAGATGAAGACATCCTTGCTGTAGCCATCTTGACGAAAGTTTTTTAGGTCATATCTGTAGATAATACGGTCGAAATATTTATAGTAAATATTTGGATCTTCTAAATCAATTGTTGCTGTAAATTCAAGGAGGATGGGATCTTTCGCAATATCCATAATATTAGAAATAGTCGACTCCCAACTACGGTTATCTTCTAAATCATCTTTTGACAGAAGCGTAGAGGAATTATTATGATGCGCTTCATCGCCGATTAATACAATTTTCTTATTGTCGAACTCTTCATATGAAAGCTTATTTTCGCGAGGAATATTCAGATCTGTATGTAATCCTTGAATGGTCGTGAAAATAATATTAATTGCATTATTATCTGTCTCAGAAAAATTCTCAACCTCGCAAATCTCAACTTTCTCGCCATCAATTTGAATATTATTCGAAAACAAATATTTGCTACTTCCGGGATTGGAGAAGTTATCTCGCGTCTTCTCGATGATATTCTTGCTGTTTACAAAGTAGATAAAATTCCGATAGCCTCGCTTATACAGATCAAGTATAAGGCTCGCCATAATTAAAGTCTTACCAGAACCAGTTGCCATATTAAATAACAACTGAATTGGAACTTTTTTGTTTACCGAATCATTATCTATATAGTGCATCCATCTGCCAATGGCTTGTTCTTGGTATGGACGTAATTTATGGGAGAGGTTCTCACGAATATGCTTAGGCGTCGACGGGAAAGATATTCCCGATGCCGTCACCATGTTATATTTCTCGTATAGTGGTTTATCTGGAGTCATTTTTATGCTCCGTAGAATTCTTTGTTATGTTTTTTGTCTGCTTCAGAAATATTGTAGGTTTTATCTTCAATCTCGGAATAATTCAAGTAGAGCGTGTTGTTATCTATGAGATCAAGAAGGATATGCTTTTTATCCGCTAATGATAATTTTTCGAACTCATCCGCATTAACTTTCTTCGGATCTACGCGATAGGATAAGAATGATGAATGAAGAACTTCATCGAGCAACTCCGACATATTGTCTCCGTTGCTCATTTTTATGCGCTCACGGAATTTATTTGCGTCATTCTTGATATTGCAATAAACGAATGAGCCGCCACCGGTCCAGTTAACGGATTTCGATATGCCGCCCTTATGGCCGCCAATAACGTCCTTAAGGCGCTTTATGGAAATATCTTCAATGTAATGCATCTGTTCAATACCAATGTACTGGCGCCCCATCTTGTGTGCTACGGCGGCAGTCGTTCCGGAACCAAGGTGATAATCTAGGACAATATCACCAGGATCGGTAACGGATCCAATAATCCTCTGCAGTAACGCCTCTGGTTTTTGGCCACCAGAAAATTTCGTCCTTTCCGAAAGGTTTTTAGGATCAAGAGCAATAATGTCCTCCCAGACATCATCAATAATATACCCATTCACTTGATATATCACCTCACCTTCATCCGGTTGGCCATACTGCTTTATATATTTCCTTAAGTATGCAGCAAATCTGCTATCTGTGGTAGGATGATTACCATATCTTATTTTATTTCCATCCACGATAAATTTACCCCACCTCTTATAATCCACGGTCTCCTCGATGTTGTCTTCGTAAATTAGATTAAACTTTGGTCTATTATGTTTCTTGTACCAGAATATGGTGTCGTGTTTTTTGGGAAAATAATCTTTTACTTGGCCGACATATGTTCGATAGCGCCAAATTATCTCATTCATGAGATTATCCTCACCGAAGATTTCGTCGCAAAGCACGCGTAAATAACCATCTTGATTTTCGTCACAATGAATAAAGATAGAGCCATCGTCTGAAAGTAATTCCTTTGCCACCTGCAACCGGTTCTTTATAAATGTAAGCCAAGTTGAACGAGTAAATCTGTCGTTATACATAAAGCTATCGTTGTCGGTATTGAACGGCGGATCAATATAGATAAGCTTAACCTTGCCAGCAAAGCGTTTCTTGAGCGAATGAAGGACAATGAGGTTATTGCCTTCTATAATAAGATTATCGTCTGGTTTTAGCTCATCTAATTCATGCTCGCCGTCTTTGTCGTAGCGTTTCCAGTTAGTAAAGACTTTGTCATCGAGAATGGTGGTTATTTGATCCGGAGCGAGAACTTCATTAAAAAAGACTTCGTCGCGCTTTTGATCCTCTTTAGTCTGACCGCCTTCTAGAACACAATCTTTATACGGCCAGTTTAGTACGACCCGGTTATCGTCGGATATAAAATTATCACCGGAAGCCAAGCCGATCTTTGAAGAGAATCGCGTGTATGAGTCCGGCAAGAATTCCTTTTGCAAAATAAACTGAAGAAATACATCTTTCTTGAAAATTAATCCAGCTTCAGTCTCTGTGAAAAATAATTCCTTAATAATGTTATCGCTTAACAATAAGCTAAACAATCCGGCGTCATATTTTCTTGCCAGTTCGGCAAGCATATTTTTATTCAACTTCTCATCAATTACAAATTCGCTATTGCTTTTTAATAGCTCAGCTAATCTATCATAGTATTTTTGCATTTTTGCTCCATATTACTCTATTTATAGATTAGCATATCTTTGAAAAATAATACTGGACGCCTAATCGAAATGTGAAGTAAGCTAATTCTAGAGAGAAGTTATTTCCTGGAGAGGTGCGAGTATTATGAAGGATTTAAATGATAAGAGCTATAAATGCAAATTATGTGGGAAATATTTTTTGGAAAACGAAATGAGCGACGAACATTATCCTGCAAGAAGTGTTGGTAATGAAGATATAGTTGCTTTTGATATAGTGAAGGCGATGGACGTAATTCAATCTAAAGAATTTCGAAATGAGATTACGAATAAACTTGCTAATAATGTGGCTTTTGAAGATGTGGTGGGCGATATATGCGATGAAAAGCTCTCTAAGCCACTATATCGTGCCGGTAGAACCGCAAGAACGTTATGCCAAAAATGTAATACCTTTTTAGGAAAATATGATGAGGCTTATCTGAAATTCTTTAATCATGACGGTAATCCTAATATAATTAAAGGCTTCCAAAAACTAACAAAGTATCAGATTATTAAGTCTATTTATGCTAAGTTCTTATCTGTTCCGGAAACCGCAAATGAGGAGTTTGATTTTATCGATTTTGTCAGAGATGAGGCTTCGATGGACTATTCTGGAAACTGGAATTTATATTTTGTAAAAAGAGATTTCACTACCGATCTCTTAGGGATGCCAGATATAGGAACAGGAAAGGCTACATTCGATGAAGGTGTCGTATATGAATTATCCGATGAAAAATTTATTTTTAATCTCATGAATTTCAAGAAACATGATTGTTATGAAATGACAAATATTTTTGAGATATTAACTACTGGATACCACATAGTTGAAGGTGTTGGAGATAACGGTGGGTATCACGGCCAAATTTTATGGAGCCGCCTAACTATTGAAGGACGAGACGAGTCGATATAGTGGCGATTCTCTCGGTTTTACAGTTTTTCCTATTTTTATGCATCTATAGAACTCATCATTTTTCTTATCTTTTGCTCTATGTAGATTTCGGAATTGGCGCAAGGACTCATTTTCTCACGACTCTTACTCTAAGCCGTGAGATTTTTATTTAAAATTAGTACATAAAGAATGTAAAGTCTATGATGCGAATATTATTTCCTGTATCAAGGGCGACGTTATAACGCAGAGATGTTTATAGCCTCCTTCAGATTTCACCTCACGATGAATACTCTTGATGTTCAGCCATACGCTTCCCGCTATCTGGACATGTTCGGAGCTTACGCTCGTTAGAGCGTACCTATGGCGCACAAAACAAATAGAACGGAAACCGTTATTCAGAATCCGTTCTTCGTCATTTTAGCAACTCATCATAAGTTGTCTCAAGACAATCTCTAATTCCGCGAAGCTGTACGCCAGTAATGTGCTGGATGCCTCTCTCAATCTTAACTAGAGATTGTAGTATACAAGGATGTTCAGTATGAAGGCAGTCATGAGCCGATAGTTAGCATTGAGACTTGGGATAAAGTACAGAATATCCTTGCTTCTAGAATAAATGGCGAACGAACAGTAAAACATCCGCATTTCCTAAAGAGCAGCGTATACTGCGCAGAATGCGGTTCGCGACTAATGGTTAGTAACGAAAAGAAAAAGAATGGCGACGTATATCCCTACTTTGTCTGTGCGGGACGGCACAGTAAACGAGTAAAAGATTGCACGATGAAAGCCGTATTAATTGATGTGGTCGAAAAGAAAATTGAGCAAATCTACGATAATTATCAGCTTCCGCCAGAAATACGCCAAGATCTGGAAGAATATCTACGGGTAATTATTCTGAAAGAGCGCGAAAAGTTCAACTCAGAGCTCGATGGGCTGAATCGTACAAAAATATCTCTAGAACATAAACGCCAAAAGCTACTTGAAGCACATTACTCTGACGCTATTCCACTAGACTTAATGAAAAGTGAACAGAAAAAAATCGCTAAAGAATTAGCGGGCGTTGAACATGAAATTAATATGCATAATGTGACTTTTGAAAATATTTTAGCCAATCTGCATTTAGCCCTTGATCTTATCGAGGACTGCGGAACAACTTACAGAGCTGCCGACGATATGACTAAACGCCTAATTAATCAAGCTCTTATATCTAGGTTTTTAGTATCCAACGGAAATGATGGGCTTAATATTAATGTAGAATTTAAGGCACCCTTCGACACTATATTGGAGCCGATAAAAGATACCGTAGCCCACGTTAATCAGGCACGAAGGAGTGGGCTAAAGAAATTGAGTGAATTAATAGAGACGACAAAAAATCACATCCGCAATATCTACGGATGTGATTTTCATGTTTCAGATTCTCCAAATCCAATATATTCTGAACTTACATCGAACGAACCAAATTTTTTTATGGTAAAAAGTTCGAGTAAGGACCTTTTGGTGGACCTGGCGGGAGTTGAACCCGCGTCCGAAAGCCCATCCACCAGAGCATCTCCCATCACAGTCATTATTCTGACATTCCCTCCGTCAGTCACCTAATGACAGGTTACTGACTTTAGTAGCTTCATAAGTTCTTCCATCTCCTCAAAGCTTTGGAAACGAAGTGCTCCGCCTTGTTGAAGCCGGTTACTTAAGCAGCGGATGACCTAAGACCGACTGCTGCCGATATTAGGCAGCGTACGCTAAATTTTCGTCTGCGTTTATATTTAATTGAAACTTTTATCGTAGTGTCCCGCTACGGATGGCTTCTCCAACTTCCAGACCCCCGTCGAAACCAGTACAAGCCCTGAATTCATGCTCTCTGGTCTGCAAACGAATCTTTTGTTAGATATATTTTATTATAGAAATCGAAACTATGTTTGTCAAGAGCATATAAATGCCATTTTTTTCTAATAAAAAATTTCAAAGCCAAAGAAATCCCAAGAAAATTCTTGTATTATCATCCTCTTTCCTGACTTTTGCAAGAAAATAAGTATAAAATACCCGTCAAGCCCAATAAATACAGGGCCTGGCGGGTTTGCCATTTTGTCATATTTTCATGGCGTTTTTTCCTTTGGAATGAAAAAAGTGAA
>NZ_JBDOHT010000014.1:0-74543 GCF_039832125.1 Dorea chungnamensis | reverse complement strand
ACATCCGGCTTCCTTCAGATTCGAGGTCACCCTCGACACCCTTGCCTTCGACTATATCCTTCCCACTACCGGGCGGATTTGGGACTTTAACCCTTGAGAAACGTGCGCCGCTAGGCGCACCACAACCAATAAAAACAGCCAATTTTTATCGACTGTTTTTATTTCTATTATCTTCTCAGATATTCTTTGTACCAATCAACAAATTTTTCCAATCCGTCCTCTAATCTAGTATTTGGCGCATATCCAAAATCTTTTTTTAATTCACTAATATCTGCGTATGTTTGATATACATCGCCAGGTTGCATAGGCAAATATTCTTTTTCTACCGATTTTTCTATTACATTCTTACTCATTAAAAGATTTTCTAATATTTTTACAAAGTCCATTAAACTTTCTGGCTTATTATTTCCTATGTTATAAACTTTATATTTCACTCCATTTTCATCCTGTTTGGGAACTTTTTTCATAATTCGAAGAATACCATCAACAATATCATCAATATATGTAAAATCTCGATACATATTTCCGTAATTAAAGATTTGTATTTTTTCATTTTTTACCATTTTATCAGCGAAGGAAAAATATGCCATATCCGGACGTCCCATAGGTCCATAAACTGTAAAAAATCTTAATCCAGTTACTGGAATATCATATAATTTACTATATGCATATGCCATTAACTCATTACTTTTTTTAGTTGCTGCATACAATGAAACAGGATTATCCACTTTATCTTCTACTGAATATGGCACTTTTTTATTTAATCCATACACAGATGAAGAAGATGCATACACCAAATGCTTAACACCATTTTCCCCACTATCATAAGAATGACGGCAACATTCTAATAAATTAAAAAAACCTATAATATTACTATCAATATACTCTTCTGGATTGGTAATACTATATCTAACTCCTGCTTGTGCCGCTAAATTAATCACTATATCAGGTGAATATTTTTCAAAGATTTCTTTTATTTTTTTTCTATCTCTCAAATCTCCTCTTATAAATACAAAATTATCAAATTTATCCAGCAACTGGAGTCGCTCATTTTTCAAGCGCACATCATAATAATCATTTAAATTATCGTATCCTATAACAACATTATCTTTATTTTCTTCCAGGATTCTTTTTGACAAGAAAAAACCTATAAACCCTGCTGCTCCAGTTATTAAAATGATTTTTTTATCCATTATTTACCTACCTATGCTATAATATTCTATCCCATTATTTTTCATTTCCTCTGGGTTGTATATATTTCTCCCATCATATACTAATGGAATACGCATACATCTTTTAAATACTTCAGGTGCAATATCTTTAATTTCACTCCACTCAGTAAAAACGAAGCAAATATCTGCTTGATTCAAAGCTTCTTCAATGCAATTTGCATAATTCATATTTCCTTTGTTATATCTTCCCTGCGGGTATAATGTTGCAAAGTTTTTTTCCCCAACAGGATCGTATGCCCAAACATCCGCTCCATGCTCCAGCAAAATTGGAATATTATCTAACGAAGGAGCTTCTCTCAAATCGTCTGTTTCTGGTTTAAACGTCAAACCTAAAACTGCCACTTTCAAGTTAGCAAATGTTATCATCCTATTACTTGCTTTTTTAATAAGTTTTAATTTTTGTTCCTTATTTACTTCAATTGCAGCTTCCACAGTTCTTAATTTATATCCTCTTTTCTCCGCCAAAAAGCTTAACGCTTTCGTATCTTTCGGAAAACAACTTCCTCCATAACCAATCCCTGCCCTTAAAAAGCATTCACCAATCCTTTTATCATATTTCATTCCTTCTGCAACATCCTCTATATTGGCACCAACCAACTCACACAAATTAGCTATGTCATTCATATATGATATTTTTAATGCCAAAAAATCATTACATGCATATTTTATCATTTCCGCCGAACGCCTACTTACCGATACAATTGGAATGTTAAAAGGTCTATAGACCTCTTTTAAAATTTTTTCTGCACGTTCACTTTCTGTACCTATAATAATGCGAGGTGCGTTTAAGGTATCATGCACTGCTGTTCCTTGTGCCAAAAATTCCGGATTAGAGGCTACTTCCACTTTCACATCATTTACGCGGAAATCTGCAATACATCTTTCTACTTTATCGTTAGTCCCAATAGGAACTGTTGATTTAACAACAACCAAGCAATCTTTCTCAATATTTTCTGCAATCTGTCTTGCTACAGTCGCTATAAATGAAAGATCTGCATTTCCATCTGGCATTTCTGGTGTTCCAACTCCAATAAATATAACATCTGCATCTCGATATGCCTCAATATAATCTATTGTATAATGCAGCCTACCTTCTCTATAATTTTTCTTCATTAATTTTTCCAAATCTTTCTCATAGATAGGTGCTATACCAGACTCCATTAATTTAACTTTATTCTCATCTGTATCCACACATGTAACATTATAACCTTTTTCAGCAAAACATACCCCTGCAACTAAACCAACATATCCCGTTCCTGCCACAACTAATTTCATATAATTTAAGCACCTCTCTTATTTAATGATAAACTACTACAGTTGTTCCAGATGGTATATTATCATATATCCATTTAGCATTTTCAATCTTTAATCTTACACATCCATGAGACAACGGCATCCCTACTCTTCCATCTTGTAATGTTCCATTTTTATTATACAATACCGAATGGAATAAATAATTTCCTCTAAACTGAGTCCACCAAAAGCATCTTGAAGCTCCCGAATCAAAATAATATCCTCTACTTCCTACATTAAAGACACCTTCTACAGTTGGAGTACTTGGAGCTCCATCTGCGCAATCCCACATAACGATGTTATTCCAAAATCCTCGTGCTCCTTGGAATATACCAACCTTATGTGTACTTCGATTTACTAATATGAGATATGGCGTTGTACTTGAATAAAGATTCGCTCTTAATAACATTTCTTGTCCTACTACAGGCGCCTTTTTATAATGCCCACTTGTATTTCCCGGCGCACCTATATCTTTGGGTAAAACAATAATCTGAATAGCCTCTAATTTATAGGCATACCCTGAACTTCCGGCTTCTTCCCCATTCTTTGCCCAACCTAACCAACCAAAATTTGAAACGTGAGCTCGATAATAAATATCACAATATTTTTCCATTTCTCCCGTTAATTTAATTTGCACTGCTTCGGCCCTTTTTCCCTGACCAACAGTTCCCGAAATATCTCCGTCACTCCTCCAATCTTGCCAACCGATATCTGAAACATGAAGTCGATATGTAATTCCCCCTGTATATAAAGAACCTTTATCATCATTTTTTATGGACATCGCCATTGCTTCTATACTTCTATTTTCACCAGTCGTTCCAATAATATCACCTATATATCTAGTATCCTGCCAACCAATTCCAGACACATGTGCTTGACACTCAATTTTAGCTATACATTCTCTCGACAAATAACTTCTTCCTGTTTGATTTGGCTTGTTCTCACTTTCTTTTTCAACTAATTGAATCTGAATAGCTTCTACGGCTGATGCATATCCTACTGTTCCTGCTATTTCTCCATTCTTTGCCCAGCCTAACCATCCGTATCTTGCAGCATGTACCCTATAATAGACATCATATTGACTATTTAATTTTTCATCCAATTCAATACATATTGCTTCTATAGACTTACTTTGCCCTGTTGTTCCTGCCAATTGTCCATCCGATTTTGAATCTTGCCAACCAATTCCAGACACATGTGCTTTGTATATAACTGATCCTCCTAGTTGCTCTCCCACTTCAATTTTTATCGCTTCTATTCCGAGCGATTTTCCTGTTGTTCCTGCTGTTGATCCATCTTTTACTTTTGATTGCCATCCAATATTCTGAACATGTGCTGTATACATTACATTTCCCATATTCCGCTCTGTAAGATACGTTTTACCAGTAACAACAGGTGCATTAACATCATTCTTTTCATACAATACTATTTCAACAGCTTCCATTGCACATGCAAATCCAACAGTTCCTGCAAGTTCTCCATTTTTCGCCCAATCAAACCATCCATATTTTGCCGAATGCACCCGATAATATATATCATATTGTTCAGAAATTGTACCTTTCAATCTAATTTTAATTGCTTCAACAGCCTTTGCTTTTCCTACTGTTCCTGCCAATTGTCCATCATTTACAGACTCTTGCCAACCAATATCTTGCACATGTGCTTCGTATTCAATTTTTCCATCCAGACTATTCAAATCATCTAATTCAATTTTAATTCCTTCTACAGCCAGCGCTTTTCCTACTGTCCCTGCAGTCATTCCGTCTACCACTTCATTTTGCCAGCCAATATTTTGTACATGAACACTATATCTAACTGTTGGTTTTTCTTGTGTTTCTTGTGTTTCTTGTGTTTCTTGTGTTTCTTGTGTTTCTTGTGCTTCTTCTCCACTTTCTTTTACTTTTTTTTCTTCTTTTTCTATTTCACTATTTTCCTCAAAAACATTTTCTTCCAATATTTCGTTTTCAACATTCCCACCATTTTCTTCCAATGCATCATATTCAATATTCTCTACATCCTCTGCATGTACTGAAAATATCGATAAATTAAAAAAAATTAAGACTAAAAGAAATGCTATAACTTTTTTCCCAAAAAAATTCCTTTTCATTGTTATCCCTCACATCATTTTTGCAAAAAAGAATTAATTACACTTCCAGGTGCCACTTCTCCTTTTTTTACAAGTTTAATTTGCACTGCTTCTACCTTTTTTCCATATCCTTCTGTTCCAGCCTTATCTCCATTTTTAGCCCAACCTTGCCAGCCAATATCACTTGTATGTACTCGATAATAGATGTCATATCTTTCTTGCATTTCTCCTGTTAATTTTATCGATATCGCTTCTATTTTTTTATTTTTCCCTTCGGTTCCAGACATCTCTCCATTTGATACATAATCTTGCCAGCCAATTCCTTGTACTAATGCACAATATTCTACATTTCCTTCATATTCTTGGTCTTCCAGTTCTATCTTTAATGCCTCTACCTTCAGATTTCTTCCTGTTGTTCCTGCTGTCTCTCCATTTTCTACATAACTTTGCCAGCCAATATCCTGTACATGTGCTTTATACTTTATACTGCTAGGTTTCTTTAAATATGCATTCTCAGTATTTCCAGGCGCTTCTTCACCCTTTTTTACAAGTTTAATTTGCACTGCTTCTACTTTTTTTCCATATCCTTCTGTTCCAGCCTTATCTCCATTTTTAGTCCAACCTTGCCAGCCAATATCACTTGTATGTACTCGATAATAGATGTCATATCTTTCTTGCATTTCTCCTGTTAATTTTATCGATATCGCTTCTATTTTTTTATTTTCCCCTTCGGTTCCAGACATCTCTCCATTTGATACATAATCTTGCCAGCCAATTCCTTGTACTAATGCACAATATTCTACATTTCCTTCATATTCTTGGTCTTCCAGTTCTATCTTTAATGCCTCTACTTTCAGATTTCTTCCCGTTGTTCCTGCTGTCTCTCCATTTTCTACATAACCTTGCCAGCCAATATCCTGTACATGCGCTTTATACTTTATACTGCTAGGTTTCTTTAAATATGCATTCTCAGTATTTCCAGGCGCTTCTTCACCCTTTTTTACAAGTTTAATTTGCACTGCTTCTACTTTTTTTCCATACCCTTCTGTTCCAGCCTTATCTCCATTTTTAGTCCAACCTTGCCAGCCAATATCACTTGTATGTACTCGATAATAGATGTCATATCTTTCTTGCATTTCTCCTGTTAATTTTATCGATATCGCTTCTATTTTTTTATTTTCCCCTTCGGTTCCAGACATCTCTCCATTTGATACATAATCTTGCCAGCCAATTCCTTGTACTAATGCACAATATTCTACATTTCCTTCATATTCTTGGTCTTCCAGTTCTATCTTTAATGCCTCTACTTTCAGATTTCTTCCCGTTGTTCCTGCTGTCTCTCCATTTTCTACATAACTTTGCCAACCAATATCCTGTACATGCGCTTTATACTTTATACCGCTCGGTTTCTTTAAATATGCATTCTCAGTATTTCCAGGCGCTTCTGATCCTGCTGGAAGTAACGCAATCTGATATGCTTCTATAGGATACCCATATCCACTGGTCCCTGCCATCTCATCATTAAATGCCCATCCTAGCCATCCCAGATCATTTATATAAACCCGATAATATATATTGTAATTTTCAGCATTCTCTCCCTCTAATTTTATTCTTATAGCTTCAGTTGCCTTGTTCTTCCCTGTTGTTCCCGCGACCTCACTATTCGTCACATAGTCTTGCCAATTTCCATCAATACATGCACTATATTTTATGTTTACTCCTTCTAAATTTTGAATACTAATTTCAAATGCTTCTAGCTGCTTATTTAATCCTACAGTCCCCGCAACTTTTCCATTTGAAACTCTATCCAACCATCCAGAATCTTGGATATGCGCTGAATATAAAACAACATCCTTTACTTCCTCTGGTATCGAAACAGACATTGACACTCCATGATTCTCTGGATATCCAATCAAATAATTCATATCAACATCTGAAGATATTCCCGATACTCTTCCTGATGCAGTATACTGCCATATTGCATACTCTCCCGAATATTGACATGTAGAATTATATTGTGCTACCCATCTATGCCATTGTGAAAATCTTACATCCGTCAAATAATTATTCCACCAATCAAGATTTGCATACACACCTACCGCATATCCGGCTTTTTCAATTGTAGAACAAAATGTCTGAGCAATTTCGCCCAAATTGCTTCCGATTGTACTTTTATCCTCCATATCAAAATAAATCGGATACGAAAGATTATGACCATTTATCAAGCGTAATACATGCTGTGCTTCACTCAATGCCCTCTCTGTATTTGTTGCATAGGAATATATGTATACTCCATATGGAATTCCTAAACGTTCACATTCCGAAACATTTCTT
Source organism: Dorea chungnamensis (assembly GCF_039832125.1). Classification (NCBI taxonomy): domain Bacteria; kingdom Bacillati; phylum Bacillota; class Clostridia; order Lachnospirales; family Lachnospiraceae; genus Dorea; species Dorea chungnamensis. Next base: position 67,598 of record NZ_JBDOHT010000014.1, on the reverse strand, counting down.
TCCCAAAACTTATCATCTTGATCCGTCAAATTCATTCCATATCCGCACCGAAGAATAACAAAATCCACCCCTGATTCTTTTACTTTTTCCCAATCAATTTCTCCCTGATGCTCGGACACATCGATTCCTGTTCTCGTAGCATTCGAATGATATGCATAAACTGCAGCTCTACTTTTTGCAGATGACTCTGGTTTTAACAACTGTCCGTCCGTGTAGCGCCAACTATTTGCATGGTCTCCTTCCTCTGGATTTATTGAATTTGCTGAATTCTCCAGTTGTTCTTCATTATTCAGAATAATATCCTCAGTTAATTCTGTTTTCTCATTCTCTATATTTTCTTCTTGTATGACACCTTCTAAGTTATTTTGCGTTACTTCATCATTTTGACTAAAACTTTCGTTATCTGCATTCACTTGAAAAGATATCATGTTTACATTAATCAAAATCAAGGAAAAAAGTAACATCATTGAAATAAATCTTCTCATTCTTTTTCACCCTTTTTTTTCTGCATTTCTTGCCTTTTCTCATATAATGCCAATTCTTGTGCTAAGTTTTTAATACGTATTGACATTCTAGATATAGACATCGTCAATCCAAAAATGATAATTAACGAAAAACAAAATCCCAAAAAAAACAACATATTAATAGGAAGTTCAATTCCCATAAAAACTGCCAGCCAATTCATAATTCCTGGAAACAGATCCAGTATAAGGACTCCAACTCCAACACAAAGCCAGGCCAATGCATATCTTAATTCCAAAGCTTTTTTTCTAATCATATTAATTATAATGCATAAAGCTATTATTATAACTACTGCTACAATTATTTGAATTCGTAATCTCATTTTCTTTTCCTACTTTCTAATACACTCAATTAAAATAGCCAAAGTTACTTTTATCATATAATAAATAGATTTCTTAGGTGAGATTGATGACACACCACCTTCTCTTGCTTTCATTATAACTGGAAGTTCTTTAACTTTTTTCTCTTTCCTAAGAATCGAAACTACACTCTCTGGTTCTGGATAGTCCTTAGGGTAATCATATGCAAATATTTTCATTATTTCTCTATTAACCATTCTTAATCCAGATGTGGGATCTGTAATCATTGTACCCGTCAATACACGAATTAATATTGTAAAATACTTAATTCCAATTCGCCTTGTACCAGATGACTGAAAGCCTTCTTTATTAATAAATCTTGAACCAATAACCATATCCAAATTATTTTCATTTAAATATTCTACCATCGTGTTTAAAAATTGAGGATCATGTTGTCCATCTCCATCTACTTGAACTGCAACATCATACCCTTCTTCATATCCATATCTATATCCAGTTTGTACTGCACCACCAATCCCTAGATTAATCGGAAGATTAATAATATTATAATGATTCCTTTCACATATCTTTCTTGTCTGATCTGTCGAACAATCATTTATTATCACATAATCAAAATCAGGTGCATTTTTCTTTATTGCTGTTACCGTTTTTTCAATATTCTCACTTTCATTATAAGCTGGTATTATGATTAATTTTTTCATTTTATCTCCTAGTTAACTTTATTTGATTTTTCACTTTTAGAATAAAATTTCACTATAATTTTAGCCATCCATTTTGGCCAAAATTTACAAAACATTTCATAATCTTCTTTACTTCTTGCATTATCTCCAAGAATAATTGACGTTTCCGATTCCTCATGAATACGATGTCCCATTTGTATACTAGAATCATACAAAAAGCAACCTTTTAATTTAGAAATACGTTCCCAAGCTTCCCAATCTTCATCCGATCGAAAATTAACTGTAAAAACAGGATTTGGCAAATTATTTACAGCAAATGTAACCGCCGGGCAACATATTCCATTTCCCAAAGCAAGGCTCCTTCTCCGAATGAATCTACTTCTTTGCAGTAGGGTAATTCTTAATGGTAATAACAATATTCTTTTTATTCTTAACAATTGATTATTAACAACTTTCTTTCCATTTCTAATTTCACAATAATCAGAAAAATAAATCAATGGTTTTTTGCATCTTTCTAAACATGAAACTGCATGTAAAGAATATTCTTCAAAATATATGTCATCCTGATGTGCAATTGTAACATAGGGAGTATTGCATTGATTATATCCAAAATTCCAATCTTGAACAATTCCGCTTTCACCCGTATTAACTTTTAATAATATTTGATATTTATCTGCTAAAGAAGAAATGTAACTATTAGGGGTTGATGTCACCATTATAATATTGGATTTTAGTTTTTGCTTTTTCAGAGAAATAATACATTCTTCCAAAAAAGGACTTTCCTTATATGCACATATTACAAAAGTATGTTTTTTAGTTAACTCACTCATAATAACCTTCCTTTTATTTTCTATTATCTTATATAGTATAACATTCAGAAACTTTTTCCGTCAATCAACTGAACCTCTTTCCTTTTTTCACAAAATATAAATACAAAAATCAAAACTGCAAGTGTAAGGAACAAAACACCTGTTGAAATTAAATATGCATATCCTGCGCCTAAAAGTCCAAAAGACTTTACTAATGGATTTGATATAAAAAAAGCTACAACACTTGCAATCACAAAACCTATCAAAAAAAACAATTGTTTTCTCATCACTGTTAAAATCACTTGTTCAATTACTGCGAAAGCATAAAAAGTCCCTCCAACCAACAAAATAACCAATACTTTTTTATACTGAATTAATTGAACTCCAAAAACAATGGACAGTATTTGACATCCAATTGCACTACCTAATCCCAAAATAATTCCTGATATTCCAATGGCTCCTAGAAAAATTAGTCCGCATAATTTAAGAAACTTTTCATATTCTTTATGTAGCCATTTTTTAGATAACCGAACCAACAGCGGTTGCAATGCAAATCCAACAAATAAATTTGTAACGAAACAAGGCATAAACAAGTAAGTGTACAACGCTTGTTCACTCGATGACATATATGCATCAATTGCATATTTAGGTGCATTACCAATATATATTAACAAAAAAGCACCAATACATAACGGAGCACATTCATATAATAACAAATAAATTTTCTTCCAGCTAAACTCTGGTTTTTCTAATATCACAACTTCTTGTGTAGATTTCACCAAAACTATCAAAATAAAAGCAGATATGAATATTGCTATACAAATACTTACAATTAAATTATGAGAAAAAAACAAACTAACACAAAATGCAATAATATAAGCAACAATTCTCACACTCATTATTTTCCCACTAATATCAAGTCTTCCTTGTTGTTGATAATATCCTCCATACACATCATCAACAGCATCCGTAACCTTTAACAAACATAGCAATACCGTGATTAATGCCTTTTCAAAAAAATATCCTTCTATTCTAACAAAAGCAAAAGCTGAAACTATCATTACGATACTTGTTATGATTCGAGACGCCAAATATACTCGCATAGAATATTTGTGATTAATATCTGTAGCCTGATAATTTCTCATGCCATAATTAGCAACAGTCAACATCATCTGCGACGTTGAAAAACCTAAAGAAAACAATCCAGCATCCGCCACACCATTCACAAACGTTACCACCCATAGCAAAAGCATTGATACAACAGAATTTATACCACTTGACATTATATTCCAAAAAACACTTTGTGTTTCAATCTTCTCTCTTTCAATATTCCACATCTTATGCAACATATTATACTCCATCTAACACTTTACTAGATATTTTTTATTATATCATCAATTTAACTTCACAACAATGTATTCCACTTGCTACCATCCAATTTCCTTAAATAAAAAATGCAGCAATGCTGCATTTTTTATTTTTTGAAAAACGAAGGTACATTACCACAAGGAAATGATTCTTCTTTCTTTACCAACTTAATTTGAATCGCTTCTACTTGACGTGCATATCCCTCACTTCCTGCTTTTTCACCATTTTTTGCCCATCCTAACCATCCAAATTCCGAAGCATGGACACGATAATAAACATTATAGTTTTCTGATACTTTTCCTGTTAATTCTATACAAATTGCTTCGACTTGCTTATTTTTCCCTACTGTTCCAGCAATTTTACCACCAAAAACATAATCCTGCCATCCTACGTCTTGTACATGTGCTTTATATTTTACATCTCCTGACATATTCAAATTATCTAAGTGAATCTTAATTGCTTCTATTTGCTTATTTTTTCCAGTCGTCCCAGCAATCCCACCATCACTAACAAAATCTTGCCATCCTATATCTTGTACATGTGCAGAATAAATTATGCCCGCTTCTTTCTCTAAAAAAGAATTATCGGTTGTTCCTGGCGCACTTTCATTTTTATTAACTAATTGTATTTGAATCGCTTCTATTTGCTTCCCGTAGCCTTTATTTCCCGCTGGCAACCCATTTTTTGTCCATCCTAACCATCCAAATTCCGAAGCATGCACTCTATAATATACATCATATTTCGTACTCATTTCGCCAGTTAATTGAATTTTAACAGCTTCTATTTGTTTATTTTCTCCAACAGTTCCTGCCACCGAATTATTTGACACAAACTCCTGCCATCCTACATTTTCCACCAAAGCTGAGTATTGAATATCTCCAGAATATTCCTGTCCAAACAGTTGGACTTTAAATGCTTCTATTTGTTTATTTTTTCCCGTTGTTCCTGCCATCTGACCATCTTTTACATATTTCTGCCACCCAATATCTTCTACATGAGTGCAATATCTAACAACTGTTGGATTCTGCAAAAATTCTTTAACATCATTTTTCAACTCTGGAGTTCCTTTAGGGAGCAATATAATTTGCATTGCTTCAATTTTCAAATCATAATTAATCGTACCTGCAGTTTGTCCATTGCTCGCCCAACCAAGCCACCCCTTATCTTGAACGTGTACTCGATAATAAATGTCATATTTATTATTATCATTTCCTGTCAATTCAATCTGAAGTGCTTCCATACGTTTATTTTGTCCAACTGTTCCTGACACTTCTCCATTCTCTTCATAATCCATCCATCCAATATCTTGAACAAATGCACGATATTTTATTCCAAGATCATTATTTAACACTGAATTCACTGTAAAAGCTTCAATTTTTTTGTTCTGCCCCGTAGTACCTGCCACTTCTCCATTTTCAACTTTTTGCTGCCATCCTATATCTTGTACATGTGCGCAATATTCTATTTTTTGTGTATTTATTTTATATGGAATTAGAGTATTTCCCGGAGCAATTGACCCTTTCTTCAACATAACAATTTGCATAGCTTGCAATGCGTAATTATAATTCTGCGTGCCCGCTAATTCGCCATTTTTAGCCCAATCCAGCCATCCAAATTCCGAAACATATGTACGGTAATAAATATCATACTCAGCAGAAGGCTCTCCTGTTAGTCGTATTTGGATTGCCTCCATTTTTTTTGCCAGCCCAACAGTTCCACTAGTTGCTCCATCAGATACTATATCCTGCCACCCAATATCTTGCACATGTGCGCGATATTCTATCCCTAAACTATTTATATCCTTTACTTTTAATTCAATCGCTTCAATAGACAAATTCTTTCCTATCGTCCCTATTACTTGCCCATTATTTACAGAATCTTGCCATCCAATTTCCTGCACATGTGCGCGATATTCTATGACATTCTTCAGTTCTTCCGGAACATTTATAGAAACATTTCCACTACTCTTCCCAATGACTTTCTTAACATAATCAGAACTAACATAAGCATACATTTCATTATAATTATAATTCCCGCTATTTAATATGTTTGTCCTATCACTATTTAACACTGCATCACTTTGGATTTTATAAAATCCCCTCAAAGTATCATCCAATATAATGAAAGATTGATTTGAATAATTTTTAGTAGTATGAATAACCTTCGAAGTCGTATTTGGCTCATTTCGTACATTTAAATTCGTATGCTCTATTCCAATAAGATCTTTTATTCCAATCGAATATACATAAACATCTTGATTATCATAAGTCCTATCAATCATCCATGCTATATTCGCATTCTTTTCTCCCCAATAAGGATCTGATGCATATCTTACATTAATTCCACTCCCCTTATTTCCTAAAAATCCCCCCGAATAAACCCAGTTTTCAGGATTTAAATATTGCTTTGACATATATGTTTCAGAAAAAGTTTTAATACAACTTTCAACACTTGAATATGTATTAGCACTATCTCCAGGAGATGAATCTATAGCATTTAATCCAAACAGATTATTATTATTCATTGCGATACTGCTTTTCCCCCATGCACTTTCATTTGCAGCAACAGCACAAGCTAATATTACATTAACACCATATTGATTCTGACAATTCTCAAAAATACTTCCCGTATTTGTCATCTTTGAATTCGTTACTTTTCCATTAATTATATAATCTATCTGTTCAGCAGAATATTTTGTTTTACTCCGCATAGGCAAATACTGAAAATAATTATAATATGGATCTGTACTATTAACCGCATAGTTTCTACTTCCCTGATTATAATCATCTAACATACTGCCAAAATTATCCTGTGTGTAAAAATAATGACCATCATAACTATAATACTGTTCACCTGCATTCAGATAATTTGGAGCTGGTCCATTATCTAAAACTGTTGCATGATCATTTTTTGTTATATTTGTAGTAATATAATGATATAATCTTCCATTTGAAACTATATAATAACTTATCGATTGAGCTGAACTAATATTTACTACTTGCACCAAACTGGAATCAACTAATCCTATTACCCCTGATATCATAAATTTGACTTTTCCATTCTCAGTACCGAGATAAGCAGCATCTGCTCCAAACATACCATTTGTATATCCAGAATTACCTGTACCATACTCCGTATATTCAGTAACAGCATTCCCTCTCGTATTAAAATTTACAATTTGAGGAGTAGCAATACGGGTATACGCAGAAACATTATCTTCTAAATATCCACTTTCACTTTCAACCTCTGTGATATTTCCTTCCGCATCCATTGTAGTAATAACACTATCAATCCTGATATTTTCTTTCTGCAAAGCAATTTCCGCTTTAGTTATCTCGTTTGAAGAATCTGATACCTCTGTTTCCTCCACATCTGAATTCTTAGAATTGGATTCTTCTTCACTACTTACTTTTATACTTTCTATATCAGTATAATTTTCTTCTGGTTCGTCCGCATAAGAAACATTACCCAACACGCCAACCCACAATAACATAAAGCATAAAATCAACGAACATCTTTTTTTCCGTTTAGCACTCATTTATCTTCCCCCCCCCAAAAAAATATTACAATTAATTGTAGCATAATAATATACCGTTGTCGACAAATGCGTTTGGCCAAACATTAATACACCAATACCTAATTAACATTTCCAATAGTTTCGGCAACTTTATATTGTTCTCCATCCTCTCCCACTACATATACATGAATCTGATATTCTCCTACTTTATATCCGAATCCCGGGACATTAATTCGCGCATAATAACTTCCGTCCTCTCGTTGTTCCATTCCAATCCACTGTAGATCACTCTGATCTTCATTCGTCCACACTGCAATCATCACCTGACTGATATCTTCCGGAATATTAGCAATATCAGTCACCACTACTGGCAAAGCTCCGGTATTACTCTCATAAGCCTCTGCCCATGCATTAGCCATCGGAAGTTTTCCTTCTCTTAATAATAATTCTTCTTTTGTTTCGTCAATACTTGCAAGTTCTTCCATTCTTTTTGATTTTCCACTCACCCCCTCCTTAACAGCATTGATTCCCAGACGTTCTGTAAGTGTCTGTGCAGTCGAAAACAAATTAGTTCCCAGCCCCAGTCTGTTGCCTTCTATATTAGCTCCCAAAGCAGCCAATGTTGTCGGAAAAGTATCGAACGTGGTATAATCTCTCTCTTCGTTCGTTTCCACTACTACTGCCGAATTGATATATGATGTATAAACTTTTCGAATATAATCATCATCAATATCTTCACAATAGTCTACGTCCATAGTCGGATGATCACCCACAATCACAATAGTAGTGTTCTCATAAAAATCCTGCTCCTGTACCCACTGAATAAAGTCACATACTTGCCTACTGGAACAAGCCATTACATTTGAATACTGCTCATCTCCATACGTTTCAGGACAGATATCACATACATATCCATCTTCAAAGTGAGTATCTACAGTCAGCATCGTCAGATTAAATGGCTCCTCCTGGCTTGATAATTCCAACAACTTTTCCTTGGCAAATCCAAATAATTTCTGGTCTTCATACCCCCACCAGACTTGATAATCTTCCGGAATCATTCCGGATTGTATCGCATAATTATAATCTACAATATCATAATTCCCATGTTCTGTAAAATACAACCTTCTTCCGCCAAATGTCGCATCTGAACCTATCAACAATGTCTGAGAATATCCTTCCCGCTCTAAAACATCTCCTAATGTTATTGCACTTGGAAAAAATGAGTCCTGGGTATCCATATTATTGCCGTCAATCGAAATACTTAATGGCAATCCTGATGTATGCGCAAACATTGCCCCAATTGTCCATGTAGTCCCTGGCATCGAATATCCACCATTTAACTTATCTTCTTCTCCAGAAAAATCCTCATTCTCCTGCGCAAGCTTCGTTAATTCAGGAATCACATTTTCTTCAAATGCTCCTCCGTTTTCTGTATCTGCATAAGTTGTCTCCATGGACTCCAAAAATATAAGAATCAGATTTCTCTTCTGTTCCGGAAAGGTAATCTCAACCTCTGCCGGATCCACATAATAATCATCAATGAAATCCGAATATTCTCCCTGTGCTTTCACATAACTTCCAGCATCCAATTTTGTCCATGCACCCCTAACTACAATTATGGAAACAGCAAGAGAGGCTATCATACCTACCCCCATGACCACATAATATTTTTTCTTTCTTCGCCAAGCAATAAACAATATAAGAACCAACGCAAGAACCAATAGCGTAGGAGCAACACACATATTCAGATATTCCATAATCATTCCTTCATTTGTTCCATCCAATGGAGCTGTCAGATGATACACCAATTCATCCATTGTCAGATTGCTCCAAGTATCAAACATCCACTGAATGCTAAAACACAGAATTGTCGCCAATACTGTTAATATTACTGTTAATACTGTCCCTGACACTGTCAAAACTTTCTTTATGATCCGCAAGACTTTTCTCATTCTTTACACACTCTTTCCACTTATTTTACATATTTCGACATTTTGTATTATATTAAAAGGATGGAAAGAATGCAACTTTTACATTTCGGTTCATAAATTTTTCACAAATTAAAAGGCCATCCCCGAGGGAACAGCCTTTTTACTCTTACTTTATCTCTATATCTACGCTAAAATAATCTTTCTGGATATACCCCTGTTGCAATCAATTCTTGTATTGCCTCTACAACAGCTCCTTTGTCTTCCTTATATGTAACCCCAAACCACTGGTCATGTGACTTTAAGACTTTTACATGTGTCTTACCTTCTTCCAACAATTGTCCGATAATCCTTGGCAACAAGTATTCTGCCTTAATATCTTCTTTTTTAATACCATCTAAGAATTCTACAAATCCTTTTTCTAATATTTCAAAGAATTCCGGCTGTAGTCCCCACATATTCATGGATACTGGGGAATCCAGATCCAGGCGAATCTCTTCTCCATCTTTTACTGCAACAGCATAGTCATCTCGTCCTGCAATCTCATATGTCTCTTCAATTGATCTCAACATATTTTCGTCATCTACTTTGCATATTCCTCTGGTCACTGTCCCATTCTTACTTAACGTATTCTTTAGAACGAATCCAACCATACTAATGTCTGATGCATCGTGTTCTTTTATAAGCTCATCATAAGCCTCTACATATGCTTCTTTTCCATAATAATCATCTGCATTGATGACAAGGAACGGTTCATGCACTACATCTTTGCAGCAAAGGATGGCTTGTCCGGTTCCCCATGGTTTGGTTCTTCCTTCCAGCTTATCTTTGAACTGCGTTGGAATATTATCCAATTCCTGATAGGCATAATCAACCGCTACAACTTTCTCAATACGATTGCCTATGATTTCTTTAAAGTCTTTTTCAAGATCCTTACGTATTACAAATACCACTTTATTAAATCCGGCTTCCAGAGCATCATAGATAGAATAATCCATAATGATTTCTCCATTTGGTCCTACCGGCTCTAACTGTTTAATACCGCCACCGAACCTGCTTCCGATTCCTGCTGCCATGATAACCAATGTAACATTTTTCATACTGTTTACTCCTTGTAGAAAATTAATAGTTCCTTGTTAGTTGATTGTATTATACAATACTTTTTGTGAATTGTACAATGATACATTATTTCGATTTTCCACTAATATCTTCTCATTTTTCTAAAATTGTGCGTAGATGAATCCGCCAGCTGTATCCATTACACAACCGAACATTGGAATGCAGAATACCAGCATTCCATATACTGCCCATCTTAATATCAACGGCTTCTGCCCAAGGCTTTCCCGTATCTTAACTCCTCGTTCTTGAAGCACGCTGATCAAGAATACGACAAGACATCCCATTGCCAGAATCGCATAATCCAGCCGATCCAGTCCCAGTGACATTATCGTTCCGTCCGAAAGCGTCTGCAATGCGAATCCTGTCACCGTACTTTTCATCATAGCCCATGCTGCCGACAGGCTGACCGCCATATCAAAATACCAGCTGATATTGACCAACAGAAAGGTTCGCAGAATCTGAATCACATGCCAACACTTGGCCTTGGGATCTATATGGGAGAATGCCAATCCTTTCTTATAGACCGGAGCAAGGAGGCTACTGATTGCAATAATCAGACCATTATAGAATCCATAAGCAATGTATTTCCACGCTGCTCCATGCCAGATACCTACTACAAGAAACACAATAATATTAGCCACACAGATAGGCAGGACTCTTCCCGTCTTCTTCCCGAATACCTTCTTGGTCCATTTTCCAAACTTTCCCATCCATTTTGACAAAGAGATTGGATAGAAGATATAATCTTTCATCCAAGTCCCCAGTGTAATATGCCAACGGTGCCAGAAATCCGTAATCGAAGTCGCAAAATACGGTCGTCTGAAGTTCTGATCCAGTTCGATTCCAAACAGACTTGCCACACCTGCCACTACATCCATTCCACCAGAAAAATCCATATATAATTGTATCGAATACATCAGAACCGCCATTATATTCGTGACACCTGAATACTGTGTATAATTCAAGAACACTTGGTTGACCACTACAGATGCCCGGTCGGCAAGCACCATCTTCTTGAAGAATCCCCATAAGATTAACTGTAAGGCGTTCTCAATGTTGATGAGATCAAACCGATGTTCTGCATATAATTGTTCTGCCAGACGATGATACCTTCCAATCGGTCCCTGCAGGATCTGTGGAAAGAAGGAGACGAACAGCGCGAATCGGAAAAAGTTATGCTCAGCCTTACATTTTCCCCAGTACACATCGATAATATATCCCATCGACTGGAACGTATAAAACGAGATACCAAGAGGCAATAGAAGCATCTGAAACGAGATACCTGTGTGGAATACGGCATTGATATTCTCAACCACAAAGTTTGTATACTTCAGAACTGCTAACATTCCAAAGTTCAATACCAGGCATCCTGTCAGAATCGCTTTTTTTCTTGCTTTCCTTCTCTTCTTTTCTTCCTTTGAATCCCCTTGATCACGATCGATCCACTCCAGAAGTCTTCCCGTACCGTAAGTGATAATGGTGGTATACAGAAGGAAGAACAGGAGTTTCACTCCTGATGACGCATAATAGATATAGCTGAATATCAACAGCCAGATCCATTGATACTGCTTAGGGATCAGGTAATATCCCACAGCTGCGATTCCTACGAATAGCAGGAATTCCATTGATATCAGAGACATATCTTTCCTCCACTTTTAAGCTTCCTGGAGCCGTTGTACCATTTCCCATAATGCCTGTGCAGAGTTAAAATTCTCTGGGATGATATCGACTGGTGTGATCTCAACATCAAAAGCATCCTCCAATTCACTTACAATACTTAAGATTGCAAATGAATCCAGTAATTCGTCGTCAATCAGAGTTGTACAGTTCTCGTAATCCACATCTGGCTGAATATCCTTTAATATTTCTAATAATTGTTCCATTGTCTTGTTCCTCCTTTTAATCATTCTCTTTTAGATAATTGCCTAGTTCAAGGCTGAATTGTTCTGCTGCATCTCCATACATGTGACCATCATAATCCCAATAGTTATCTATACTTCTGTCATACGCAAGAGCCGAATCAAAGATAAAATTATGATATGGAATACGATATTGCTGCATCAGTTCTGTAAAATACCGGTCAGACTGCTGATAACTTTCCGGTGTGTTGGCATATGTCTCTGCCGGTACCGGAAGTGTGATCACTTCCAATTCAATATTTTCCTTCTTGCAATGGTTTAAGATTTTTTCAAAATATTCTTCTGCCTCCGGCCGGAGTTGTTCCTCATTCCATGGAACATTATTGAAGGTTCCCTTCTCTGCTCCTTCTACCTTATCCTGATAGATGAAACCGTCACCGCCGTAATGACCTCCGGGAATATCCAGAATCGCCGGATCATATTGCCGATATTCCGCGCTCAATTTCTTTCGGATTGTCTGCGGTGCTTGAGGGAGAAGATTCTTATAGTAGCTCCACGGGAATATTGTCTGTCTATAATCCAGCTTTATAATCTTATCCCCAAGATACTGAAGCTTGTTCATGGACCAGGGCATTTCCTTATAGAACATACCAGCTACCGTTCCCATATTCTGGTCGGTGATCCAGTAGGATGGGTCTAGCTCATAGATAATCTTTTTCGGTTTCTGCTGCCTGCATGCTTCCTTGATCAGATAATAAGTATCGACAGGATATTCATTTGCCATGCACAAGTTAAAACTATTCCTACCCGTCACCTGATCCACTACTTGTGGGCTGATTCCATACTGTCCATGGGATGTCCCTACGAACAGATAATCATAAGGGCCATCTTCCTTCAACTCATGGAGATTCAGCCATATAACATTCGGTGGCATCGTAACCCAACTCAGGCAACAAGACAGAATCACGCACAAGATCACGAATATGATCATTCTAATGATATGGTTGTTTCTCTTCTCTTTCATCTTTCTGCCATCCCATTCATGATATCTGTCTGCCTCCGTTCCCGTATCATCTGAATGCCATTTTCCTTCGAGTAGAACAGTATCTGCGGAAGATCTCTGCTTAAGAACAGGTAGATCCCTTCTGTAACCGCATAAGCTCCTGTCCGTTCGAAGATGATGATATCCCCCACTGCAGCATCTTTTAGTGGAAGTTGCTTCACAATGACATCATTGACTGTACAGAGTGATCCGCAGATGTTCCAATTCTCTTCTGTCACATCTCCTTCATTTTTTTGCACATTTTTATGAACATGTTGATAATATGGAGTTTTCATAGCCATCGCCTGCCCATAATATGTGAGATGATTGATTCCGCCATCCACGATTGCATACTGTTGTCCATGGTTTTTCTTTTGATCTGCAATGCTGGTCAGATAATATCCACAATAAGCAGACAGATACCTTCCCATTTCCAAAGTAATCTTCCCTGTATATTTTAATTCTGACAATAGGTTTCGAAGTCCTTGTAGTAACTCTCCATCATCCGTCTCCTCATCCGTCTGAAAATACGGCACGTAGAGGCCCGGTCCATATTCCAGTTCTTCTGCCTCATAACCTGATTCTTCTTTTAATCTCTGAAGAAATGTATCCAGATATCTCAGCTCTTTCTCAATCTTTTCCATCTTCTTTTTCTGCGTTCCGGAATAATACTGTAATCCCACGAAAGAGATATGCGGATATGCTTTCCGTTTTTCAATTATGGTACAGATATCTTCTTCATCAACACCGAACTGATTTCCACTGGTCAATCGGACCAATGCACGAATCACATTGCCTGTCTGAGCAGCACAATACTCCAGAAGCTCCAACTGTTCCAGGGATTCGATTGTATAAGTCCCCTTTGATCCATATGTTTCCATAATGGAGAGAATATCTTCTTTTTCTTTATTTACACCAGATAAGACAATCTGCTCCATGGCAATCCCTGCACGTTCACAGATACGAAATTCTCCCATCGAACACACTTCATACTTATCAACGCGTGTTTGAATCGGCTTTATCAGGAATGGATTGGCTTTCATTGCATAACACAGCTGAATTGACTGGGCAAGTTCTTGCTTTACCATCTCAATTCTACTTATCAGCTCATCAATATCAAAAAGATATGCCGGAGTAGCACATTCTCTGGCTATCGTCTGCAGCTGTACTCTATCCATAGATACCCTCCCTGTATTCTTTCATCATTTTCTTTCGGTCAATCTTTCCATTCTTTGTAATTGGAAGTCGATCCATCTTCACCCACACGTTTGGAATCATATATGCCGGAAGCTTCTTTCCCAATGCACGGACAATCTGCCGTTTCTCAGCCTCGCCTTCATAAAAAGCAATGATCTTATTCTCCGGCTCATCATAAGTACAACAGGCTCTGCGGATTCCCTCTGCCATCTCCATCGCCAGCTCGATCTCTCCAAGCTCAATCCTGTGTCCCATATGCTTGATCTGGAAGTCTTTTCTGGAAGCAAAGTACAGATATCCATCGTGCCCATAATAGGCCATATCTCCTGTACGATATATACGTTCCAGATACTTTTCATTCAGCGGATTCTGAACGAATACTTTCTTGGTCTGTTCCGGATTCCGATAATATCCCAGAGACAGGGCTGTTCCAGAGACGCAGATCTCTCCTTTCTTTCCAGCTTCCCGCACAAGTTGATTCCCCTCATCCAGTAAAAATACCTTTTCATTGGGAAATGGTTGTCCTATTGGCAGACTCTCTCCTGGCTGAAATTCCCGGTCCACAATATAATAGGTACAATTACAGGTAATCTCTGTGGGCCCATATACATTCGCATACAAGGCATCCGGCAGATATTTTTTCCATTCATTCAAGTGCTTTATCGGCATGACCTCTCCGCTAAAGATAATTTTATTCACTTTTTGAGGTACTTTATATTCCAGTCCTTTTAACGTTGTAACTATACACAGTGCGGACACTGCCCAGATCAATGTAGTGATCTCTCGCTCGTCCAGATAATCCAAAAGCTTTGTCGGAAATGAGAACATCTTCTTTGGAATAATCTGCATAGTTGCCCCTGTTTTCAAAGTAGAATAGATATCCTTCACGGATACATCAAAGTCGAGGGGCGCCTGATTACCGATGACATCTTTGTCTGTAATCCCGAATATATCAACAAATTCTTCCATAAAATCAATGACTGATCGGTGACTGACTAACACTCCTTTAGGGATCCCTGTGGAACCAGATGTGAAAATTGCATATAAAGGATCTATGTCAAGTCTCTGCTCACGAATCGTTTCTAATAGAACTGCATCTTCTTCCCCCTGTAACGCTTCCAGAATATTTACAACATTCCTTTCATATTCCAATGCCTTGAACTGTTTCTCATAATCCGGGTGTAACACCAGAACTTCTGACTGAAGAGTCTGAAGAATCTGTTTCAATCTTTCTGAGGGAAGCTTTGGATCCAGCAGCACATAAAAACAGCCGGCATACACTGCACCCAGGAATGCATAGATGGTCTCCACTCTTTTCTCCATGAATACAGGAACCGGTGATCTTGGCGGAACATAATTGGCCAACTTCGTGCCTACAGATCTGGCAGTTTTCCACAACTCTTTATAAGTACATGTTGACATTTCATCTGCAAATGCAATCTTATCTGGATAATGTCTTGCTGATTGTTCCAGATAGTCTAATATATTTCTAATCATAAGATTCTCCCATCAATTATTTACACACTACTTATTAAGTTTATACTATAACTACCTTTAAATCTAGATGTAATTTCTGAATAATTCTTAATAATTTTGTAATTTTTAAAACAAATCAAGAAAGGCAGTTTACACATCTTATGTAAACTGCCCTTCTCTCTTTTTCACCTTATTCACCAAGTCCATCTGCAATGACTTTTGTCATCGTCCGCATTGCTTCTTCTTCATCTTCCCCGTCGCAGATCAGTTCAATCTCATCGCCTCTTTTAATGCAGGCTCCGAGAACACTCAAGACACTCTTTGCATTGGCTGTCGTATTGCCATACACAAATGTCACTTTACACTTAAAACTGCTGGCAGTGTTACAGAAGATTCCTGCGGGTCTAAGATGCAAGCCTGTAGGATTGGTAATCGTTACTTTTTGCTTAACCATAATTCCTCCGTTTATTCCTCCTGCTCTTGTTTTTCTTCCAGTATCACTTCTACGCTCACCTCATTCACCAGAGAACATCCCGACGGAAGTTCCACTGATACGGGCACGGTATAAGTTCCTGGTCTTGTATAATCTTTAAGGTCTATACTGACTTTTTTTGCAATCGAGAACGTATTCAGAGTTGCATCCGGACCTTTGATCTGAATCTCAAGATCTACGACCGATCCATAACTCAATTCCAGATTACTGTCAAGGTTATTAACGGTAATCGAACTAGTGGATACTTCGAAGTTCTTTGCCCCCGGCTTTTCCACCGCGATTGTAACCACTACATTATCCGCATTCTCATCTACCAGAGAAACATCTTCCGGGAGATACTGCGAGATATCTATACTTCTCTCTGTTCTCTGCGTCAGGTTCACTGCTGTGAGAGCTGACGCAGGCACTGATATCTCAGTTACTCTTGCCAGGGCACTTTTGCTTCCTGAGATACGGACCTCCTGAGGTTCTACACTGATCTCACTGATCTTATATCCATCTGCTGCCGTCACCATCGAAGTATCTAACTCTACCTTCACACTCTTGATCTGATGTAATGTCACTTCGACAGTAAGTCCTTCTTTTCCAAGATTATTAGCCAGTAGCGATTGGTCAATGACATTATTATTCGCATCGTACAACACCAGTCGTGCTTCCACTTCTGTATCCGATGACAAGCCCGACACATCCACTTCTGCCACAACTCTATTGATGCTGTCAATCACTGTCTTCGGGCCACGAATCGTCACCTTTTCAGGATTAGCCTTCAATTCTCCGATGACATATCCTTCTCTTACCGTTCCCAATGTAGTAGGAGTAATCGGGAAATTGTTCTTTGCTTCATCATCAATCTGTATCTGAAGGTTTCTTGGATTCGAGACAGCACTATCGTACTTATATCCCTCAATCTTGACCTCGATCGGAATCTGTGTGCCAAGTGACATCTCTTTCATATCAGCAATTGCCACAATATCTTCTGCTTTGATATCATTCAACACGGAACGCTGAGCAGTCACTGTAACACTCACTTCCTGTGTATCATCTACAATCTGATAGGTTCGGTTTGCTGACGTTACTACTTCTTCATTGATTACTTGTACCGGAATACCGGTATAGGTCTTATCCGTTACCGGATCATCGATATTAACCACGATCAGCCACATGAACAATGCGATAAAGAAGGCTAATATCTTAAGACCGAAATTAACTGTTAGTCTTTTTTTCATGCTTATGCCTTCCTTTCCACAATGCTGTCAACCTATTTACTTCTGTCTGCTTATCCTGAATTCTTACCAATCTCTCCCTTAATTCTTTTTCACTGATATTTCGATAGATCCTGCCTCCCTGTGCCACAGAGACTGCTCCCGTCTCTTCTGATACTACAATAATCAGTGCATCGCTTACTTCACTCATACCGACAGCCGCACGGTGTCTGGTTCCAAGATCCTTGCTGATTCCCATGTTGTCAGACAGCGGCAGATAACACGTTGCAGACACAATCCTGTCTCCCCGCACGATAATCGCACCATCATGGAGAGGTGTATTATGTTCAAAGATATTAATCAGCACCTGACTGGACACCAGACAATCCATCTGAATCCCAGTACTCTCATATTCTGTGAGCCGAATGGCCTGCTCTACTACGATAAGAGCTCCTGTCTTGACCTTACCCATTGCATAAGCTGCGCTGATCATACTCTCTCTTGTTTCCTCACTGAAGCGCACCTTCTCTCGCTTGGTCTCAAATGGAATCATAGATGGCAGAAACTTCCGTTCTCCCAGTTTTTCCAGCGCACGCCTTAGCTCAGGCTGGAACACCACAACTGCAGCCGTCGCCATCACCGTGACCGCATTCTTGGCCAGGAACAGAATTGTATGCATCTCAAATATTGCGGCGATCAGAATGAATACAGCAAGTACCAGAATACCTTTCATGAGCATCCAAGCTTTCGTATTTTTAATCCACACTATCAGCTGATAGATCAAAAATGTAAGGATTAAAATCTCTACAATATCCGTAATACGCACTTCCGGGAAATACAAGTCTCTTACATATCTTCCAAGAAAATTGCTGATCTGCTGTTCCATTCTTTCACCTCCTTTATATTGCTATTATTATGATGCCTCTAATCCTTTAAATTAAGATCTTTTCTAAGGCTCTGTGTCAGAAGCATCTTATCTACTTCTTTCATATCATGTTTCTTTGCAGCCGGTCCTTTTTTGGGTGCTGGCTTTTTTCCACTTTTTTTCACATTTACTCTACGGTTCTGAGCCTGGGAATCTGCTTTTTTGCGAACCGTCTCTGTATCAATGATCTCAGTCTCCTGACGTTCGTTAATTCGCTTAACAGTCTTCTCTGGTGTTGCCACCGATACCTTTGGAATTGCTTTTACATAATAATAATACTCATCATCTTCAAACTGAAGGTTCTCACTTCTTGCATAATCCACTGAGAACAGGAACAATTCCAGAATCAGTCCAATTACGATTGCTCCGACATTCCCACCGATCAAAGTTCCATAAGAAGTATGTACTCCTAATGCGATGTCTCCTGCTACGATTACAATGACATTAGCAACGGCACCTGCGACAATAGCCACCTTCCACGCATGATCCATAGAAGTTCTGCGCAATGTAAATACTACAAAAAAGCAAATTATAAATGCAACGATAACGATCCACATCTCTTTATTCTGAAATACCTGCTGTACATACTTTGTTACCTGCGTCAGCATTCCTTTTGCACCGACATTTTCAATATTCACAGAACTCTTTTTTACATATTCCAGCATGTAATACACAATCGTTCCGCAAGAGATTGCGATCAGACTGATTGGGGTTGCCACCAGACCACATGCCACCGGGATAATATATGGGACTTTCAGGAAGAATGCCAACGGTGTCAACAGAACGATTAATGCCTTCTTCGGTGTCAGCCGCAGATAGAAAATGTACATAATCAAAAATATAACTGCTGTTACCGCCAACATTCCAATAGACAAAGCAAACATATGGGCAAGAATCAGTACTGTTGCCATGATTACTGTCACCATCAACGGAAGGAAAGTACAGATTACCGCAAGTGCAAGACTTGCCACCGGCGATGCCACAGCCTTCATAAACCCTACATTGTGGTTGATTACCGTAAATGTCACAATTGCAAGAATAAACTGGAATATCTTGTCAAACACCTTTGAATTCTTAGCATATAGCTCTTGTATCCGTCCGCGAAATACGTATATCATATCCATCTATTTGTTCTCCTTTTCATACATCTTAAGCAATCTTGTCAGATTATGATTATATTTCTTCACTCTCTGTCTGGCCTTCTTATGCTTCTCATTATAAATAAAGCTGCTGATAATCAAATATATGATAACCAGCGCAACATATCCCAGCAATATGATTCCAATCATCATCACCAGTGCTCCATTTGACATCTTCTCCATCAGAGTATCCAGACCCGCCAGTATCACCAGTGCAACTGCCAATATATATCCAACGGTAACCCATAAAAAAGTGCATATCGTATGCAGACTTGCATAATCCTTACGGTAATACGCACTGATTTTAAAATCTTCCTTTCCTTGTGTCTGTTCATAGAACGCAAGATGGGTCATAAGTTTTACCTTTTTTTCATCTAACATAATCCACCTCAAAATGTTTCACTATCCATTTAAACATCATTTTTAGTATAACAAATATCAGTATCCTTGTCCAATACTTATGGTCAAAAAGTATACTTTTTCAACTCCCGCTTTTTTCAGAGTTTTCGCGGCATAATCTATAGTATTTCCCGTTGTATAGATATCATCAATCAATAGCACTGCTGACACCGGGACAAAACCTTTTCTCACAGAAAATGCATGACTCAGATTCTTCTTCCGCTCATCATGATCTAACGTTTTCTGAGGATTGGTAGATATACATCGTACCAGACTTTTCGTATCTACCGGTATATTCATATTCTTTCCAATCTCTGCACTGATAATCTGTGCCTGATTATAGCCTCGCTTTTTCCTTCGTTTTTTATGAAGGGGAATCGGAATGATAAGATCTGGGTTCCACCTTTTGATCATATGACCATAGGTACGTATTAATTCCTCTGCATAATGGATTCCATATCTTCTCTGATTATGATATTTGAATTGATAGATGGATGTGTTGACCGGAGCTTTGTGAAGCCATAGGCTCAGCCCTCTGTCATAAAAATGATGTGTACATGTACAATCATGACAATACTCTTGTTCTGCATATCGGATCGGCTTTCCGCACTGCATACACCGCGGTTCCCGGACTTTTAAGTGTTCCAGTTTCCGCCTGCATGCAGTGCAGATTCCCTGACGATATACCTTTCCACAAAATGGACAGACCTCTGGCCACAGCCATAGACTGATTCTTTTCAGAAAAGCCTGTAATATCTTTATCATTGTAATTCCTGGATTCGTTCTGCAAGGCTTGTGTTACGATCCTGTTCGTTGGTATTATGAATCATTTCCTGAAATACCACATCACTTCCTACTAACGTTACACATTGCTTTGCTCTTGTGACAGCCGTGTACAGAAGGTTCCTGTGATACAACTGCCTTGGTCCCTGCAGTAACGGAATCACGACCGCAGGATATTCACTCCCCTGAGATTTATGTATAGTAATCGCATAAGCGAGTTCCAGCTCATCCAGCAAAGTATATGGATACTTCACCAGGCGCTGCTCATCATACTCCACAATTACCACTTCTTCATATGTATTGATCTCCTTGATGATTCCCATATCACCATTAAAGATGCCCTGGCCTTTGTCGATGGTCATTCCATATCTTGTCACCACTTCCCACTCCAGCTGATAGTTATTCTTGATCTGCATGACCTTGTCACCTTCTCGGAACAGACGATCTCCATACTCTTTTTCCGTCTTTTTGGGCTCTGGTGGATTCAGATATTCCTGGAGTATCCGGTTCAGACGTTCCACACCTAACAGACCTTTTCTCATAGGCGTCAGAACCTGAATATCATAAGGCTTGGCATTGACATACTTCGGGAGTTTCTTTTGGATCAATGTAATCACAACACTGATAATCACATTGGCATCCTGCCGCTTCAGGAAGAAGAAGTCCCGGCTCTTATTATCTAATACAACCTCTTCTCCACGATTGATCTTATGAGCATTGACCACAATATCGCTTTCTCCTGCCTGACGAAATATCTTCGTCAACATAACGACGGCAAAGCAATGGGAATCAATAATATCCTTCAGTACACTTCCCGGTCCTACGCTTGGAAGCTGGTTACGGTCACCCACCAGTATCAATCTGGTTCCCGGAACGATTGCTCCCAGCAAAGCATACATCAGTGGAAGGTCTACCATTGACATCTCATCAATAATGATCACATCTGCCTCCAGAGGATTCTCTTCATTTCTCTGAAAACCATTGGTACTGTCATCTTCTGGATTCCCACTGACCTCTAACAATCGATGGATCGTCTGTGCCTCATATCCGGTTGCCTCCGTCATACGCTTGGCAGCACGACCGGTAGGTGCAGCCAGATAGATGTCCATTCCTTCACTTTCAAAGAAATGTATCATCGCATTGATGGTCGTCGTCTTTCCGGTTCCCGGTCCTCCCGTCAAGACCATGACGCCTCTGCGTGCAGCTTCCATCACCGCTGTTCTCTGCTTATCATCCAGATACAGTCCTGTATTCTTCTCGATCGCCTGAAGCCGACGTTCCAGATTGTCCTCTGCAACATCACAGTTCACATTCAGATCATGCAGCATCTTAGCTACATTCATCTCCATGTAATAATAATGGGAAGAATAGATGCGCATTCCATTCTCCGCTTTCTTCATAACGATTTTCTTTTCCATGGCGAGATCCATCAGATATTTCTCGATATCCTGAATCTCCACTTCCAGAAGTTCACTTGCTTTTCTTAATAATACTTCTTGCTTCAGATAGACATGTCCATCATTCACACTCTGTAAAAGCGTATAGAAAATGCCGCTGCGGATGCGATAGTCAGAATCCGTATGAATTCCAACCTTTGCTGCAATCTCATCAGCGGTCTTAAACCCAACTCCCGACACATGATCGGCAAGCTGATAAGGATTTTCCTCGATCACACGATATACGTTCCTGCCATAATGCTGGTATATCTTGGCTGCCAGGGTCGTTGATATTCCATATTTCTGCAGATATATCATTGCCTGGCGCATATCCTTCTTCTCTTCTACCTGTATGGCAATCTCTCTTGCCTTTCGCTCGCTGATTCCCTTGATCTCAGCCAGCCGTTCCGGCTCCTCTTCTATAATTCGAAAGGTATCTTCTTTGAATTTCTTAACGATCTTTCCGGCAAGTGCTGTGCCCACACCCTTTACTGCTCCAGAGCCCAGATACCGTTCAATGGATATCAGGTCCTCCGGTTCGCACACCTCAGAAGTCTCTACCTTCATCTGGAGACCATATAATTTGTGCGTAGTATACTCTCCTTCCAGTTTCAGGAGCTCTCCTTCTTCGATATAATGAAAGTTACCGACACACGTCACTTCACCATCATCGTTACTCAGATGAAATACTGTATATCCGTTATCTTCATTACGGTATACAATATGTTCTACATATCCTTTTATACTTTCCATTAGAATTCTCTTCGTCCGCCCATTAACTCTACAAACTGTCCGGTTCCAATCGCAACCACTTTCATTGGATCATCTGCAGTCATGGTATTGATTCCTGTCTTTTCTTCTATCAGCTCTTCCAGGCCTCTCAGCAAAGCTCCGCCGCCGGTAAGCATGATTCCACGATCCAGGATATCTGCCGACAATTCCGGTGGTGTGCGTTCCAGTACATTGATAACCTCTTCCACGATCTGACCCGTCGGCTCTCGAAGCGCCTCCTCCGTCTCGGAAGATGTAACGGTTACCGTCTTCGGAAGACCTGTCACAAGATTTCTTCCTCTGACTTCCATGACCTCATCTTCAATCAATGGATAAGTAGTCCCTATCTTAATCTTAATATCTTCTGCCGTTCTCTCACCGATCAAAAGATTATGCTTCTTACGCATATAGCGGACAATGGCTTCATCAAAATCATCGCCTGCAATCTTAATAGAAGAATTTACTACTGTTCCTCCCAGGGAAATCACCGCAATATCTGCAGTTCCGCCACCGATATCTACGATCATGTTACCGCAAGGCTTGGAGATGTCTATCCCGGCTCCGATCGCAGCTGCCACCGGCTCTTCGATTAAGTTCACTTCTCTCGCGCCTGCCGCATAAGTTGCCTCTTCTACTGCCTTTCGTTCCACTTCGGTAACCCCACTTGGAACACAGATACTGATTCTCGGCTTCTTAAATGTCCGCTTGCCCAATGCTTTCTGTACAAAATACTTAATCATCTTTTCTGTAACTGTATAGTCTGAGATCACACCCTGACGTAGCGGCCGGACAGCCACAATATTTCCCGGTGTTCTTCCCAGCATCAGACGTGCTTCCTCGCCGATTGCCTTTATCGCGTTCGTATCCCTGTCATAAGCTACAACGGAAGGCTCTTTTAATATGACGCCTTTCCCTTTTACATAGACCAGAACGCTTGCTGTTCCCAAATCAATTCCAATATCTACTGACATCCTTATTTCCCCTTTCATTAAGCTATCTATATGATTATCATTTGTTTATTTATTCACATGCACCTTTAGTGCACGTTCCATTATAATCAACTTTCCTGAAAATGGAAACCTTTTTTTCTTAAATCTTTGTGAATTCCATCTACTTGCGCAGCATGGCATCGATGTATTTTCCTGTGTAGGATATTGGGTTCTTTGCGACCTCTTCTGGTGTCCCTTTTGCAATTACAGTTCCACCTTTGTCTCCTCCTTCCGGCCCGATATCAATGATATAATCTGCCGTCTTAATCACATCCAGATTATGTTCAATGACTACTACCGTATTGCCATCCGAAGAGAGCCTGCGCAGAATCTCTGTCAATTTGTGAACGTCCGCAAAATGCAGTCCTGTTGTTGGCTCATCTAAGATATAGATTGTCTTTCCGGTACTTCTCTTGCTTAATTCCGTAGCAAGCTTAATCCGCTGCGCTTCTCCGCCTGACAGTGTGGTAGACGGCTGTCCCAGCCGGATATAAGATAATCCAACATCATACAGCGTCTCCATCTTTCTTCGAATGCTGGGTACATTTTCAAAGAAATGTAACGCCTCTTCGACCGTCATATCCAGGACGTCATAGATGCTCTTTCCTTTATATTTCACTTCCAGTGTCTCCCGATTATAGCGCTTTCCGCCACAGACCTCACAAGGAACATACACATCCGGCAGGAAATGCATCTCAATCTTCAGGATTCCGTCTCCGGCACAGGCTTCGCATCTTCCACCCTTCACATTAAAACTGAATCTGCCTTTCTTATATCCTCTTGCTTTCGCATCCGGCGTTGCCGCGAACAGATCGCGGATCAGATCGAACACTCCCGTATAAGTCGCAGGATTAGATCGCGGAGTACGTCCGATTGGAGACTGGTCAATATTGATGACCTTGTCCAGCTGACTGATTCCTTCTATATCTTTATGTTTTCCCGGGATTGTTCTTGCACGGTTCAATTCTCTCGCAAGGCGCTTGTACAAGATCTCATTCACAAGAGAACTCTTCCCCGATCCGGAAACACCTGTTACACATGTCATCACTCCCAAAGGGAATTCTACATCAATGTTCTTCAGGTTGTTCTCCTGCGCACCAATGACCTTCAGCCATCCGGTTGGCTGCATCCGTTTCTCAGGCACAGGGATCTTAATTCTACCACTTAGGTATGCGCCGGTTATGGAATTTTTATTCTCCATAATCTCTTTTGCAGTGCCTTGGGCAACGACTTCTCCGCCGTGTTCGCCAGCTCCCGGTCCAATATCCACAATATAATCTGCTGCCAGCATCGTATCTTCATCATGCTCTACAACGATTACAGAATTACCCAGATCGCGCAAATGGCGCAATGTGCCCAACAACTTGTCATTATCTCGCTGATGCAGCCCAATGCTCGGTTCATCCAGAATATAAGCAACCCCAACCAGGCCAGAGCCGATCTGCGTTGCCAGCCGAATCCGCTGTGCCTCTCCACCAGAAAGGCTTCCAGTTGCGCGGGCCAATGTCAGGTAATTCAGACCTACGTCCATTAAAAATTGAATACGGGCATTGATCTCCTTTAAGATCTGTCCTCCAATCATCTGTTGCTGCTTACTCAACTGCAATTGCTTTAAGAATACTTGCAATTTTTCGATGGACATGGCCGTTACTTCAGAGATATTCTTATCTCCTACTGTAACAGCCAATGCTCCTGGCTTCAATCTCTGTCCGCCACACTCATGGCAAGGTGTGATACACATAAATTCTTCATATTCAGCCTTGACAGTTTCTGAAGATGTCTCCCGGTAGCGCCGTTCAACATTCCGAATCAGTCCTTCAAATGCCACATCGTAGATTCCCTCACCGCGCTGTCCGCGATAATGTACCTTTACCTCTTTTCCTCCAGTTCCATAAATCAACACATCGTGTATCTTTTTTGGATAATCTTTAAATGGTGTATCCAAAGAAAAATTATATTCTTTACTCAGCGCATCCAGAATCGCATAAGTGAAACTCTTCTTATCCGTACAGGACTGCCATCCCATGACAGCGATTGCCCCTTCGCTGATGCTAAGATTCTTGTCTGGAATCATCAGATCTTCATCGAATTCCATCTTATATCCCAATCCAAAACACTCTGGGCATGCACCGAAGGGATTATTGAACGAAAAACTTCTCGGTTCAATCTCATCAATGCTGATACCACAGTCCGGACAAGAAAAACTCTGGCTGAAATTCATCGGCTCACCACCGATGACATCCACAATCATCAGTCCCTCCGCAAGTGCCAGAACATTCTCAATAGAATCTGTCAGCCGCTGCTCAATTCCTTCTTTTACGACCAGTCGGTCTACAATAATCTCGATATTATGCTTGATATTTTTATCCAGAGTAATCTCTTCCGACAATTCATAGAGATTGCCATCCACCCTCACACGGACATAACCGCTTTTTTTCGCGCGTTCAAATAATTTGGCATGGGTTCCTTTTCTTCCTCTTACGACCGGCGCCAACAGCTGTATCTTCGTCCGCTCCGGCAATTCCAGAATCTGATCTACCATCTGATCTACCGTCTGCTTCTTAATCTCTTTACCACACTTCGGGCAATGTGGAATACCGATTCTTGCATACAGCAATCGAAAATAATCATAGATCTCTGTGACCGTTCCCACCGTTGAACGCGGATTCCTGTTCGTAGACTTCTGATCAATGGAAATCGCCGGGGACAGTCCTTCAATGCTCTCTACATCTGGCTTCTCCATCTGTCCCAGGAATTGCCTTGCATAAGATGACAAGGATTCCATATATCTTCTCTGCCCTTCCGCGTAAATAGTGTCAAACGCAAGAGATGATTTCCCGGAGCCGCTGAGTCCCGTCAATACCACCAACTCATTTCTTGGAATATCCAGATCAATATTCTTCAGATTATGCTCATTGGCACCTCGTATTCTTATATATTGCTTCTTATCATTGTTCTTCGACATTGTTCTATCCCTTTCACATCTGCTGCAGCTGTTGCTTCAGTTCTACAATCTTATCTCTTAATTCTGCGGCAGCTTCAAAATTCAATTCTGTTGCAGCCTTCTTCATCTGTTTACTCAATTCCTTGATTAACTTCTCAAGTTCCTTTTCACTCATAGACTCCGGATCTTTTTCCATCCGAATCTCTTCTGCAGCGACCTTCTTCGATACTGCGATCAGATCACGTACACTCTTCTGAATGGTCTTCGGAGTAATCCCATGCTCCTCATTGTACGCCATCTGTACCTTGCGGCGGCGCTCTGTCTCATCGATTGCCTGACGCATGGAATCTGTCATCACATCCGCATACATGATAACATGTCCTTCTGCATTTCGCGCCGCACGCCCAATTGTCTGAATCAAAGACGTTGCCGAACGTAAGAACCCTTCCTTATCGGCATCCAGAATCGCCACCAGGGTAATCTCTGGAATATCCAGACCTTCTCTCAAAAGATTGATTCCCACCAGCACGTCAAAGACATCCAGACGCATATCCCGAACGATCTCCGTCCGTTCCAATGTATCCACATCCGAATGCAGATAACGTACACGGATGCCCAATTCTCGCATATAATCCGTCAGATCCTCTGCCATTCGCTTCGTCAATGTCGTAATCAATATCTTATTCTTCTTGGCGATCTCCTTATTGACCTCACTTACCAGATCGTCAATCTGGCCTTCCACCGGGCGCACTTCCACCTCAGGATCTAATAGCCCTGTCGGACGGATGACCTGCTCAGCTCTAAGCAGTTCATGCTGTTCCTCATAAGGTCCGGGAGTCGCTGATACAAATAGTACCTGATCAATCTTACCTTCAAATTCTTCAAAATTCAAGGGGCGATTGTCTTTTGCCGACGGCAGACGGAATCCATATTCTACCAACGTAGACTTTCTGGACTGATCACCATGGAACATACCTCCAATCTGCGGCACTGTCTTATGCGACTCATCAATCATCATGATAAAATCATCCGGGAAATAATCTATCAACGTATGTGGCGGCTGTCCCGGTGCCAGTCCCGTCAAATGTCTTGAATAATTCTCTATTCCTGAACAAAAACCGGTCTCCCGCATCATCTCGATATCAAAATTCGTCCGCTCAGAGATTCTCTGAGCTTCCAGAAGCTTCCCTTCACTCTTAAAGAATCGGATCTGCTCCTCCAGTTCTTCTTCAATCCCCTGAATCGCCCGTTCCATATTCTCTTTCGACACTACATAGTGGGAAGCAGGAAAGATGGCGATATGACTCAGTTCATTCTTAATCTCTCCCGTTAATACATCAACCTCAGTGATCCGGTCAATCTCATCTCCAAAGAATTCAACCCGCACCACATATTCCTCAGATCCTGCCGGAAACACCTCCAATACATCCCCATGAACCCGGAATGTGCCGCGCTTAAAGTCCATCTCATTACGATCATATTGTATATCGATCAACTTGCGGATAACTTCATCACGATCCTTGATCATACCCGGACGCAGGGAAATGACCATGTTCTGATAATCAATCGGCGAACCCAGACCATAGATGCAAGATACGCTGGCCACGATAATCACATCCCGCCGCTCCGATAACGCTGCCGTGGCAGAATGGCGAAGCTTGTCTATCTCATCGTTGATGGATGAGTCCTTGGCAATGTAAGTGTCAGAGGAAGGGACATAAGCCTCCGGCTGGTAATAATCATAGTAGGACACAAAATACTCCACCGCATTGTTCGGGAAGAACTCCTTGAATTCACCGTAGAGCTGTGCAGCAAGGGTCTTGTTATGCGCTATGATAAGCGTTGGTTTATTTAATTGTTGGATAACATTTGCCATCGTGAAGGTCTTACCGGAACCGGTGACACCAAGAAGCGTCTGGCATTGGTTACCTTCTTTAAAACCTTTTACTAACTGCTCAATCGCCTGCGGCTGATCGCCGGTCGGCTTGTATTCAGAATGTAATTCAAAACATTTTTGTGCATCTTGCATAAAAACACCTCTTAAAATCTATAGTATAAAAAATTTATCCATCAGCCAAAAATTCGTGTAATTATTGTAAATTCATCTAGTTAATACTCCAAATTAACCCTTTACTCGAATTTAAGAACTCAAAAGTTAACATATGTATTGAAAACAAACATTATTCCGATTCAAATGTTGAATTTTTTGACGATTCGACAATTTTGTTCAATAAATTATCCACACACTGAATTGGCTACACACGTGTAGCCAATTCAAATACATCTAATGGCTTTCGCATTTTTTTGAAATAATTTTAATCCTGATTATATATCAATTGATTTCGTTCCAATTCTTTTTGCAACTCTTCTATAGTAGGTAAAACAGTCATGTATTTAGAAGCAAAAATCTGTTGATTCTCATGTAAAACAGAATATTTAACCATCGTTTCATCTTTGTCCGTACAAAAAATAATACCAATAGTGGGATTATCATCTTCCCTACGTTTCAAATCATCAAACATACGCACATACATATCCATTTGCCCAATATCTTGGTGCGTTAACTTTGTTGTTTTTAAGTCAATAAGTACAAAACACTTCAAAATATAATTGTAAAAAACTAAATCAATATAAAAATCTGTTGTTTCCGTGCAAATTCTCATCTGTCTACCTACAAATGAAAATCCTTTTCCCATTTCTAATAAGAATTTTTGAAGATTGCTAATAATAGCCTTTTCAATATCACTTTCT
Source organism: Dorea chungnamensis (assembly GCF_039832125.1). NCBI lineage: Bacteria > Bacillati > Bacillota > Clostridia > Lachnospirales > Lachnospiraceae > Dorea > Dorea chungnamensis. The sequence continues at coordinate 37,929 of NZ_JBDOHT010000014.1, read as the reverse complement.
AAATGTCCATCATTTTGCTTTACTCCCATAAATTCTAGCACAAACGGATCCTTAACAAATTCTAATGTTTTATTCTCCGTATCTGGCAACTGTGTAGACAGCATTCTCTTATAATATCCACTTTTAATATTACGTTCCAACACTCTTACAGTCCAATTTTCATTAGCCGCTTCATCCAAATAGAAATTGCGTTCTTCTTCGTCTGAAATACGCATAATATTTCTCAAATGAGACCATATTTACTGAGATAATCCACAACTGGAATTTAGTTTTTCACTTAAGTATCTGATATTCCAACAAAAATATATTCACCATATGTATTTGCTAACGCAGAAATCTCTTTTACTTATTTAGCACCGGACACTTCATCATTTTTAAATTCAAAAAAGAACGATTCTTCTATTTCATTCAAAAAATGTAATATTAATTTTCTCTTTAACCTTTAAGATATTTTTCTACTTCCCGATCAAACTCAGAAACATACTCCCTATCCTGTTTTACCCTAAACACTTCATATTCTTTTTCAGCTTTTTCCATCGCAGTATCATGTGATACTTTTCCTTTTCCAGCCAATACCTTACGCCTGTTATTCGTTAAAAACTGATTTGTCTGGTCAACCCAATCCTGCATACTCATTAATATCTCATCTTCAGCCATTAATTCTGCATAATCAATGAACATAGTTACCAGTCTATTTAAGCGGGATAATTCTTTTTCATTTAAATAATTTTTTGCAATTCCAATATCACGTTTTAAAACCTTGCCATCAGGAGCATCTTTCCATGTAGTTAACCCCATCGCAGGTTTTCCCGAATCAGCACGTTCATATATCAGTTCTGCAGCGGTCTTGCCCGTAACCGCAAAATGCAATTTGTTCTGGACAAAAGCATAGAAATTCTTTGTAATTTCACTGTTTTTATCGTAATCATAACTGCATTGCTCAAAAATATCCGTGATTTTTTGATAAGCTCTTCGCTCACTTGCCCTGATTTCACGGATACGCTCCAATAATTCATCAAAATAATCTTTTCCAAAAGGCTTTCCATTTTTAAGCATATCATCATTCAACACAAACCCTTTGGTAATATATTCTTTTAATGTTTTAGTAGCCCACTGTCGAAACCGCGTAGCTTTCTTGGAGTTAACTCGATATCCAACCGCAATGATTGCATCCAGATTATAACATTTTACATTTCTTTTAACATTCCGTTGACCCTCATTTTGAACTACCGAGAAAAACTCGGTAGTTGACACTTCGTCTAATTCTTCTTCCTTGTAAATGTTTTTCAAATGTAAAGAAATATTATCGGTTGTACAGTCAAATAATTCTGCCATTGCTTTTTGTGTCATCCAAAAAGTATCTTCTTTGAAAAACACATTTACATATATATTGGTATCTTCAACCTGATATAGAACTATCTCATGCTCCTGATTCATTCCTATTTTCACCTCATCTCAAAACATTAAAGAATATATCCACTTTATCATTAAATTTTCAAATAAAAGCTAATGACTTTTGCATTTCGTAATCTCCCTTTATCTCTTTATAATATAATGCGACATCCTTAAACTTCTCAACAATTATATCATGGTAAGAATTGGAGAAATAAAGTTTCCCTCATTCCATCTCTTACTACTTTCCTACCAATATTATCTCGTACATTACACAAATACATGTCACTAATCTCACCTGTTCATCCGCTGTTATTCTGTCCATATATTTCAATTCTTTCCAGAAAATATGAAATATTCAATATTAAACAGCACTATATATCACGGTTATCACCCTGCCTCCAAACTAGGACATAAAATACTCCGCTGCATTGTTTGGGAAGAATTCTTTAAATTCACCATATAATTGTGCCGCGAGAGTCTTGTTGTGGGCTATGATAAGCGTCGGTTTATTTAATTGTTGGATAACATTGGCCATCGTAAAGGTCTTTCCTGAACCAGTGACACCAAGAAGCGTCTGGCACTGGTTACCTTCCTTGAACCCTTTTACTAACTGCTCAATCGCCTGCGGCTGGTCACCGGTCGGGGCGTATTCTGATACTAATTCAAAATGATCCATGAAATCCTCCTATGAATCTATTATCTGCATTTTCTGTTGCCATTATATCAGAATATAAAACAAAAGTACAGGACAATCGAATGTTTGTTCTGTACTTTCTCAGCTTTATATTATATACTACATACTTACAACTGTTTTTCATCTTCTTCCGCACAAGTATAAAGCGGCTATTTTATTGCCGATGTCATGTTAGAACTGGAATAAACCACAGTATTAGTTCGACTTCCGGTGAAGCAGTGCACTCAACAGAATTGTAAATCCAAAATTAAACATAATATAGAACATCGTTCCTCTTAATGTATTTTCCATCTGCACAAAGGATGCATATGTCAACAATATCGGCTGATGAAGTAAGTAGCATTCCATACTAATATTGCCGGCAAATTGAAATGGCTTCATTTTAAATAGATTGGAAAAAACTCCTTTCCCGAGTCCCATAATAATTAATACAAGAATATTGGGAATCAGCCAATATACCTGCATACTGAATGAGTTGACTGGCAACGGTAAGAAGAATAATGCAACCCAAAGTACCAGAGCTCCTCCTTCTAAGAAGGAGAATAATGTAATATTTCCGATTGATTTTCTCTCATCATTTACTCGATACATCATCCTTCCCACACACATTCCCAGCAAGTATTCTGCCAGTCTGGATGGAGGAAATGCATAGATGCAATATCCAAAATCTTCCCGATTTCTGACCAACACCGCTACAAGAAAGATAAAAATGGCCAGACATACGCTAACGCCGGTAAGTATTGCCTTTTCTCTTTTATTTTTATGTAATTTATCAAGCAGATAACGCACAGGAAGGTCAAATAGATATAAAAACATAATAGCCGATATGAACCAGGTAACACCATTATAGTGAAGATATGGATTCCACCATGCCTGGATCATAAGTAAGCATTTCATCAACGTCCAGCTACTCTCCTTTAATGCGTTCATATCTCCATTATTAATTATAGAAGGCAAATCCGTCTGTAATATACAGTAAATAACAGACAAGAACAAAATCGGATATATTTTTTTTATTTTTTTCCATTGATGGAGTAACATAGCTTTTACCGTAGGCTTCTCATATCGGTCTGCAGAAGAATAACCCGAACCAAATCCTGACAATATGAAGAAAAAGCTTACCATTGCATAAGCAGAGTTGGCTGAATAGAAATATGGTTCAAGATTCGTTCCAAGAGCATGAAACAAAAAAATAAAACAAAATCCTATAAATCTTAAAAATTGTAATTGATCTAATCTCTTACCTTTCATCGCGTTAATTTAATAAATACTTCTCTGCAATTGTTTTTAATTTTTTAGGTTCTTCTGCATACCAGGTCTCGAATGTCTTATTTTCTGCCTGAATTGTTTTTCCAAGTTCAACGAAGAATGCCGGCATATCTTTCTGCAGCATCATGCCCCACTGTTCTCCGAAACGTTCCTCTCCCTGCTGATCAGAGCCATTTACATGGAAGGTAAATGCAGGTTCTACAACATCATTTACCCTTTTTGCTCCACCATGGAATCCCAATGTTCCAATCTGATGAGTTCCACAGGAAGAAGTACAGCCTGAAATATGAATTCGTGGCAATATCCCATCTGCAAAATCATATTTTCTTACTTCATGAATGATCTCAGCCAATGCTCCCTGTGAATCGCGCAGCCCAATCTGACAAATAGTCGCTCCAATACAAGAAACGGATGTCTCAAAGAGATTTTGTGCACCATCGTCCGTTACTTTCAGAACTTTCTGTGCTTCATCACCATTCAGATTAACGACATAAATAGTCTCATCTGGTGCAATGCGGATTTCTACTGCTTCCATATCTTTAATCACATCATAAAGCTCTGCAAATTTAGAAACTGCAGGTACTCCGCCAAGTGGATGATAAGCAACCGCATACAGACCCTCCTGTTTCTGGGCGATGACACGTTTTCCTGTTACTTTTGTTCCGTCAGATACTTTCTTAACTGGAGTTGCTTTCACATCAATATCTAAATTTTCATTTGCCTTTACAGATTCTAATTTTTCAAGATATGCTTTCTTGTATCCCTCAACTCCTAATGACTCCTGCATATAACGGGTTCTTGCCTTCGCCCGGTTCTCATAATTTCCATATGCCAGGAATGTCTCTACCATTGCCTTTACATAATACAACACTTGTGACGGCTGCACATCTTCTGCTACTTTTACACCCATACGAGGGTTATTTCCAAGACCGCCGGCACTATATACATCAAATGTTCCGTTGGCAGTTGCCACAAATCCCAGATCTCTGAATGTAGCATGTGTTACATTTGCCGGAGAGTTAGAAAATCCTACTTTCAGTTTTCTAGGCATTTTAACGGTTTTAATAAAACCAAGCAAATAATCCGATACAGCTTCCGCATATGGAAGTACATCAAAGTACTCTCCTTCTTCTACTCCTGACAAAGGGGACACCATAGTATTTCTTGGAAAATCTCCGCCACCGCCTCTGGTGACAATTCCTACATCCAATGCTTTTTCCATGATATCACAAGCCGCTTTTCCATCCAGATTATGGAACTGAATCGTCTGGCAAGTTGTAAAATGCGCTTTTTCCACGCCATATTCTTCAATGGAATCAACTACAAATTTTAATTTTTCCTTTGTCAGTCTTCCACCAGGCAGACGCAATCTTAACATACTTGCCTGTCCACCCTTCTGAGCATAACTTCCAAATCCGCCGGAAAATCCTTTGTACTCTTTCATATTAACTTCTTTTGCATAAAACTTGTCTGTCATCTCTCGAAATTTCGCAAGATCCTCACGAAACTCTTTTAGCAATTTTTCCATAATACTCTCTCCTTTTTTGTGTATTTTGTCAGCGTTCCCTAATTTCTTAAACTTAATATTCCCTCTGCTAATATTTTTATATCATCCAAAATGTAATCAAATGCTCCTGCCTTGTATAGATTTATCGCGATCATTCCAATCGGAACGGCAAAAATCATACCGAACACACCTCCAATCTTGTATCCGGTATATAGCAAGAACAGAGTGAGTAATGGACGTAATCCCATGCTGTCTCCTACTAATTTTGGCTGAATCAACTGTCTCACCAACTGAGTAACAGCATATAAAATAACCAATCCCACTACTAATTTGTAATTTCCCATAAAGAATTGATATATTGCCCATGGAATCAGCGCTGTTCCAGTTCCAAAAAATGGCAGAAAATCTAAAAGTGCAATTAAAAGTCCCAAAAGGAACGAAAAATGAATATTCAATATTATAAATCCGACAACCAAGATTATGTATACAACAACCATGATCTTCAACTGGGCTTTTAAATATCCTCCAACGGCAAATTTCAGATTATCGATTACCATTGTCATACGACTCACCAGTGCATCTGGTGCTACTTTTTTAGACCATCGGATAACATCTTCCCGCTCGGCAATAAAAAAGTATGCGGAGATAAAAGTAACGATTGTTGCTACCAGCACGGACGGAATACTCTTGGCGAATCTTCCGGCAGCTGACACAGTAGGTTCACTGATTCTACTCATCAGTTCTCCCATCATCTCGTCAAAATTAGCAACCATGGTATGCCATCCTTCCTGTACTCCATCCGGAAGCTTTCCAAAGACACCTTCCATACTGTTCCCTATCTGACTCAATCCAGACTCCAGATCTCGGTACATTCCAGGCATATCTTGAATCAAGAAGGATATTTCTTTCCATAATGTACTGATAATGAAATATATTATAAAACAGACTGCCGCCAGAACACCAACAATCATAATCACGGAACCTAATTTTTTTACGATTTTCACTCGTTTTTCCAGCCAATTTACTACCGGACTGGCGATATATGCTATAAACCATCCGATTACAAACGGCATAAAAAATCCAAGCAACTTGTAACCCAGATAGAGAAACAATAATGTTCCGACCAGGCTAAAGGCCAGACTTACGATGACCTTCCAGTAAGGGCGGTCATCTTTCAGCTGCTCTCTAAAATTAGTTTTCATCCGTCTGTTCCACCTCTTCTTCGATCAGGTACTCACTCTCAACCAGATCCCAGATGTCATCTCTGCCCTGCTTAGTAACGGAAGAAAATGGTATGATCTTCGTTCCCGGAACCAGATTCAGACCTGTTTTAATCGCTTTTATCTGCTTATCAATCTGACTTCTCTTAATCTTATCCAGCTTTGTTGCAATAATGATCGGATAGTATCCCTGTGCTACGATCCAGTCATACATCATCTTATCATTAGCAGATGGATCATGGCGAATGTCGATCAAAAGGAACACTGCCTGCAGCTGCTTAGAACCATGAAGATATCGTTCAATCAATTGGCCCCATTTTACTTTTTCCTGCTCCGATACTTTCGCATAACCATATCCTGGGAGGTCTACCAGATACATTTCTTCATTGATATTATAGAAATTAATCGTCTGCGTTTTTCCTGGTGTTGCCGAGATACGTGCATATGACTTACGGTTGATCAAAGCATTAATCAGCGAAGATTTCCCTACGTTAGATTTTCCCGCAAATGCAATTTCCGGCAATGTATTCTCTGGCAACTTACTGGTTATTCCGCATACCGTTTCCAAATTAACATTTCTGATTATCATAATTTTTCCCCTTATTTGTTCTTAGGTTTCGCAGCCCTTCTTTGCTTTACAAAAGCAATTTTCAACAATTCCTCCATATGAGATACCGGAATGATCTCCAATCCTTTCGTAATCTCCGATGAAAGTTCTTCTACATCAATTTCATTTTCTTTTGGCACAATGACCGTCTGAATCCCGGCATTTTTAGCCGCCAGAAGTTTCTCTTTTAATCCACCGATTGGAAGGACGCGTCCTCTTAAAGTAATCTCACCCGTCATAGCGAGATCTGCTCTTACCTTTCTTCCCGTAATTGCCGACATCATAGCCGTTGCCATAGTAATTCCGGCAGAAGGACCATCCTTTGGCACAGCGCCTTCCGGAATGTGGATATGTACATCGTGAGATTTGAAGAAATCTTCTGGAATCTTATATTCTTTACTGACTGAACGGATATAGCTGATTCCTGTTCTGGCTGATTCCTTCATAACATCTCCCAGCTGACCTGTCAGTAAGATCTCTCCCTCTCCTGGCATGACATTTACTTCTATCTGAAGGGTATCTCCACCCACACTGGTCCATGCAAGTCCACGGACGATTCCCACTTCATCGGAATCGTTCTTCATCTGATAGATATAAAGCTCCTTGCCAAGATATGTATGAAGATTGCGCTCCGTTACATGAACCGCGTTCTTCTTTGTCTCCAGAATCTCTCTTGCTGCTTTCCGGCAGATATCTCCAATTTTTCTCTCCAGTTGTCTGACTCCAGCCTCTTTCGTATAATTACGTGCAATCTTCCACAACGCTTTCTTACTGATGGTCAATTGTTCCGATGTAAGTCCGTGCTTTTCCATTTGCTTAGGAATCAAATGCTCCATAGCAATGTGCATCTTTTCATTCTCTGTGTAACTGCTGACCTCAATCACTTCCATACGATCCAAAAGCGGTCTTGGAATTGTCTGTAAAGTATTCGCAGTCGTTACAAACAATACCTCTGACAAATCTACCGGAACCTCCAGATAATGATCACGGAACTTATGGTTCTGCTCACTGTCCAATACTTCCAATAACGCAGAGAAAGTATCTCCTTTATAATCATTGCTGACCTTGTCAATCTCATCCAATAACATCAACGGATTCTTCACGCCTGCTTGTTTTAATCCATTAGCAATTCTTCCTGGCATTGCTCCTACATAAGTCTTACGATGTCCACGAATCTCAGCTTCATCACGTACACCACCAAGAGATATGCGCACATAAGGCTTCTTCAATGCCCTGGCTAATGATTTCGCTATCGATGTTTTTCCAGTTCCCGGAGGTCCCACCAGGCACAGAATTGGCGTCTCACCTTTCTTTGTAAGCGCACGAACTGCCAGAAATTCCAGCACTCGTTCTTTTACTTTCTCCAATCCATAATGATCCTCTTCCAATACTTGCTTTGCAAAAGCAATATCCTGATGTTCTTCACACATCTTATCCCATGGCATCTCCAGAACCGTCTCAATATAAGTACGTGTAACTCCGATTTCAGCGGGATTACCCATGGAATTTTTAAATCTTTTGATTTCTTTATTAAGCTTTTCCTTCACTTCTTCCGGCGCCTGAAGTTCATCCGTTTTCTGTTGGAATTCTTCTGCATCTGACAATGTATTGTCATCTCCCAATTCTTCACGGATCAGTTTTAACTCTTCGCGAAGAATGTATTCTCTCTGATTTTTATCTACTCTTTCTTTTACCTTCGCCTGAATCTCATCTTTTACATTCAAAATCTGAATCTCATTGACTAACTTATAAGCAAGCAATTCATATCTTCTCATCAAATTCGTTTCTTCCAGCAATTGCTGGGCATCCAGATAAGAGAAGGGAACATTTGCTGCAATGATATCTACTAATCTTGACAATTCATTTATATTTTCAATCTGAAGCGCCAACTCTTTCGATAATTTGGGATTCTTCAAAAGGTACTCTTTGAAAATATCTTTCATTCCCCGAAGCATGGCTTCCATATTTAGCGGATGTTCTTCCGCTCCTATATCTTCTACAGAAGTATCCTCATCTGGCATTGTAGTAACATTAGCTCTAAGATAAGGTTCTTCAAATTCTATCGTATTTATACATGCTCTGGTATCCCCAGACACCAGGACTCTGTTTATTTTCTTCGGTAATTTTACAATCTGACGGATGGTTGCAACGCATCCAACCCGATATACATCTGCCATTTTCGGGTCTTCTGCCTCAATATCCTTCTGGGCTGACAAGAATATCTTCTGATTCCCTTCCATGGCTTCTTCAATAGCCTTGAGCGATTTTTCACGGCTGACATCAAAATGACGTACCATTTCCGGCAATACAGCAACTCCTCTCAAAGCTACCATTGGCAGACTCATTGTCTCTCTGTTCATAAATATTTCTCCTAATCACAGTTCTTATAGAGTAAAAATAAGCGGGCACAACTGAACTATTTGCACCCGCCTTTTGTTATTATGCACTTTCAAATCTGACGGATGTGTGAACACACTCCGGTTCTCCGATTCCTTTTACGACGTCTTCTGTAATACGGCATGACTTCAACGTCTCATCTGATGGAGCCTGATACATGATATCCATCATGATATTCTCCATGATTGCACGCAAACCTCTGGCGCCAGTTTTTCTCTTAAGCGAAGTTTCAGCAACTGCCTCAAGTGCTTCGTCATCAAAAATCAATTCAACGCCATCTAACTCAAGCATTTTCTGATATTGTTTTACAATTGCATTCTTTGGTTCTGTCAGAATCCGAATTAAAGCTTCTCTGTCTAACATTTCCAAAGATACCGTAACCGGAACACGCCCTACCAATTCTGGAATCAGACCGTATTTTACAAGATCCTGCGGCAACACCTGCTGCAGTAACCGGTCAACATCATTCTCATGCTTTTCTGCAATCTCAACATTAAATCCAATGGATTTCTGATCAATACGTTTTTCAATAATCTTATCAATTCCTTCAAACGCACCGCCACAAATAAACAGGATGTTGGTAGTATCGATCTGAATCAATTCCTGATGAGGATGTTTTCTTCCTCCCTGTGGCGGAACATTCGCAACAGTTCCTTCCACAATCTTAAGCAATGCCTGCTGAACACCTTCTCCAGAAACATCTCTTGTGATAGATGGATTTTCTGATTTACGCGTAATCTTATCAATTTCATCAATGTAAATGATACCATATTCAGCACGCTCAATATCTCCATCGGCAGCCTGGATCAGCTTCAGGAGAATATTCTCCACATCTTCCCCTACATATCCGGCTTCCGTCAGAGCAGTCGCATCCGCAATAGCAAATGGAACACCCAAAATCTTCGCAAGAGATTGTGCGAGCAATGTCTTACCACATCCGGTAGGACCAAGCATAAGAATATTACTCTTGCTCAATTCCACTCCCAGATCTTTTCCTGCCATGATTCTCTTATAATGATTGTACACAGCAACTGATAAGACTTTCTTTGCCTCATCCTGACCAATTACATACTCATCCAGAAATTCCTTGATCTCTTCCGGCTTTAACAGATTAATATCCGCAAATGGATTCCATCTTCTTCCATTGTCATATTCGAATTCTTCTTCTATAATCTCAGAGCAGACGTCCACACACTCATCACAGATATATGCCCCATTAGGACCTGCGATCAATTTTCTTACCTGATTCTGCGTCTTATTACAGAAGGAGCATCTCACCTGATCATCGTTCTTTCCTACCACACTCTCACCTCGTCTAAGGACAGATGCCTTGCACTAGCGTCTCGTGATTACCTCATCGATCAAGCCATATGCTTTTGCTTCTTCCGCAGACATGAAGTTATCACGCTCTGTATCAGCGCTGATCACATCTAACGGCTGTCCTGTATTTTCTGCTAATATCTGATTTAATTTCTGACGAATCTTCAAAATATGTTCTGCCGCAATCTTAATCTCAGTTGCCTGCCCCTGTGCACCGCCTGATGGCTGGTGAATCATAATCTCTGCATTTGGAAGAGCCAGTCTCTTGCCCTTCGTTCCCCCTGCCAGCAAGAAAGATCCCATACTTGCAGCCATACCGATACAGATAGTCTCTATGTCACATTTGATATACTGCATGGTATCATAGATCGCCATACCGGCTGTCACAGAACCTCCCGGGCTGTTAATATACAGATGGATATCCTTCTCAGGATCCTCTGCTTCCAAGAATAACAGCTGAGCTACGATCACACTCGCAGATGCATCTGTCACTTCTTCTCCCAGGAAAATAATTCTATCTTTCAATAATCTTGAATAGATGTCGTAGGAGCGTTCCCCGCGGCTTGTCTGTTCAATGACATAAGGTACTAAACTCATGTATATGCCTCCTCCTGACTACATATTCTTATTTTTCAACAGCATTCTCTACCAAGAAGGTAACAGCCTCCTGAACTGCCATATCTTCTTTCATCTGTTTCTTTTCATTGTCGCTCATGAACTCTTTGAGCTTATCAACTTCCATCTTATAAGCTTCTGCCATCTTAGCCAGCTCTTCATCTAACTTTTCATCACTGATCTCAATGTTCTCAGCTTTTGCAATTGCCTCTAATACAAGACGTGTCTCGATACGTTTGATTGCCTGAGGTCTCATCTCTTCTAACATCTTGTCAGCAGTCATTCCTGTAAACTGGAAGTACTGTTCCATAGTAAGTCCCTGAGACTGGATTCTCTGACCGAAGTCTTCTACCATCTGTAAAGCCTGAGTCTCGATCATAGCCTTTGGAATCTCATACTCTGCATTCTTAACAGCCTGTTCAACAACCTGATCTTCCTGCTTTGTCTTGCCTTCAGAAGCTTTCTGTTCTTTAATCTTTGCCTTAATATCAGCTTTGTATTCTTCTAATGTGTCAAATTCTGAAACTTCTGCTGCGAATTCATCATCAATCTCCGGAAGTTCTTTTGCCTTGATCTCATGGATTGTACATTTGAATACAGCTGCTTTTCCTTTCAGATCTTCTGCATGATAATCTTCTGGGAATGTTACATTGACTTCTACTTCTTTTTCAGCTTCAGCGCCAACCAATTGCTCTTCGAAGCCCGGGATAAATGATCCGGAACCAATTGTCAGCGGATAGTTCTCTCCTTTACCGCCTTCGAAAGCAACGCCATCAACAAATCCTTCAAAATCAAGGATTACTTCATCTCCATCCTGTACCGGACGGTCCTCTACTGTAATTGTTCTTGCGTTCTTCTCAGCTTCTTCCTGAACCTTTGCATCTACTTCCTTCTGTGTGACACGTGTAGAGATCTTATCTACTTCAAGTCCTTTGTACTCACCAAGAGTAACCTCTGGCTTTGTTGCAACTTCTGCTGTAAAGATAAATGGCTTTCCTTTTTCGATCTGAACAACATCGATCTCTGGTCTGGATACGATCTCAAGTTCACATTCATCATATGCATCTGCGTATGCCTTTGGAATCAGAGCATTTGCTGCATCATCGTAAAAGATCTCTGCGCCGTACATTTTTTCAATCATCTGACGTGGTACTTTTCCTTTACGGAATCCTGGAAGAGAGATTTTGTTTTTCTGCTTCATATAGGCACTCTGAAGCGCTTTCTCTAAATCATCGGCAGAAACTTCAATGGTAAGTTTTGCCATGTTTTTTTCTAATTTTTCTACCTGTAAACTCATTTACTATTTCCTCCTGTTTCTATACTCTTTCGGGTTGCCTATCTTTCGGTAGTCGGGAAGATGGGCAGACTACACTACATTACATTCACCAAAGAAGTATAACACAAAGCTTCTGAAATATCTAGCCTTGAATTTCATCTAACCGAAGTATTTTTCGGATTAATTGGTCCATATCATCCTCATCAATGTAATATTCCTTGTCTTTATCCTGTTTTACATGAAGAACTACACTTTTCTTTTCCCCATATTGGCTGTCCATATAAGCGACTTCCAAAAGTTCATAGGCATGATTCACGATATCATTTAATATCTGTTGAGTAGTCTCTTCCTCCGATGCGCCTTCATACTCTCCATTTTTTATCTTCTGAGCGACTTTTAACGAATCTTCCGTCAAAAGTTGCTGAAAATCTACGAATACATCAGACGGATGAATCTCAACCGTTACTTCATATTCTCCTTTACCTGTCTTCTTGGCTTCTTTCACGTTATAACGCATAGTCGTGAATATCTTAGATACCAGTTCTGCAAACTGCGATGTCTTCGTGTCGCTCATCTCAATCTCATTCGTAATGTTACTGGAAACAAACTGATCAATCGAATCACGGTACATCTGCATCAAGGATTCTTCCGTTGCATCTTTTGAATACTTCTTCGCCTGTGTAATGTCTCCCTGAAAGGTCAGATCAAGAACTGCCTGTACATATCCGGCTGCATCAAACTTTTTTCCACATCCTGTCGCTGTTAACATTAACACCACGATCAACACGCACAGTTTTCCCCACTTTTTTCGCTTATTCATCACCATTTTCATAGTCGCTTCTCTTAATAATATATGATTGCATCTGCAATCTCAGCTGCCTTTTCTGGTCCTGACAGGACTTCAATTAATTTCAGTGCAAAGTCTATCGCCGTTCCAACTCCCCGACTGGTAATGATATTGCCATCCACTGTTACATTCGCTCCAGTCATAACCGCACCCTGAATCTCCTTTTCCACAGATGGATAACAGCTGACACGCTTTCCTTTCAGTAATCCCAGATTGCCAAGTACCGTTGGTGCTGCACAGATTGCTCCAACATATTTTCCCTCGTTATAAAAATCTTTTACAACTCTACGGACACCTTCATGCTCATTCAAATTCGTGGTCCCCGGTATTCCTCCCGGCAGAACAATCATATCAGATTCCACAAAATTAACCTCTTCAAACAGATCCTCTGTCTGGACATTGATTCCATGTGCTCCATGAACCGTATATTCTTCTGTAGTGGAAACAGTATCCACATAAATTTTTGCTCTTCTAAGTAAATCAACCACTGTCAGTGCTTCAACTTCTTCAAATCCATCAGCTAAAATTACACTTACTTTTTTCATCACTATCATCCTCCTTAACATTTGATTCTAACACCGTTTACTTTTGGTGTAAACTATATTATGATACCTATAATACTTTTTTTGATTTATAGACAGGAGGTCCGAAACATTGGAAATAGAACGTAAATATCTCGTACAGCAACTGCCTGAATCTTTGAGCGGCTATCCATGCCGAATTATTGAACAAGGCTATCTCAATACCGATCCCGTTGTACGCATCCGACGTGACAATGAAAAATATGAGCTTACTTATAAATCCAAGGGATTTATGACACGAATGGAATACAATCTTCCATTGACACAGGAAGCTTATGAACATCTTCTCACTAAGATTGATGGGCGTCTTATTCAAAAGAAACGTTATATGATTCCCTTGAACAATGATCTTGCTGCAGAACTGGATATTTTTGAAGGCGATCTCGCGCCTCTTATTCTTGTCGAAGTAGAATTTCCCTCGGAAGAAGCCGCACTTGCCTTTGTCCCACCATCCTGGTTCGGGGATGATGTTACTTTTTCTGGTAAATATCACAACAGTACTCTCAGCAAATTGTAAAGCAACATTTTGTTGCTTTATTGTATTTTGAAACGATTCGATGCATAGATATCTATTTATTGGCCAAATTGCTATACTAACAAGAGAAATGCCTTGTAGGAGTTGACATTATGCCTAATATACAGTTAGCCAATAACTTAAAATATCTACGAAAAAAGCACAACCTGACTCAGACTACTCTGAGTCAGATTCTGAATATATCCAGACAGGCGTACTCAAACTATGAGACCAGTAAGCGCACACCTGACTTGGATTCTCTTCTGCAGCTTACGACTTTCTATCAGGTTAACCTGAACGATCTCGTTCTCGGCAACCTTCAAGACACGACGATCTATTCTGACAAAGTATCAGAAACTGTAGTTCCTTATACTTTTGTCAAAGACAAAAAAACCGGCAATACCATCTATCTCACAGATGAAGAACTGGATCTTATCACCCAGTTCCGCACACTTTCTAAAGAGAATAAACAGATCATTACCGGTTTTCTTCACTCTAATTCCAAAAATTCTGTTTAATCAGACAGTGCAAATCCATCATGTACTGCATTCATTGCTTTATCAATATCTTTCTTTGGAACCAGCACTGTAATGCGAATTTCAGAGGTAGATATCATATTAATATTTACTCTGGAATTATAGAGAGATTCGAACATCTTTGCCGCAACTCCTGGATTACTCATCATTCCAGCTCCTACGACTGACAATTTTGCGACATCTTCATTCCATGTGATGTCCTGAATTGTAAGTCTTTCTTTATTCTCTCCTAACACCTTAATTGCTTCTTCCAAGTCGTCGGATGCTACCGTGAAGGAGATATCCTTGGTACCTTCTCTTCCGACAGACTGAAGGATGATATCTACATTAATGTTATTTCCTGCAAGCGTGTCAAAGATAGCAAATGCGATTCCCGGCTTATCCTGTACTCCAATCACAGAGATTCTGGCTGTATTCTTATCGGCTGCCACACCTGTTACTAACAATTTTTCCATACCTTTTCCCTCCTTGACCACGGTTCCTTCCGAGCGATTCAAACTAGATCGTACTACTAACTCAACATTGTATTTTTTCGCCATTTCTACCGAGCGGTTGTGAAGTACCTTTGCACCGAGACTTGCCAGCTCCAACATCTCATCATATGTAATCTCGTCAATCTTTCTGGCATTCTTCACCACCCTTGGATCAGCAGTATAGACACCATCTACATCCGTATATATCTCGCATTTATCCGCATGAAGAGCTGCCGCCAACGCCACTGCTGTTGTGTCTGATCCACCTCTTCCCAAGGTTGTAATATCATCATATTTATTCACACCCTGAAAACCAGTGACAATAACAATCTTTCTGGAATCAAGTTCATGAAGAATTCGCTCGGTCTCTACACGTTTAAAACGTGCATTGCCATAACGAGAAGTAGAATGCATTCTTACTTGAAAAGCATTCAATGAAACTGCTGGTACATCCAGTGACTGCATTGCCATAGCCATCAATGATACCGACACCTGCTCACCTGTCGTAAGGAGCATATCCAGTTCTCTTTTCTTCGCCTTTGGATTAATCGTATTTGCCAATTCCAGCAATTCATCTGTTGTATCCCCCATAGCAGAAAGTACAACCACTATATCGTTTCCATCTTTATAATCTTCAATGCAACGTTTTGCAACATTGAAGATACGTTCCTTGTTGGCCACAGAACTGCCGCCAAATTTCTTTACAATTAGCATAATTCCTCCTGTAACAAGTGTCCAATTAACCGGTAGCCGTCTGCCCAGTTTCTCCCCGTTGAAGCCGCAGTCTTCTCATTATATGTCGGAAGTCCCGCCTGTGAACCGGTACTATCATACAATAGATATGGGATTGGCTCTCCCGTATGTGTACGAACTTCAATTGGGGTTGGATGATCCGGCAAAAGCAGAATTCTAAAATCTTCCTGTGCCTGTTTTAATCCATCCACCACAATATTCAACACCTTTTTATCGACATTCTCAATTGCTGTTATTTTATCCGGAATACTTCCCTGATGTCCCATCTCATCTGGAGCTTCTACATGAATATAAGCGAAATCATACCCATCTTTTGTCAATGCTTTCACAGCTGCCTGTGCCTTTCCTTCATAATTAGTATGAAGTCCGCCATTGGCACCTTCTACAATGATACGGTCCATGCCGGCTCCTACCGCAATCCCTTTCAGAAGATCGACAGCAGAGATCATAACACCTTTCTTGCCTGTGCGCTCCTCAAATGACGTCAATGCCGGTTTCTTTCCAGCGCCCCAGAACCATGCAGAATTGGCCGGATGCAATCCATTCTTTCTGCGCTCTATGTTCAACGGATGATTTTCCAGAATATCATAGCTTTTCTTCATCATATCCCGAAGGACTTCATCTTCCGGCAGATAGTCTCCAATTCGTTTCGTCAGAATATCATGAGGAGGTGTAAGTTCAACCACTTTACCATTCTTCCAGATCAGAAGATGACGGTAACTGGTTCCTACATAGAATTCATATCCTTCCTTTTTCAGACCTTCTTTCAGTGCTTCAACAAGAATCGCTGCATCTTCTGTACTGATCTCATCCGAACTGTGATCGATAATCGTACGGTCCTCATAAGCGCAATCCTCTTCTGACAGAGTCACTATATTGCAGCGGAATGATACATCTGTATCTTCCATGTCCACGCCAATACTAAGTGCTTCCAACGGAGAACGCCCCGTATAATAAATCTTCGGATCATATCCCATAACTGCCAGATTAGCGGTATCACTTCCCGGTGCCATTCCTTCCGGAACCATAGATGCCATCCCTAGTTCAGAAACTGGTGACAAGGCATCCATTGTCGGTGTATTGGCAGCCTCTAATGTCGTCCTGCCATCCAACTCCTCCAATGGTCTCCCGGCCATCCCATCACTAAGTACTACCACGTATTTCATAATTATCTCTCTCCCATTCCTTCTAGTCTTCAATACGTATCATATGTAATATCTGATCTTTGTAGATATTTGCTCTGGTGTCGTAATCTCCTTCCATCATCACCGGCGTCGTGAAGCCAAATTCGCCTTCCAGCCCTTCTGCTTTAACGATCTCCACATCACCAAACGAATCCTGAAGCTTGGGCAACATCTCATCAGCATTTCCTTTCATACGGATAAAGAAACGACGTTTTGCATCAGCCTTATCTTCCAAATGCAGTTTTTCCTGCTTCCACATCGTCATGATGTTGCGATTCAGATGCTTTGCTGCATCCACAACGTCTGCCACTACCGCACTTGCTGTCGGAAGCTTTCCTGCGCCACTTCCATAGAACATTGCATCACCAAGGACGTTGCCATGCACAAAGATTGAATTAAAGACTCCATTTACATTGTAAAGTGGGTGCTCTGGATATAACATGCAAGGTGCAACAATCGCATGAAGACGGTTTCCAGCATAGCGCTTGCTGGATGCAAGCAGTTTGATGGTTGTTCCCATCGCTTTTGCATATTTCATATCTTCCACAGTAATTTCTGTAATTCCCTCACAATAGATATCTTCAAAATCCACCTGCTGTCCAGAGATCAAAGAAGATAAGATTGCAATCTTACGACACGCATCATATCCTTCCACATCAGCCTCAGGATTGCGTTCTGCATATCCATTTGCCTGTGCTTCTTTTAACACTGTATCGTAATCAGCCCCCTCATAGAACATCTTCGTCAACATATAATTTGTTGTTCCATTCAGAATTCCAGTAATCTCTTCAATCTCATCAGCTGTCAGAGACGAATTCAATGGACGGATGATTGGAATTCCACCTCCGACACTTGCCTCAAACAAGAAATTAATGTTATGTTCTTTCGCAATTGACAACAGCTCCGCACCATGCTTCGCTACCAGTGCTTTATTGGAAGTCGCCACACTCTTTCCTGCCTGCAGACATCTTTTCACAAAAGTATAGGCTGGTTCAATTCCTCCCATAACTTCTACAACAATCTTAATCTCATCATCATTCACGATAGTCTCAAAATCATGAATAATCTTATCCTGAACAGGATCTCCCGGGAAATCTCTCAAGTCAAGTACATATTTAATATTTAATTCATCACCTATTCTCTGGTTGATACGTGCTCCATTGGTATTGACAACCTCTACCACTCCTGAACCAACCGTTCCATAACCCATAACCGCTATATTTACCATATGTTCCTCCCTCAATTATCTTACAGTTTCTTTCAGATATGCATTTATGAATATATCAATATTGCCATCTAATACCGCATTCACATTGCTGCTCTCCACATTCGTTCTGTGATCTTTCACCAATGTGTATGGCTGCATAACATAAGAACGAATCTGATTGCCAAATCCAATTTCTTTTACTTCACCTCGGATATCTGATACTTTTTCTGCCTGTTCCTGCTCTTTCATGAGCTGAAGTTTTACCTTCAGCATCTGCATTGCTTTTTCTTTATTAAAATGCTGAGAACGTTCATTCTGGCATTGTACCACAATCCCTGTGGGAAGATGCGTGATTCGAATCGCAGAAGACGTCTTGTTGACATGCTGCCCACCCGCTCCGCTGGCACGATAGGTATCTATCTTCAGATCATCATCGGCAATCTCAATATCTATCTCATCTTCAATGTCTGGCACTACATCACAGGATGCAAAGGATGTCTGTCTTTTTCCAGCCGCATTGAATGGCGATATTCTCACAAGTCTGTGAACGCCTTTTTCCGACTTTAGATACCCGTAAGCATTTTCACCATTCACCTCGAATGTAACCGTCTTAATTCCTGTAATATCTCCATCCAGATAATCCAACACCTGAATCGTAAATCCTTTTCGTTCTGCCCAGCGGCTGTACATTCGATAGAGCATGCTGGCCCAGTCACAGGATTCCGTTCCTCCGGCACCAGCATGAATCGTAAAAATTGCATTACAGGAATCATACTCACCAGACAACAATGTCTGAATCCGTAACGATTCGAACGCTTCTTCAAACTCCTGAATCTCTTTTTCAATCTCTTTTGGCATCGAAGGATCGTTTTCTTCATATGCCATCTCAATCAACAGATTGATATCATCATAAGAAGCATATAATTCGTGAATAATCTTTACCATATCCTGAAGACTTTTCAGTTCTTTCATAAATCGCTGAGACTCTTCCGGATTATCCCAGAACCCAGGTTCTTCTATCTTTCGTTCCAGTTCTTCTATCCGTCTTTCCTTGCCTTCCAGGTCAAAGTGAATCCCTCATCTCGGCAAGAGGCTCTTCATAGGCATTCATAACAACTTTAAACTGATCTAATTCAACCACTTTTTCACCTCTTTCTATTTTTTACGTCCACAACACTGCTTGTACTTCTTTCCACTTCCGCATGGACATGGATCATTCGGATATACTTTCTTCTCTGCACGCTTCTTAGGAGCACGAACAGCACTTTCATCCTTATTGGTTCCAGTTACCTTCGCTACCTGTTCTCTCTCTACCTTCTGTTCAATTTTCACATGGAACAGCGCGCGAATCGTATCTTCCGTGATACTCTTTGTCATATGATCGAACATGTCGTACCCAATCATCTTATATTCTACTTTTGGATCTCTCTGTCCATAGGCCTGAAGGCCGATTCCTTGACGCAGCTGATCCATATCGTCAATATGATCCATCCATTTTGCATCTATGACTTTAAGCAGAATAACACGTTCGATTTCACGAATATGCTCTGGTTCCGGGAATTCAGATTCCTTGGCTTCATATGCCTTTGTAGCACGCTCTTTCAAAAGATGCTTCAACGCTTTCTGGCTTATGTCTTTGACATCTTCTTCTGTAACAGGCGCCATCGGGATCGTATTATGAATGGTAAGATTTAACTCTGCAAGATTCCACTCATCATAATCCTGATCAGCACTGATGACCATATCTACAATATTCTCCACATAATCATTGATCATATGGAAGATAGAATCACGCATGTTCTCACCATCCAGAACACGTCGTCTCTCTTCATAGATGATCTCTCTCTGCTCATTCATGACCTGATCATATTCTAACAGATTCTTACGAATCCCAAAGTTATTGCTTTCTATCTTCTGCTGTGCTTTTTCAATTGCACTGGACAGCATCTTATGCTCAATCTGTTCTCCTTCTTCTACTCCCAGGGTAGTAAATACACTCATCAATCTTTCAGATCCGAACAGACGCATCAGATCATCTTCCAGCGAAATATAGAAACGGGACTCTCCCGGATCTCCCTGACGTCCGGAACGTCCGCGCAGCTGATTGTCAATTCGTCTGGATTCATGACGTTCCGTACCAATAATCTTCAATCCTCCAGCTTCTCTTGCTTCTTCATCCAGTTTAATATCTGTACCACGACCTGCCATGTTAGTTGCAATCGTTACAGCATCATGGACACCTGCCTGGGCAACGATCTCAGCTTCCATCTCATGGAACTTCGCATTCAACACGTTATGTTTAATGCCACGTCTTTTTAACATGCCACTCAATAATTCAGAATTCTCAATCGTAATGGTACCTACAAGTACAGGCTGATGCCTTGCATGTGCCTCTTCAATGGCATCACATACTGCCTTAAATTTTTCTTTTTGTGTCTTATATACCGCATCTTCAAGGTCCTTTCGAATAACCGGGACATTGGTTGGAATCTCAATAACATCCATGCCATAGATCTGACGGAATTCCTGTTCTTCTGTCAGAGCAGTACCAGTCATACCTGCCTTCTTGGCGAATTTATTAAACAGATTCTGGAAAGTAATGGTAGCCAGAGTCTTGCTTTCTCTTCTTACTTTTACATGTTCTTTTGCTTCAATTGCCTGATGAAGTCCGTCGGAATAACGACGTCCCGGCATTATACGTCCGGTAAACTCATCTACGATCAGGACTTCGTCATCTTTTACTACATAATCCTTATCTCTGAACATCAGGTTATGAGCGCGAAGTGCAAGAATAATATTGTGCTGAATCTCAAGATTTTCCGGATCAGCAAGGTTATCAATATGGAAGAACTGCTCAACCTTCTTCACACCATCTTCTGTCAGGTTGATATTCTTCTCCTTTTCATTAACGATAAAATCGCCTGTTTCTTCAATATCTTCTCCCATGATGGCATTCATCTTGGTGAACTCTCCGCTTGCCTCGCCACGTTCCAGCTGACGTGCCAGAATATCACATGCATCATAGAGCCTAGTAGATTTTCCACTCTGTCCTGATATGATCAACGGAGTCCTGGCTTCATCGATCAACACAGAGTCTACTTCATCGATAATGGCATACTTCAATCCCCTCTGTACCAGTTGTTCCTTGTAAATGACCATATTATCTCTCAGATAATCAAAACCAAGCTCATTGTTCGTGACATATGTGATATCGCAATTATAAGCAGCACGGCGTTCATCATTATCCATGCCATTCAATACAACACCTACGGTAAGGCCAAGAAATTCATGTACTTTTCCCATCCATTCCGCATCACGCTTTGCCAGATAATCGTTGACAGTGACAATATTTACACCTTCGCCGGTCAACGCATTCAGATATGCCGGCAATGTCGATACCAGAGTCTTTCCTTCACCGGTCTTCATCTCCGCGATACGTCCCTGATGAAGAATAATACCTCCGATCAACTGTACACGGTAATGCTTCATACCAAGAGAACGGTAAGCAGCTTCTCTTACGACTGCAAACGCTTCCGGAAGGATATCATCCAATGTCTCTCCGCCTGCAAGCCTTTCCTTAAATTCTCTGGTCTTATCTTTTAATTCGCTGTCCGAAAGCTTCTGCATCTCTGGCTCCAGCGCCTCGATTGCATCCACGATTGGATAGATTCTCTTTAATTCATTTTCACTATGTGTTCCGAAAATTTTCTGTATTAAACCCATATTGACTTAATGCTCCTTGTCATTCATTTGGTCATAATATGACCACTCTATCCCTCATTCTAACACTATCTATATTTCAATTCAACAAATTCATAAAGTATTTACAAACTGTTAATTTTCCTGCAACTCTCTTCGGATTCCTGACAACTAAAGTGCTTCACCGTCTGATAAGGTATCTTCCCTCCAAACAGATCCAACGCACTTCCAATGGTAAAGTCCAGTTTCCCCTTGGAAATCATCTGAAAATGCTTCAGATCCTCCAGGCTTCCGATTCCACCTGCATATGTGATGGGGATCTGATCTTGGCTGCATAAGATCGCAATCAGTTCCTCTTCCACGCCGGAAGCTTTTCCTTCTACATCTACTCCATGTACCAGAAATTCATCACAATATTCTGCGATTCTATATAACACTTCCGGATCCAGTTTTACCTGTGTAAATGTCTGCCATCGGTTTGTCACTATATAATATTCCCCATCCCTTTTCCGGCAACTCAGATCAATGACAACATGCTCTTTTCCGACAGTTCTGCGTAAGCTATCCATTCGGTCCCATCGGATGATTCCATCCTGGAATACATAAGAAGTCACAATGACATGACTTGCACCTGCACCGATATATTCTTCTGCATTCTCAGAAGTAATGCCACCGCCAATCTGAAGTCCTCCAGGATATGCCTCCAGCGCCTTCAGAGCCTGTACTTTTGTCTGTTCATAGTATTGGGAAGACGGCGGATTCAGAAGAATCACATGTCCACCTTTTAATCCATCCTTTCGGTACAAACGTGCAAAATAATCCGTATCCTGAACAGCGGAAAAATTCTCAACCGCCTGATCGTTTTCATCCGTCAGGCTACCGCCTACGATCTGTTTTACTTTTCCATTGTGTATGTCAATACATGGTCTGAATCTCATACTTATGTATCTCCTCGCAAATATCATTCTTATCGTGATATTTTATCACACTAAAGCAAAAAAAACTATATATGATCATAAAATCTCTGATTTTAGCAAATCAGCAGGGCACATTACATGTCCTGCTGATTGAATACACTATCGTTTTTCTGTTGTATTATTATTGACATTGTCGTTTGTGTTATTGACATTGTCATTCGTATTGTTTCCGTTTTCGTTGGTTCCATTTCCATTCAGCGCATCTCCCACATCATCTACACCGTCACGGATATCATCACCAATCTCATCGGCAACTCCATTATTATTGTTATCATACGTGGTACCATCTGTTGCACCGTTGGTCGTATTGTTCTGATCTGTCGCTGCGTTGTTATTTGCCGCATTATCATCTGCGTTTCCATTGCTGCCACATGCAGTTATTCCCATCATCACTCCAGTACACATAAGAATCAATACTAATTTTTTGAACTGTTTCATGTCTTAATCTCCCTTTCATGTATATTCATCTATAATCAAGTATTACTTGTTGCTAGTAATATTTGCAAATCATAGAATTCTATACTTTTTTCTGACTGGGATATTTTTACATTATAAACGTTCTGCAATTTTACCACTTCGATAAGCTTCCAACAGACACTCCAGATCTTCAATCTGTTCCTTCAGATCTTTTCCGATATCTGTATCCCCTACCAGTTTCCGTTCCAATACTCTTTTTACGACAATACTGTCTGAATGAATATCACTTTCCTTTTCAATTGCCGCCTCGGTTGACTCGAACGGCTCATGGGCCGCAAGAATCAGACCATAAGAATTATAGATCAGTGTATATCCGGCAATTCCGGTTTCTTTTTGGTATGCTCTGGAAAATCCTCCGTCAATGACCAGCACTTTACCGCCACATTTGATCGGACTCTCTCCATTCTTCGTCTTCACCGGCACATGTCCGTTAATAATATGTCTGCATTCATTCTGGAGTCCGAATTCATCCATGATCCTATCCACAACTTTTTCATTCTCTAACAGACAATAATATGGATTCTTCTTCTCTTTATGTGTCTCTTTTTCCGCAAGGAAATATCGTTCAAAGGTTGCCATCTTATCCTTGCCGAATAACGGAGAATTTTCACTCAGCCAGATATACCACATCATATCCTTACCACGTTCCTTTTCTTTGCCATCCAACGCATAGAATCCTTTGCGGACATAGCTTTCCAGAACCTCATACAAGCCTTTTCCTTTATAGGAATGCCCATAGATACGAACATTTTTCAAGCTGCCATCTTCATTCAGAGGAACACATCCATGATACAGAAGATTGTTATTATATACTTTATATAATCCACCTTTATTCAACAGGAACCTCATATGGCGCTGTAACTTTTCACAATTCAGGAAAGCCCGCTCCAGTCTTTCCATAATATCTTCTTCTTCTTTCGTCAGCGCATAAGGTTTCTTCGGATCAATCGTCGGGAAATTCTTGTCCAGAAGTTCATATGTCTTACCATCCAATTCAATCGTTCCAGCTTCATAATCAATATGATGCAAAAGATTTCTCTTTTCCATCTTAAATCCCGGATTCTTCTTGATAATCTGTCCTTCCACTTTGAACTGAATGATTGAAATTGCCTTATGCATCTTGATATTCATCAGTTTCTCGCCTGGTGTATGTCCGGAATCAGCCTTCAGCTGAAAACATTCACACGGATCATCCTTATATACATTCAGTGCAAAGGTTGCAAGCGGAAGCAGATTGATTCCATATGCATCTTCCAAAATGTCCAGATTTCCATATCTCGCACAGATTCGGATCACATTGGCAATGCAGCCTCTCTGCCCTGCTGCAGCTCCCATCCACAACACATCATGATTTCCCCATTGAATATCAATAGAGTGATACTCCATTAATTTATCCATGATAATATGTGGTCCTGGACCTCTGTCGAAAATATCCCCAACAATATGCAGATGATCCACCGTTAACCGCTGAATCAGTTCGCTCAAAGCAATAATAAATTCTTCTGCTCTTCCTATTCTGATAATCGTACTTACGATTGCATTGTAATAAGATTCCTTATCGCTGATATCCGCCTTTTCCGTAATCAATTCTTCAATTACATAAGCAAAATCTGCCGGCAATGCTTTTCTGACTTTTGACCGTGTATATTTACTTGCCGCACATTTGCAGATCTCAATCAACCGATACAGAGTAATCTTATACCAGTCTTCCATGTTCTCTTCTTCCTTCTTGATCCGATCCATCTTTTCTTTCGGATAATAAATAAGAGTAGCAAGGGTCTGTTTATCCTTACTACTCATAGTATTCCCGAATACATCGTCGATTTTACGGCGCACGGAACCAGAGCCATTCTTCAATACATGAGAAAATGCCTCATATTCCCCATGAATATCCGTAAGAAAATGCTCTGTGCCTTTCGGCAAATTCAGAATCGCCTGTAAGTTAATAATCTCTGTCGACGCTTTAGCGATGGTTGGATAAAGTTGAGAAAGTCTTTCTAAATAACGTACCTCTAACTCTTTCATAAAATCCTCCATTTTGCTCGCTTCGCTCGCTAGGAAATCAAAACCTCTCCATGTGGGTTATCCGTTCCCAGTAAATTTATAATACAGTTCCTCTAGAACTGAATTACATCGGACATATCGTATCTTCCAGCTGGTTTTCCAGCAAGGAATTTGGCTGCTTCAACTGCACCTTTTCCAAACACAGCTTTTGAATAAGCAGTATGCTTGAATTCGATAACTTCATCAGCCCCTGCGTAGATCACTTCATGATCCCCGACAATTGTTCCGCCACGAACAGCCGAGATCCCAATCTCTTTCTGATCACGTTTCTTGCGCACCTGACTTCTGTCATACACATAAGTATATTCATTATTCATTGATTCATTAATAGAATCAGCCAGTGCAAGTGCGGTTCCACTCGGTGCATCCAGTTTCTGGTTATGATGCTTTTCCACCAGTTCAATATCAAATCCTGCCGGTGCCAGTACTTTCGTTGCATCTTTTAAAAGTTTCATAAGCAGATTGATCCCCAGCGACATATTTGCCGACTTCAAAACTGCAACCTTTTTAGACGCTTCTTCTACTTTTGCCAGCTGCTCCTCAGACAGTCCGGTTGTACATAAAACCACCGGTATCTGCTTCTTCACACAATAATCAAGAAGTCCATCTGCAGCTGCGGCATTGGAAAAATCAATGATAACATCTGCTTTTACATCACATTTTTCAATGCTGTCAAATACCGGATAATCATTAGCAAGACCGGTATATGTATCAACTCCTGCCACAAATTCTATTGCTTCATCTGCTTTGACAAGGCCTGTGATCACCTGCCCCATTCTGCCATTGCATCCATGCATAATTGCGCGTATCATCTTCTGTCCTCCTGCCTTATGCCAATTGAATTCCAAAATCCTTCATCGCCTGTGCCAAAGCCTTCTCATGCTCTGGAGTCAGTTCTGTCAACGGCATACGAAGCGGTCCGCAATCCTTGCCCATCAATGCCATTGCTTTTTTAACCGGGATCGGATTAACTTCACAGAATAACTGTTCAATCAACGGAATTGCCTTTAACTGAAGTGCTGCGCTTCCTGCCACATCCCCTTCAAAGAACTTTGCACAGATATCATGTGTCTCCTGTGGCGCAACATTAGAGAGAACAGAAATGACACCTTTTGCCCCAAGAGAAAGTAACGGTACAATCTGGTCATCATTTCCAGAATACAGATCAATGTTGCCATCTGTCAGAGACATGATCTTTGCCACCTGTGATATATTACCGGAAGCTTCTTTTACTCCTACGATATTATCAACATTTTTTACGAGTTCTGCCACTGTTGCCGGTTCAATATTACAACCAGTTCTGCTGGCAACACTATACATGATAATCGGAGTTTTTACCTCTTTTGCCACAGCCGTATAGTGAGCAATCAATCCTGCCTGAGTTGCCTTATTGTAATAAGGTGTTACAAGCAAAAGACCATCTGCTCCATGTTCTGCCGCATCCTTAGACAATTCAATTGCTGTTCTTGTGCAGTTAGAACCTGTTCCCGCAATCACCGGAATTCTTCCTTTTGCTCTTTCAATCGTGAATCTGACGCACTCTGCATGTTCCTCTTCTGTCATAGTAGCAGACTCTCCGGTCGTTCCGCAGATAACAATGCTGTCTGTTCCATTTGCACAGTGATAATCAATTAATTCATCCAGTTTATCATAATTAATACTTTCATCTTCATTAAATGGTGTGACGATTGCCACGCCGGCACCTGTAAAAATAGACATAGTAATCCTCCTGACTTTCATAATAATCTATTGAAATTCTATCATCAATCAAATATGATGTCAATGAAAGTCTCTGCCGGATTCTTAATCTTCCAGACATTCCAGCTTGCTGACAGATACTTCATATGCCGTTCTTTTCTCAGTCTCTGTCTCCGTCAGTTTCTTAATATATTCCCTACTCTGAATCCGTCCAATAATCTGAACATGCTCACCAACTTCAAAAGCCGAAGCAAATCTTGCATTTCTTCCCCAACAAATACATGGTATGTAATCTGATTTGCCATATGGCCGGTTGACAGCCAGCAACAGGTCTGCAATCTCTCTTCCAAGTGGTGTCTTTCGATACACTGGCAATTTACAGATATAGCCATCCAGAAAAATATTATTCGTCTTTGCTCCATCCAGTTCCTCATCAATAAATTCTGCTTCTCTTACAAACACCGACAGAACCAGACGGTTCTTTTGTTCATCATGTCTGTTATAAGAGCGGAACTGTCCACTTACCATAATGAATTCTCCCGTATAATCCTGCGTCACATCAATCAGGCGTTCTGAGATCATAAGCGGAATCCGGTCTTCCGAATTACTGAGACGTTTTACATTAACATCCACCATATAAAAGCCCTCTCCGTACACCTCATGGCTGAATGTAAAAGGTGATGCAATCTCTCCCATAAT
Organism: Dorea chungnamensis; assembly: GCF_039832125.1. Taxonomy (NCBI): domain Bacteria; kingdom Bacillati; phylum Bacillota; class Clostridia; order Lachnospirales; family Lachnospiraceae; genus Dorea; species Dorea chungnamensis. The sequence continues at coordinate 9,920 of NZ_JBDOHT010000014.1, read as the reverse complement.
CGTTACCTGGTTGTTTTCAATAATCTTATCTGACATAATTTTACAATCTCCCTTCCTCTGAATCGTATTTTGAGTTGTCAAGCATCCTGCGAAAATTCCCATAGTTTTGCAGGGTCATTACATAGTCTATGAAGGGAGTTACTATTTTAGAACTAAAATACTTGTAAATTTTTCGAAATGTGATAAACTAATGAAGTTGCATATATTAATAGGTAGAGAAAAGGAAGATTGGTATGAATACAAAACGTGAAGATGTACGTAATATAGCCATTATCGCCCATGTCGACCATGGTAAAACAACATTAGTAGATGAACTTTTAAAACAAAGCGGTGTATTCCGAGAAAACCAGGAAGTAGAAGAGCGCGTCATGGACTCTAACGATATCGAAAGAGAACGTGGAATTACGATTCTTTCCAAGAACACTGCCGTATATTATAAAAATACAAAAATCAACATCATTGACACCCCTGGGCATGCCGACTTCGGCGGCGAAGTAGAACGTGTCTTAAAAATGGTAAATGGTGTCGTTCTGGTAGTTGATGCTTTTGAAGGTGCCATGCCGCAGACCAAATTCGTACTGCGCAAGGCTCTGGAATTAGATCTGCCAGTAATCGTTTGTATCAACAAGATTGACCGTCCAGAAGCAAGACCTGATGAAGTTATTGACGAGGTCTTAGAATTATTCATGGATCTTGATGCTTCTGATGAACAACTTGACTGTCCTTTCGTCTATGCATCTGCTAAAGCAGGCGTTGCTGTATTGGATCTGACCGATGAAGAGCGTGACATGAAGCCTCTCTTCGAGACCATTTTAAGTTACATTCCTGCACCGGAAGGAGATCCTGATGCAGACACACAAGTACTGATCAGCACCATTGATTATAACGAATATGTAGGTCGTATCGGCGTCGGAAAAGTAGATAACGGTACGATCAGAGTTGGTATGGATGCCATTGTTGTAAATGAACATGATCCAGAACGTCAGGAAAAAGTCCGTATCAGCAAACTATATGAATTTGACGGTCTGAATAAAGTAGAGGTAAAGGAAGCTACGATTGGATCTATTGTTGCTATTTCTGGAATCTCCGACATTTCTATCGGAGATACGATCTGTTCTCCTGAAAATCCAAAAGCAATTCCTTTTCAGAAGATTTCAGAACCTACAATCGCAATGCAATTTATTGTAAATGACAGTCCATTTGCAGGTCTGGAAGGAAAATATGTGACTTCCCGCCACTTACGTGACCGTCTGTTCCGAGAATTAAACACAGATGTCAGCCTTCGAGTTGAAGAAATGGACAACACCGACAGTTTTAAAGTATCTGGACGTGGCGAGCTGCATCTGTCTGTATTAATCGAAAATATGCGCCGTGAAGGATACGAATTTGCAGTCAGCAAGGCTGAGGTTCTGTATAAAAAAGATGAGAACGGTAAATTACTAGAACCTATGGAGGCAGCTTACATTGATGTCCCAGATGAATTCACCGGTACTGTTATCGATAAACTCAGTCAAAGAAAAGGTGAATTGCAGAATATGGGAGCCTCCAATGGCGGTTATACCCGTCTGGAATTCCGAATTCCAGCCCGTGGATTGATTGGTTACCGCGGTGAATTTTTAACAGATACCAAAGGAAATGGTATTATGAATACGGCTTTTGATGGATATGCTCCATATAAAGGTGATATTCAGTATCGTAAACAAGGTTCTCTGATTGCTTATGAGACCGGAGAATCTGTCACTTATGGATTATTCAGTGCTCAGGAGCGTGGTGTCCTCTTTATCGGACCTGGAGAAAAAGTATATTCCGGTATGGTTATCGGAGAAAATGCAAAGACCGATGATATCGAAGTCAATGTATGTAAGACCAAACATCTTACCAACACTCGTTCTTCCAGTGCAGACGAAGCACTTCGCCTGACACCACCAAAAATCCTTAGTCTGGAAGAAGCACTTGACTTTATTGATACCGATGAATTACTGGAAGTAACTCCAAAAGCCCTTAGAATCCGCAAAAAGATCTTAGATCCTAAGATGAGAAAACGAGGAAATAAATAATGACATTTTTATGGCTGTTGGAAGGAATTCGCACTCCTTTCTTAGATAAATTGATGCAACTAATCACTTATTTTGGCCAGGAACTGATTATCATAGCGGTTATCTGCGTACTTTACTGGTGCGCGGATAAGCGCTTTGCTTATCTCCTGGGATTTACGTACTTTACTGCCGGCTTGTGTGTTCAATCCCTGAAAATCACTTTCCGTATCCCAAGGCCCTGGATTCTGGATCCAGATTTTACAGCTGTAAAGAGCGCCGTCCCAGGCGCGACCGGATATTCTTTTCCAAGCGGTCACACACAAGGAGCCACCTGTCTGTTTTTTCCACTGGCTTTAAAGGCTCAAAATATTTGGTGCAAAATTCTCTGCATCCTTGCCTTTTTGTCTATCGGTTTTTCCAGAATGTATCTGGGATGCCACACTCCAAAAGATGTATTGGTATCTATGCTGATTTCTATTCTGGTATCTCTTGTTATCTGGAAATTTCAGACATTTTTACTGGATGATTCACGTTATCTGAAACAGATTGCCAGCATTCTGGCACTTTTGTCATTTGCCGTGGCTGCCTATGCTCTTGTCCTGAAAAGCAATGGAACAATTGAGACAAAATACGCCACAGACTGCTGTAAAGCCGCCGGTGCAGGCCTTGGATTCGCCATTGGCTGGTACATTGAACGGACAAAAATGAATTTCGATACACATACCGGAAATATCGTCACACAGATTCTGAAGCTAATCATTGGACTGATCATTGCACTTTTGATTAAAGAGGGCTTTTCCACGATCTTTGGAAGTTCCATCTTGGCAAAAATGGCAGAATATTTTATACTGGTTTTATGGGTACTTGTTATCTATCCATTTATATTCAGTAAAATATTAAGGAGAAATGTATGCAGCAATATATAGCTAATTTTTTGAAACGAATAACTGAAATCCTGGAATTCTTTATTTCCATTATGCTGGCCATCGGAATCGTTCTTTTATGTATCCGTATGGCTGCTTCCTTAGGTAATATTCCTGATCTCAGTATCTGGCCGAACTATGACGATCTTCTTGAAACCTGCTTCAACCTTATCATCGGTGTTGAGTTGATTCGAATGATGTACTATCATACTCCCAACACTGTATTTGAAGTATTGCTTTTCGCAATTGCCCGCCAGATTATCATTGATCACTCTTCCATCTGGGGAAGCCTGATTGGTGTATGTGCAATTGCAGTATTGTTTGCCACACGAAAGTTCCTTTTCTGTGAATTTGATATATCTGAGGCCACCATTTTTCGGGCAAGCACAAAAGTATCATCTATTAATAAGCTCTTAAATATCCACATCCCTTATAAGGAACATGAGACCTTGCTTGATGTGACCATGCAGAAGCTAGAGGAGACCGAGACAGGATGTCATGTCGGCGCATGTGTCTATTTTGCAAATGTCGGTCTTCGTATTGCCAAAGTACATGATGGAAAAATTTCAAGAATTGAAGTAATACGTGCTATACATTAGTCTTCAAACGTGTTATACTACATATATCAGATAGATTACTTGTCTTGTCGTAAATTGTCAGACTAATCTTCTGAAATTATGTCGAAAAGGAGTTGGACAGCATGAAGTTTATCATTATTGGGAAAAACATCGATGTAACACCTGGTTTAAGAGAATCCGTTGAAAGCAAATTAGGTAAACTAGAGAGGTATTTTACTTCTGACACGGAGATTCACGTAACATTGAGCATCCAGAAAGAGCGTCAGAAAATCGAGGTAACCATCCCTGTAAAGGGTGACATTATCCGTTCTGAGCAGGAAAGCAATGATATGTATGTTTCTATTGATCTGGTAGAGGAGGTCATCGAACGCCAGCTTCGCAAATATAAAAACAAATTGATTGCAAGACATCAGGAAGGCGGCAATTTCAAACAGGAATTTATTGACGCAGAAGACACTGCAGAGGATGAAAACGAGATTAAGATCGTCCGTACGAAAAAGTTTGGATTCAAACCAATGTATCCTGAAGATGCATGTGTACAGATGGAACTTCTCGGACATGACTTCTACGTATTCTGCAACGCAGAGACAGATGAAGTCAACGTAGTTTACAAAAGAAAAAATGGAACCTACGGCTTAATCGAACCAGAATTTTTATAAAGCTACAAGCAATAAAAAAATAAAAAAAGAGGTTACCAGAGCATTCATGCTCTGGTAACCTCTTTTTTTATTTTTTCATGGCGACAGCCATGACTGAGATGCAACGCAGTGGCATCTCGGTTTATTGCGTTCTCCTCACTTTGCTCTCTTTTCATGGCGACAGCCATGACTGAGATGCAACGCAGTGGCATCTCGGTTTATTGCGTTCTCCTCATTTTTCCAGGATTTCCAAAACTTGCACATTCCCATCTATATTGGCAAAATAACAAAACTCTCCCTCTTGCATCATGGCCTGTCCATTAGTTCCTTCTGTAATCTCCGCCTTCACTGCTGCAAGCTCATCTTCTGGAATCAACGCTTCTAATTCCACTTTATCTGTATATACCGAATCCAGAATCTGAAGCCCTCTCTGTCCTAAAATGTACTGAATTTTCCCTAATCCAGTATAATCTGTTGAAATACAAAGTTTAACTCCCAAAATTTTGGTTATAATCACAGATGAGGCTAAGCCTTGTTTAGTTGCAGCTGAATATGCACGGACCAGCCCTCCGGTTCCCAGTAATGTCCCTCCAAAATACCTCGTTACTACCACGGCGACATTATGAATCTCCTCTCCAAGCAGAACCTCCAACATGGGTTTCCCCGCCGTACCGCTGGGCTCTCCGTCATCACTGCACCGCTGAAGTTCATTGCGTTCTCCGATCACATAAGCAAAGCAATGATGTCTGGCATCCCAGTATTTTTTTCTGACTGATTCAATAAATGCCAATACTTCTTCTTCTGACCCGGCCGGAATTACCGTCGCAATAAACCGTGATTTTTTCTCCACGATTTCTCCCTCTCCGCCTTGATATACCGCCTTATATTCTGATAACATATCGTCTTCCTTTCACACCTAATACATAATCCTTATCTATTACTATACCTAATTTCTTAAGATTTTCCTACTGAAATATGAACTTTTCATTTTTTTCTTTATTAACGATTGGTTATTTGGTATAATAACGGGGTATGAAGGAGGCCTAAATGCATGAATTATGGTAAGAAAAAAGCTTCGCAAAAGCAAAAAAAGATAACGTCCAAATCTACCATGCAGGGGAAAAGAATAGGCGTACGGCTTTTTAAAGCATTTCTTCTCTGCCTGGTAGTCGTATCGGTCGTCGGGGTCATTGGAGTTGGCGTATTTGTCAAAAAGATCATTGATGATACCCCCAAAGTCTCCCCCGAAGATGTAAAACCGAAAGGATTCACTACCTTCGTGTATGCGGATGATGGTACAACAGAGATCGAACGTTTCGTATCTTCCGGTTCAAACCGTGTATACAAATCTATTGATGAAATACCTGTCGATCTGCAGCATGCCTTTGTTGCAATCGAAGATGAACGTTTTTATGAGCACAATGGTATTGACCTTCAAGGTATTGCCCGTGCTGCAGTAATTGGAATTACTTCCGGTGATTTTTCCCAGGGTGCAAGTACCATTACACAGCAGCTGATAAAAAATAATGTATTTACTAATTTCATGGACGAGCAGACATTCTATGACAAGCTGCAGCGTAAGATCCAGGAACAGTATCTGGCATTACAGATCGAAAAGCAGATGGACAAGGACACCATTATGGAGAGTTACCTGAATACCATTAACCTTGGTCAGAACTGTCTGGGCGTACAGGCTGCTGCAAAGCGCTATTTTAATAAAGACGTCAATGAATTGACCTTATCGGAATGTGCCGTAATTGCCGGTATCACTCAGAATCCTACTGGCTACAACCCAATTACAAACCCAGAGGATAATTCTAAGCGTAGAGATAAAGTACTGAAGAACATGTTGGAGCAAGGATATATAGATCAGGCTGCTTATGACGAGGCTAAAGCAGATGATGTCTATTCCCGAATCCAGACGGTAAATAGCGCTGCTCAGGACGAAAATCCATATAGCTATTTTGTAGACGCCCTGACAGAACAAGTGATTGACGATTTAAAAACACAGCTTGGATATACAGAAACACAGGCTTACAACGCTGTATACAGCGGAGGTCTCAGCATCTACTCTACTCAGAACAGAGAAATCCAACAGATCTGTGATGAGGAAATGAATAATGATGCAAACTATCCCGGACTAAAAGAATATGGACTGGATTATGCACTTACTGTTACCAGAGCTGATGGAAGTGTGGAAAACTACAGTTCCGGTCATATCAAACAATATGTGAAGAATACGTACGGAAAAGAACAGGGACTTCTCTATTCCAGTGAAGAAGAAGCACGTGCTATGATTGAAGAATGGAAGTCAACCATTGCTCAGGAAGGCGATACTTACGATGAAGTCGTTAATATTTCTCCTCAGCCTCAGGCTTCTGTTACTATTATTGATCAGTCTACCGGACAGATTAAAGCTATGGTCGGAGGCCGCGGTGAGAAATCAACCAGCCTGGGCTTGAATCGTGCTTACAAAGGTTCCAAACGTCAGCCTGGTTCTTGTTTTAAGATACTTGCTGCTTATGCTCCTGCTTTAGATTCTTGCGGCAAGACGTTAGCTACCGTTATCAAAGATGAGCCTTATACTTTAAAAGGCGGCCAGGTGCTTAGAAATGCCAATGGGCGTTACGGTGGAGACACAACGATCCGCAAGGCTATTACATGGTCTATCAACGTATGCGCAGTTAAGCTTAGTGATGAGATCACACAGGAACTTGGATTTGAATATTGTGAAAAATTCGGTATTTCTACTCTGGTAAAGAGCAAGGAAATCAATGGCGATATCTACAGCGACATTACACAGACACTTGCACTTGGCGGTCTTACAGAAGGTGTCTACAATTATGAAATGTGTGCCGCATATGCTACAATTGCCAATGGCGGTGTCTATCATACACCTACTTTATATACTAAGATTCTTGATCACGATGGTAACGTACTGCTGGAAGGAACCGGCGAAACTCGTACAGTAATCAAAGACAGTACCGCCGCACTTTTGACCAGTGCTATGCAGGATGTAGTTAATTCCGGTACCGGTACTGCCTGCCAGTTACCAAACATGCCAGTTGCAGGAAAAACAGGTACTACAACCTCTAACAAGGACTTATGGTTCTGTGGATTTACCCCATATTATACTTGCGCTGTATGGGGTGGTTATGACGATAATAAGGAATGTAGTTATGATACGAATTTCCGTTTCCGAATCTGGAAAAGCATTATGAGCAGAGTTCATGCAAATCTAGAGACTAAAGAATTCACAATGCCTGCTTCCGTTCAACAGAAAACCGTATGTTCTATCTCCGGTCTATTAGCAGTATCCGGAAATTGTCCTGGTATCACTGAGTACTTTGCAACGGATACACTGCCAACGGAAAGCTGTCCTGGACATGTGGCGGAAGAGCCAGAAGAAGAGACCGAAGAGAATGGTGACAATACCGAGACAGATCCAGGAACGACTCCTACAACTCCGACTGATCCAGGCGGTGGCGGTACTGATACCCCAACAACTCCGACCGATCCAGGCGGTGGCGGCGGAGACACCGGTGGTGGTGAAGCTCCTCTCCAATAGGCGATAATTCTTAAATTATAAAACAGCAGAATCAAAATCTTGATTCTGCTGTTTTAATTCATATCTTATTAAATTTCATCTACTGTCTTTAAAGAATTAACTTTGCTGCCCCACAGATTCCTGCATCATTTCCGAGTGTTGCAAGAACGAACTCCGTATTCTTATTAGCAAAGAATGCTTTTTCCTGGAAGTTTTTCTCTACATAGTCAAGAAGAATCTCACCAGCCTTAGAAACACCTCCACCGATAACGATTACAGATGGATCTACTACTGCTGCAAGATTAGCCATTGCATGTCCAAGGTATACGCCAAACTCTTCTACGATTTCTTCTGCGACCTTATCTCCATCCTTCAGAGCATCGAACACTGTCTTTGCGCTGATTTCTTTCTTATCTCTAAGAGAAGATGCTGCATCATCAGCTGCCAGACGTTTTTTCGCAAGTCTTGCAATTCCTGTAGCAGATGCATATTGTTCCAGACAACCTGTTTTTCCACATCCACAATGTTCAGTCTCCTCATAATTCACACAAAGATGACCAATCTCTCCGCCTGCACCATGAGCACCTACCAGCGGATGACCATTGACGATGACTCCGCCGCCGACACCGGTTCCCAGTGTAACCATGATCATATTCTTCTGACCTTTTCCAGCTCCCAGCCACATCTCACCAAGAGCAGCTACGTTCGCATCGTTTCCTGCTGCAACCTTAAGACCGGTCAACTCTTCCATCTCACGGTTCACTTCTTTATAGCCCCATCCGAGATTCGCTGTATTCTGCACAACACCATTATCATCCACTGGTGCCGGTACTCCTATTCCGATACCACTCATCTGTGAAGCCTCAATTCCTTTTTCTTCCATCTTTTTCTTGAGAGATTCTGCTATGTCCGGAAGAATTGCTTCTCCTTTATTCTCTGTACGAGTCTTAATCTCCCATTTATCCACGAGTTCTCCATCTGTTTTAAAAAGTCCAATTTTTACAGTTGTACCCCCTATATCAACTCCAAAACAATATTTCATCTCCCATATCCTCCTATTTTTTTATTAAATTCTCTTGTACACGTTTATATAATTCCTGAGCCGCATTATAACCCATCTTCTTCTGTCTGTGATTGATTGCGGCCGTCTCAACAATGATAGCAAGATTACGTCCCGGACGAATTGGAATCTGATGACATAAAACCTTATTGCCAAGGAATTCTGTGTACTCTTCCTCAAGGCCAAGACGATCATATTGTTTCTCTTTATTCCAATCCTCCAGTGTAATAACAAGATCGATATTCTTAGTCTCTCTTACACTCTGTACACCAAATAAAGTCTTAACATCTACAATACCGATACCACGCAATTCAATAAAATGTCTTGTAATATCCGGTGCTGACCCGACCAAAGTCACATCGCTGACTTTGCGAAGCTCTACCACATCATCACTGACCAGACGATGCCCGCGCTTAATCAACTCAAGCGCTGCTTCACTCTTGCCAATGCCACTTTCTCCCATAATCAGGACACCAACGCCATATACATCTACCAACACTCCGTGAATGGAAATACATGGAGCCAATTCCACATTCAGCCAACGAATAATCTCTGCAGTAAACTCAGAAGTCTTCTTTTCTGTTACGAATACCGGAACCTGTGATTGATTCGCCATCTCTAAAAACATGGGTTCAGGCTGCAGATTTCTCGAAAAGATGACGCATGGAAGCTGATAAGACAAAAACTGTTCATAAATCTCTTTGCGTTTTTCCTCTTCCATCTTCTCCAAAAAAGTATACTCTACATATCCAATCAATTGAACACGGTCTGAGTCAAAATGTTCAAAATATCCTGTAAGTTGCAGAGCCGGTCGATTAATATCCGGAACCTCGATCGCAATATGTTCAACATCAACGTCTGGCGTAAGATTCTTAAGGTCCATCTTCTCTACGACCTTTTTTAATTCTACTTTACTAGCCATATTATTCTCCTCCACGCATTATTATTTTTTTATTATATCATATTCGTGAAAAAAGTTATAGACATCCTGTGCTGATTTTTCATTCATAGAAGGGAGTTCCACACTTTTGCAGTTAGTTATGAACTGATATAGCTCGAAAGCTTTATAGAATAAGGCTTCCGAGCATTTTTTATTTTATATTTTTAACTTTTATATATAGCGTTTTATAACGTTTCG
>NZ_JBDOHT010000013.1:0-85117 GCF_039832125.1 Dorea chungnamensis | reverse complement strand
AATCGGCTTCGCCGCAAATTTTGAGCGATTTGTCAAGCGTTTTTTGCAAAAAAGTGGGTGATTTTTTGAGATAAGGGTCGGAAAGCCTTATAAAATCAGGGCTGAAGATTCCGAGAAGTTATCATACAGGAAAGGAGGGTAGAAGTATCATTTCAATTATTCAGTGTGTTTATGTAAAAAGGAGTGTTTAAATGAAAAAAACAAATAAAAAATCTATCTTTTTTTCTGTAGTTTTGTTGTTCCTTAGTGTATTAGGTATTGTGGGAGCCGCTAGTACGATGACGGCAGAAGCTAAGGAGGTCTCTTTGGTAACGGGAGCATCCGTCCAATATATGGGATATTCGACACATTATTATTATGTGGATGGAAATATGGCATATTGTCTGGAACCCGGTAAACTCTCGCCGAATAACGGAACTTATTCCTCCGATGAGTTGGATAAGGACCAGCTTTTGGCAAAAGCAATGTATTATGTGTATGGAGGACCTGGGTATGATGTGTATATGAAACCGACATTGACAGGAGGGTGGGATCAACCAGACCGAGCCTATTGTCTGTCGCACTGCATATTGTCTTATATTTATGATGGGTGTGATCCAAATAGCGATGGGTTCAAGGGATTGAATGCGGATATTAGTAATGCAGTAATTCAGTATACGAACGCAATTCAGGGATGGCCAAATATACCGGATACAGATATTGCTCTTTCTCAGGAGAATTTAACCGCATTTTTTAGTGCTGAGGAGGGCGTGCAGCGAACAGAGGTTGTTACATGTGAAGGGGATACATCGAATTCATTAGTGCTTTCTTTGCCCGAAGGAGTGACTCTGGTAAATGTAACCCAGCAAAGTCGTCTGCAGGGCCAGGTGACAGTGCATGGGCAAGAGCAGTTCTATCTGGCATCAGATGTGGCTTATGGTAACGGAACAAGTTGGGACAGTGGTCAGATAAAAGGGACTTTGAATCAAGCGTGGAGAACGCTGGTTGTAAAAACTGGTGGCGGAAGCCAGGATATCGGAACTGGACAATTGCTCACGGTGGAACCATCAGCAGTATCTCTGCAAGTGAAGTGGATGGAGCGCCCGGAACTTATGGTTGAGAAACATGCAGATAAAACGGGGAAAACTTATCAGTTGGGAGACATTGTTACTTATACTATGGATGTAACACAGCAGATTCAAAATGCGGTGGCAAAAAATGTGGTGATTACAGATACAATTCTTACTGAGGGAGTACAGCTTCAGAAAAATTCCATTGTTCTTCTGGATGGTTCCCGTAATGTGATACAAGATGCAGTGATCTCTGTCAACGGAAATTCATTTACCATTCATGCAGGAGAGTTCTTACAGTGTGTAGAACTTGGAGAACGCTATATAGCCGAGTATCAGATGGCAATAACGGATGAATCGGTGATAGGAAAAGAAATAGATAATGAAGTAGTTGTCTGCGCGGATAATGCGGAAGAGAAAAAAGATGAAGAGAAGATTCTGGTAGAAAAACCGAAAGAATCAGATGAACCAGAAAAAGAAACACCGGAGATAGAGAAACCAGAGACGGAACCTGAGAAACTTGTGGAAGCAAAATCCAAAACGACAGCAAAAATTGCATCCGTTAAGACTGGTGATCAAGAAAATATAGTGGTTCTTGTACTATTCTTGATTCTTTCTTGCACCACTATATTTGTTTGTGTTAAAATGAACGCATGGCTACGGAAAATATGGAGAAAGTAGTATTCAAAAGATAAGTCAATGAAGAAGAATAGGAGGTTGTCGTGATGGGAATGACAATGACGCAGAAGATATTGGCGGCTCACGCAGGACTCGATTCTGTTGTGGCAGGACAATTGATAGAGGCGAAGTTAGATGTAGTAATGGCAAATGATATCACCGGACCTATGGCACTGCCGATTTTTCGGGAGATGGCAGAAAATGTGTTTGATAAGGATAAAGTAGTTCTGGTACCAGATCATTTTACACCGAATAAGGACATTAAATCAGCAGAGAACTCTAAGGCAATCAGAGAATTTGCAAGAGCACAGGGATTAACATGGTATTTTGAACAGGGAAAATCCGGCGTGGAACATGCAATCCTTCCAGAAGCTGGTGTTGTTGTGGGTGGTGAGTGCATTATTGGTGCAGATTCACACACCTGTACATATGGCGCATTAGGTGCATTTTCTACTGGTGTGGGAACCACAGATATTGCAACAGGTATGGCAACAGGTGAGTTGTGGTTTAAAGTTCCGAGCGCAATGAAGTTTGTATTGACGGGAAAGCCAGGACCATATGTCAGTGGAAAAGATATCATTATCCATATTATCGGTAAGATTGGGGTAGATGGCGCACTTTATAAATCTATGGAATTTGTTGGAGATGGCATTGCTAATCTGTCTATGGATGATCGTTTTACAATGGCGAATATGGCGATTGAAGCTGGTGCCAAGAATGGAATCTTCCCGGTAGATGAACAGACAGAAGCCTATATGAAAGAACATTCCAAGAAGGAATACAAGATATATACTGCTGATGAGGATGCAGAGTATGATGAAGTGGTTGAGATTGATCTTTCAGAGGTACGTCCGACCGTTGCATTCCCACACCTTCCAGGTAATGCTAAGACAATTGATGAGGTTGAGGCGATGGAGCCAATCAAGATCAATCAGGTTGTAATCGGTTCTTGTACCAATGGGCGTATGGAGGATATGAGAAAAGCAGCAGCAATTTTGAAAGGCCATACAGTTCATCCAGATGTACGTGTTATGGTAATCCCGGCAACACAGAAGATCTACAAACAGTGTATCGCAGAGGGACTTTTGGATATCTTTGTGGATGCAGGCTGTGCTGTGAATACACCAAGCTGTGGACCATGTATGGGAGGTCATATGGGTGTTATGGCAGCAGGTGAAAAGTGTGTGTCTACAACAAATCGTAACTTTGTGGGCAGAATGGGACATGTAGATTCTCTGATCTATCTTGCGTCTCCAGAAGTGGCTGCAGCGAGTGCGATTGCAGGATGTATTGCGAATCCAGAGAAAGTAGGTGACAGATAATGAAAGCAGTAGGACATGTATTTAAGTATGGTGATAATGTGGATACGGATGTTATTATTCCGGCAAGATATCTTAATTCCTATGATCCTCAGGAACTGGCAAGCCATGCGATGGTAGATATTGATCCAGATTTTGTAAATAAGATGAAGCCGGGAGATCTGATTGTTGCGAATAAAAACTTTGGATGTGGTTCATCCAGAGAACATGCACCTCTGTGTCTCAAGACGGCAGGTGTAAGCTGCGTCATTGCAGAGACATTTGCCAGAATCTTCTATAGAAATGCAATCAATATTGGATTACCGATTATTGAATGCCCAGAGGCAGCAAGAGGAATCGATGCCGGTGATGAAGTGGAAGTTGATTTTGACAGTGGAAAGATCTATAACCGTACAAAAGGCACAGAGTTTCAGGGACAGGCTTTCCCGGAATTTATGCAGAAGCTGATTGCTGCAGGTGGCCTGGTAAAATATACAAATAGTAAAAAATAGCGGATGATAGAAGGGTGAAAAAGATGAATCTACATTACAAAAGTACAAGAAATTCGAACTTGAAAGTAACAGCTTCTGAAGCGATTCTGACAGGTCTTGCTCCGGACGGTGGTCTATTTGTGCCGGAGAAACTTCCGACACTCGATGTTTCAATGGAGCAGTTGAAAGACATGTCATATCAGGAGACCGCTTATGCGGTTATGAAGCAGTTTTTAACAGACTTTACAGAAGAGGAGTTGAAGGACTGTATTCGTAAAGCATATGACAGTAAGTTTGACACTGAGGAGATCGCGCCGCTGGTAAAGGTAGATGATACGTATTATCTGGAATTGTTCCATGGGGCAACGATTGCGTTCAAGGATATGGCATTGTCTATATTGCCGCATCTTTTGACTACTTCGGCCAAAAAGAATCATGTGGAAAATGAGATTGTGATTCTTACAGCTACGTCTGGTGATACGGGTAAGGCTGCTTTGGCGGGATTTGCTGATGTTGAAGGAACCCGAATCATTGTATTTTATCCGAAGAACGGAGTCAGCAAAGTACAGGAACTTCAGATGGTTACGCAAAAAGGAAGTAATGTAGATGTGGTTGCGATCCATGGAAATTTTGATAATGCACAAAGTGGTGTGAAAGCAATGTTCGAAGATAAAGAACTGGCTCAGGAACTTGCAGCAAAGGGATACCAGTTTTCTTCTGCTAATTCTATCAATATTGGACGTTTGGTTCCGCAGGTCGCATATTATGTAAATGCTTATGCAAAATTACTGGCAAATGAAGAGATTGCAGAGGGAGAATTGATCAACGTTGTAGTCCCGACCGGCAATTTCGGAAATATTCTTGCTGCTTACTATGCAAAGCAGATGGGAGTGCCGATTGATAAACTGATCTGTGCATCTAATAAGAACAAAGTGCTGTTTGATTTCTTCCAGACAGGTACATACGATAAGAATCGAGAGTTTGTGCTGACGACCTCACCATCCATGGACATTCTGATTTCCAGTAATCTGGAGCGTCTGATCTATCTGATAGCAGGTGAAGATTCTGAGAAGACCAGAGAATTAATGGAAGAATTAAAAAATAGTGGAAGCTATACAATCACTGAGAATATGAAGGCAAAATTATCTGATTTTGCATCTGGATATTCAGATGAATCAGAGACTGCCGAAAGTATCCGTGAGAATTACGAAAAGACAGGATATGTAATTGATACGCATACAGCTGTTGCTGCGCATGTCTGTGAACAGTATAGGATTAAGACCGGTGATGCAAAGAAATGTGTGATTGCATCAACGGCGAGTCCATATAAGTTCGTTAAGAGTGTTATGACGGCAATTGATGAAAAATATGCAGATGCAGATGAATTCGAACTTCTGAAAGTGTTGGAAGAGACATCTGGTGTAGAGATGCCACAGGCAATCAAAGATATTCTGGATGCCAATATACTTCATACTTTGGAATGTGATGCAGATAAGATGAAGGAAACTGTAAAAGGTATATTGCAAGTGTAAGGAGTGAGGACAGATGCTGTTAGATGGTTTCTTTGGGGCAATTGCTCTGGGGGCTGGAATCTACTGCCTTTATGGATATTATATGTTAAAAGTGAAAAAAGAGATTGTGAAGACAATCTTGCTTCCGAAGGGTGTAAATGAAAAAAGCTGCAAAGACCTGGAGGGATATTGCAGAGATGTCGGGAAGCCACTTCTTGCGTTGGGAATTATCCTGTTGTTAGATGGGTGTGTAGATCTGTACGATTCCTATATCAGCAGTGTTGGCATACTGTATGTAATTATGACGGCAGTTCTATGTGTGATGCTTGTTGTCTTTATGCTGAAATTACGTAAATACAACCAAAAATATTTTGGAATCAACTGAATGGTTGGAGCTGGATTTCGGTTATATAAAATATTTATATGAATAATAGATAAGTTTCATAAATTATAATATTGACAAAATGCAAGATTAAAAATACAATCTTGCATTTTTTGTAAAAACATAGACGTGATTATGCGGTTGGTGAAAAATAAATGAATAATAAAAAATATTAACTTTCGCGAAAGGATTGTTAAAGTATTGACTTTTTGTGAAAAAAATGTAATAATAAGACAAATGCCGCTGTAAAAGGCAGAAATATGCAAAGGCAGAAAGTGTTACGGCGGTTATGATTAAGGAAAGAAAAGAGGTAAAACAAAGATGGCGAATATCGATTTAAGTAAGTACGGCATTTCAGGAACTACAGAAATTGTACACAATCCTTCTTATGATTTATTGTTTGAGGAAGAGACAAAGCCGGAATTGGAAGGTTTTGAAAAGGGTCAGGTTAGTGAACTTGGTGCAGTAAACGTAATGACAGGTGTATATACCGGACGTTCTCCAAAAGATAAATTCATTGTAATGGATGAAAATTCCAAAGATACTGTATGGTGGACTTCTGATGAGTACAAGAATGATAACCATCCGGCTTCTGAAGAGACATGGGCTGCTGTAAAGGATATTGCAGTGAAAGAACTTTGTGATAAGAAGCTTTATGTGGTAGATGCTTTTTGCGGAGCCAATAAGGATACACGTATGGCAATCCGTTTCATCATGGAAGTTGCATGGCAGGCTCATTTTGTTGAGAACATGTTTATTATGCCTACAGCGGAGGAACTTGAGAGTTTTGAGCCAGACTTTGTTGTTTATAATGCTTCTAAAGCAAAAGTTGAAAATTATAAAGAGTTAGGACTGAATTCAGAGACAGCAGTTGTATTCAATATCACAAGCCGTGAACAGGTAATTATCAATACATGGTACGGTGGAGAGATGAAAAAAGGTATGTTCTCTATGATGAACTACTATCTGCCATTGAAGGGAATTGCTTCCATGCACTGTTCTGCCAATACAGATATGAATGGTGAAAATACAGCAATCTTCTTCGGATTATCTGGAACAGGTAAGACAACTTTGTCAACAGATCCAAAACGTCTTCTGATTGGTGATGACGAACATGGATGGGATGATAATGGTGTATTTAACTTCGAAGGTGGATGCTATGCGAAAGTTATCAATCTGGATAAAGAATCTGAACCAGATATTTATAATGCAATCAAGAGGGATGCGCTTCTTGAGAACGTAACACTGGATGAAGAAGGAAAGATTGATTTTGCTGATAAGAGTGTAACTGAGAATACACGTGTATCTTATCCGATCAATCATATTGAGAAGATTGTTCGTCCTGTATCTGCTGCACCAGCTGCACAGAATGTAATCTTCCTGTCTGCAGATGCATTTGGAGTACTTCCTCCGGTATCTGTACTGACACCAGAGCAGACACAGTACTATTTCTTATCTGGATTTACAGCAAAACTTGCTGGTACAGAGCGTGGAATCACAGAGCCTACACCAACGTTTTCCGCATGTTTTGGACAGGCATTCCTGGAACTGCATCCAACAAAATATGCAGAAGAACTGGTTAAGAGAATGGAAAAGAGCGGTGCAAAAGCATATCTTGTTAATACTGGATGGAATGGAACTGGAAAGCGTATCTCTATTAAAGATACCCGTGGTATCATTGATGCAATCTTAAATGGAGATATCCTGAATGCTCCTACTAAGAAGATCCCATACTTTAATTTCGAAGTTCCAACAGAACTTCCAGGTGTAGATTCTGCAATTCTTGATCCTCGTGATACTTACGCAGAAGTAGCTGAATGGGAAGCTAAGGCTAAGGATCTTGCTGAGAGATTCGTAAAGAACTTTGCAAAATATGAAGGAAATGAAGCAGGTAAAGCATTAGTTTCTGCAGGTCCACAGTTATAAAAAACAGTTTTATAGGTTGTAAAATCTATATAAATGGGGTATAATATCCTCAGTAGAAACCTGGGATGTTCGATAACTTCTGTAATTTTGAACCTACAAAACTTTAAACGGGACTCTTATATCTCCGTAATATGTCAGGCCTCCGAATTGTGCAGGGGAAGACAAAAAAGCGGATGCGGACACCCACCTAGCTGTGGCTAGGAGTCAAAATACAGAAACCGGCATTTTGGGGCCATACAAAAGATAGAAGACAGTCGTGTATGCGGCTGTCTTTTTGGTTATATTTAAAGAGAAAAAAGCATACATTGAGAAAAAAGTATTGGACAAGAGGATACGTACAGATTGAAAAAAAATAATAGATATAGAAATAATAGATATAGAAAGTATAGATATCTCCGGTATTTGTTGATGCTTGTAATCAGCCTGTTTGTCGTGGGAGGATTGTTTTCTTCATTTCAAAATTTTGAGAAAAAAGAATATAGGAAAGAAAAAGAACTGCAGAAGAATCCAGAAGCTCAGATGGAAATAAGTAATCCGAATATTCGGGTCTTGATTATGACCGACGGGTATGCCGAAGTTGCCCATCCGACAGTGGAGATATCAGCTGTTAACGGACTGGTAATTACACATGGTGAAGAGACAGAAGAAACGGAAGGAATGCAGTCGGTTATATTCGCCCCGGATGATCCGAGGTTTCAGAGCGGAAATGTCCGAATCTATGCCAGAGATGGAGGAGAGATTACATTACAGAGTATAGAAAGAGGGTGTGGAACGCCGTCTTATGCTGGAATATTAGAGCTTCGGACAACGGCAGAAGGTGTGATAGTTATTAATGAACTGCCTGTAGAGACGTATTTATGTAAAGTAGTACCCAGTGAGATGCCTGCTTCATATGAATTAGAAGCATTGAAAGCACAGGCTGTGTGCGCTCGGAGTTATGCATATCAGCAAATGCAGGATTATGCGTATCCAGAATATGAGGCTCATGTCAATGATAGTACGGATTATCAGGTGTATGGGAATTCTTTGCCTCAGAATACGACAAACCAGGCGGTAGAGGAGACAAAAGGGCAGGTGGTTCGATATCAGGGTCAGATAGTCACAACGTATTATTATTCCACTTCTTGTGGGAAGACAACAAATCTGGAAGCCTGGGGAACAGAATGTAATGAACAGAATGCCTATCTTCAGTCGGTAGAAGTAAAAGACTCAGAAGGTGATTATGAGCAAGGGCTTCCGTGGTATCGTTGGGAGGCGGACATACCGGTAGAGACTTTGTCGAATCTTATTGGGATTAATACCGGAAAAGATATCGGAGCTCTGCAAAGTCTAGAGGTAACCAAAGAAGGACCAGGAGGTGTCGCACTTCAAATCTGTGCGGTTGGAGAGAAAGGTCAACTGACAGTGGAGACTGAGAATAAGATAAGAAGAGCATTGGGAGGCAGTGGATATGAGATTCGGAAACAAGATGGAACAAATGTAGCAAGTTCATCCTTGCTCCCAAGTGCGTTCTTTACAATTCAAAGAGAGGGGGATATATTTTTCATCAAAGGTGGCGGGTACGGACATGGAATAGGAATGAGCCAGAACGGTGCGAATGAGATGGCTAAAAAAGGGAAGAATTATATAGATATACTGACGCTTTTTTTTCAAGGGATTACAGTTGAATAGATGCTCAGAACGCAGCAAAGGAGATATGTTTTGATAGACAAATATGCAAAAATCGGGTAAAATATAGAACAAATATATTGGAGATTGCCATGAAGAAAATAAAACAAATCTATCAAAATATTACAAATATTACTGCTGGAGTTTCGGCAGATCATGTGGGAGCATATGCAGCACAGACATCCTATTTTTTTATGCTGTGCATGATTCCGATTATATTACTGTTGCTTACGATGGTGCAGTATACGCCGGTAACGAAAGCGGATGTTATGACTGCTGTTATTCAGGTGTTCCCGTCGTCGGTTGATTCTTTGATCACTTCTATTGTGAATCAGGTGTATAATCAGTCCACCGGAGTCATCCCGATTACTATAGTAGTTGCCTTATGGTCAGCAGGAAAAGGTGTATTGGCTATGACATCGGGGTTGAATTGTGTGTATAAATGTAATGAGACCCGTAATTATGTATTTTTGCGTATTCGGGCAACCATTTATACGGTTATGTTCATTATTGTTATTATATTTTTGCTTGTGTTATCTGTATTTGGTAATACCCTGAATCTATTTATAGCGGAGCATATACCAATTATGCTTGGAGTGGCTGAGAAACTGTTAGAGACACGAATCATCATTACGCCAATTGTTTTGGTTGCATTTTCACTGATGATTTATAAATTCCTGCCAAACAGAAGGGACAAGTTCCGTTATCAGCTTCCTGGTGCAATGTTCTCTGCGGTAGGATGGATGATAATTTCCTGGATTTTTTCTGTATATCTGGATGTGTTTAAGGGATTTTCCAGTATGTATGGTAGTCTTACGACGATTGTGCTGATTATGTTATGGATGTATTTTTGTATGTATTGCATTCTGCTGGGCGGTGAGTTGAATGTGTTATTGGACGGGAAGATATTTGAGAGAAATGAGAAATAATTTCTTGACATTATAGTTTCTTATGATACAATAATTAAGTATTAATAGGTAAAAGCAATGACCGTGTCAGTAGAGAATCATTTTCCGATAGAGAGAGGGGATCATTGGCTGGAAGTCCCTTTGGGTTCAGATGATGCTTGAATTTCCCACGTGAGCTGCATTTTTGAAATCATAGTAGAAAATGACGTAGATGCACGTTACGCAGTAATGAAGTGCCCGTATATTGATGGTGCGGGAATCAGGGTGGTACCACGGGTGATAACTCGTCCCTTTTGGGATGAGTTTTTTTTATGCTCGAAAGAGTTGGTAAATCAGAAAGGAAGAAAAGTGATGAAAGAAAAATTACAGAACATCAAAGAAGAAGCATTGAAGGCAATTGAAGCTGCCGATATGCCAGAAAAATTGAATGATGTGCGTGTAAGATTCCTGGGTAAGAAGGGAGAACTTACCGCAGTATTAAAGGGAATGAAGGATGTTGCGCCAGAGGACAGACCGAAGGTGGGACAGCTTGTCAATGAGACAAGAGCGGCTATCGAATCTGTTCTGGAAGAGAGCAAAGTAAAGATGGAGAGGGCTATCCGTGAGGAGAAGATGAAACAGGAAGTTATTGATGTTACACTCCCATCGAAGAAAAACATGGTTGGACATCGTCATCCGAATACAATTGCATTGGAAGAAGTTGAAAGAATCTTCGTTGGCATGGGATATGAAGTAGTGGAAGGACCGGAAGTAGAATACGATCTGTATAATTTTGCAAAATTAAATATCCCGGATGGACATCCGGCAAAAGATGAACAAGATACTTTCTATATTAATAAAGATATCGTACTGCGTACCCAGACATCACCAGTACAGGCGCGTGTAATGGAACAGGGCAAACTTCCGATTCGTATGATCGCGCCAGGACGTGTATTCCGTTCTGACGAAGTAGATGCAACACATTCACCATCTTTCCATCAGATCGAGGGACTTGTCATCGACAAAAACATCTCCTTCTCTGATCTGAAAGGAACACTGGAAGTATTTGCCAAAGAATTATTTGGACCAGAGACAAAGACCAAATTCCGTCCACATCATTTCCCGTTCACTGAGCCAAGTGCTGAAGTAGATGTGACATGCTTCAAATGCGGAGGAAAAGGATGCCGTTTCTGTAAAGGATCTGGCTGGATTGAAATCCTTGGCTGCGGAATGGTACATCCACACGTATTGGAAATGTGCGGAATCGATCCAAACGAATACACCGGCTTTGCATTTGGTGTAGGCTTGGAACGTATCGCATTGCTTAAATACGAAATCGATGACATGAGATTATTATACGAAAACGACATTAGATTTTTAAAACAATTCTAAAAAGGTACAGGGCAAAATGCATTTGGGTACACCATAAAATGCAAAAAGGGACGTAGTAAAGTGAAAGAATACTACGTCCCCAGAAAGGAGAAAAAATGAATACATCATTATCATGGATAAAAGCATATGTTCCTGACTTGGATGTTACTGCTCAGGAATATACAGACGCAATGACGTTGTCTGGAACGAAGGTGGAAGGATATGAGGTGCTGGACGCGGATCTGGACAAGATTGTGATTGGACAGATTGACAAGATTGAGAAGCACCCGGACGCAGATAAGCTGATTATCTGTCAGGTGAATGTAGGAAGTGAGTCTGTTCAGATTGTCACAGGTGCACATAATGTGAATGAAGGGGACAAGGTTCCTGTCGTACTGGACGGGGGACGTGTTGCTGGAGGACATGAGCCGGGAAGTCGTGTCGCAGGTGGAATAAAGATTAAGAAGGGTAAGCTTCGTGGAGTAGAGAGCTGCGGCATGATGTGCTCTATTGAAGAACTTGGCTCTAATCGTGACATGTATCCAGAGGCACCGGAAGAAGGAATCTATATCTTCCCAGAGGATACAGAGGTAGGAGCCAGCGCAATTGAAGCATTGGGACTGAATGATGTGGTATTTGAGTATGAGATTACTTCTAATCGTGTAGATTGCTTTAGTGTTGTAGGTATTGCAAGAGAAGCTGCCGCTACTTTCGGAAAGGAATTTCAACCTCCGGTAGTAACTAAGACTGGAAATGCTGAGGATGTTAACGACTATATCAAAGTAACTGTAAAAGACAGTGATCTCTGCCCGAGATATTGTGCAAGAGTTGTGAAGAATATTAAGATCGGACCGTCTCCAAAGTGGATGCAGAGACGTCTGGCTTCTGTAGGCATTCGTCCAATCAATAATCTGGTTGATATCACAAACTATGTCATGGAAGAATATGGACAGCCGATGCATGCCTATGATCTGGATACAATCGCTGACCGTGAGATTATTGTGCGCAAAGCTGCAAAAGGAGAAAAGTTTACAACTCTGGATGGGCAGGAAAGAGAGATGGACGAATCTGTACTGATGATCTGCGATGGACAGAAATCCATCGGTATTGCAGGTATCATGGGTGGAGAGAATTCCATGATTACAGATGATGTACAGACAATGCTTTTTGAAGCTGCTTGTTTCGATGGAACAAATATCCGTAAATCTAGTAAGAAGATCGGACTTCGTACCGATGCTTCTGGTAAGTTTGAAAAAGGTCTTGATCCAAATAATGCACAGGCTGCTATCGACCGTGCATGCCAGCTGGTAGAAGAATTAGGAGCTGGTGAAGTGGTAGGTGGAATGGTTGATGTCTATGGTAAGAAAAAAGAGCCGGTAAGAGTTCCTTTTGATCAGGATGAAATCAATAGTCTGCTTGGAACCAACATTTCAAAGGAAGAGATGATTGGATACTTCAAAAAGATAGATCTTGAATATGATGAAGAGACAAACGAAGTAATTGCGCCTACTTTCCGTCATGACTTATTCCGCATGGCTGACTTGGCAGAAGAAGTGGCAAGATTCTACGGATATGACAATATTCCAACTACACTTCCGAAAGGTGAAGCTACAACTGGTAAATTGTCATTCAAGCTGCGTGTAGAAGAAGTTGCTCGTGATATTGCTGAGTTCTGTGGATTTAGCCAGGGAATGACTTATTCATTTGAAAGTCCAAAGGTATTTGATAAATTAATGATACCTGCAGACTCACCGCTTCGTCAGACGGTTGAGATTATGAATCCTCTTGGAGAAGACTATAGTATCATGCGTACGACTTCTTTGAATGGAATGCTGACATCATTGGCAACTAATTATAATAGAAGAAATAAGAATGTCAGACTGTATGAATTAGGTAATGTATACATCCCGAAGGCTCTTCCGCTCACAGAACTTCCGGAAGAAAGAATGCAGTTTACACTTGGAATGTATGGAGATGGAGATTTCTTCAGTATGAAAGGTGTAGTTGAAGAGTTCTTTGAAAAGGTTGGTCTGCATAAGAAAGAAACATATGATCCAAATGCAGGAAAACCATATCTTCATCCGGGTCGTCAGGCAAATATTATTTATGATGGCAAGGTTGTTGGTTATCTGGGAGAATTGCATCCAGATGTTGCAGATGCATATGGTATCGGTACAAGAGCATACGTTGCAGTGATTGATATGCCTGAAATCGTTGAGAGAGCATCATTTGACAGAAAGTACACAGGAATTGCGAGATTCCCTGCTGTGACACGTGATATCAGTATGGTTATGCCGAAAGACATCCTGGTAGGCCAGGTTGAAGAAGTCATTGAGAAAAAGGGCGGAGTATATCTGGAAAGCTATGCACTGTTCGATCTTTATGAAGGAGCACAGATTAAGGAAGGATACAAATCAGTAGCATATTCTATCGTGTTCCGTGCGAAAGATAAGACACTCGAAGATTCAGAAGTTTCAGAGTCCATGGATAGAATTCTGAAAGCGTTGGAAGGCATGGGAATCGAGCTTCGTAAATAAAATATGGAGAGTAAAAGCATGAAGAAAAAGCAGATTGGTGGTCTGATTATAGCAGCTATCCTGTTTGTTGCGATAGGAGTGGCCAGTGTATTGACAAATGCGTTGACAGATTCATTTTCACAGAGAATGCTGGAAGAAAGTGCTGAGCATCTTTTGACGGGAGGCTACGATTTCCAACCGCCTGGGAAAAACTATATTGCAATCGTCAGAGTAGAAGGAACGATTCAAGAACAGACAGAGAGCAATTATTTTGAGACATCTTCAGGTTATCAACACACAACAACGTTGGAGTATATTGATAATTTGATGGATGATTCGAATAATCAGGGCATCTTGCTGTATGTGGATTCACCTGGTGGTACCGTATATGAATCAGAAGAGCTCTATCTGAAGTTAAAAGAATACAAGGAGACCACCGGACGTCCTGTCTGGGATTATATGGCACATTATGCAGCTTCTGGCGGATATATGGTGTCTATGTCAGCAGATAAGATATATGCAAATCCAAATACAACAACAGGCTCTATTGGCGTGATCATGGCAGGGTATGATATGAGTGGGTTATATGAAAAATTAGGAATTCGCTATGTAAGTATTACCAGCGGTGCCAATAAGGATAGTTCCAAGATGACTGATGAGCAGATAGCAATTTATCAGAGTCAAGTGGATGAATATTATTCAAAATTTGTTGGGATAGTAGCAGATGGACGTGGTATGTCCGAGGAGGAAGTGAAACAGCTTGCAGACGGACGTACCTATACGGCAAATCAAGCACTGGAAAATGGGTTGATTGATGAGATCAGTCTTTACGCTGATATGAAGGAAGCAATGAGTGAAGAATTAAATGTTGATGAATTCTATGAATTGGAAAGTTCAAAAAATACACTGTCTTCACTGTTGGCAGAAGTCAAAGACTTGGTTCCAAAATCAGAAGCTCAGATATTGACAGAGACCGCAGCAGATATGGAAAGCGGGGTGCCGATGTACTATGCAGAACAATTACAATAGACCTTCAATGGAGTTCGCCGGTTTTTGGGTACGAGCAGCAGCTTATTGTATTGACCGTTCGGTAGTGTTTGTGGGACTTTTGCTCGTGAGAATCCTATTATCGGTAGTAGCTGGCGGTGCACTTTCTGGAAGAAATATATTGTTCCATTATACTTGGAAAGATATTATTCTTTATGTGCTTCAAGTGACGTATTTCGTTCTGTTTACCTATTATACCGGGACGACTCTTGGAAAAAAAGCAATGAATCTGAGGGTTGTCAACGAAGATGGGAGCCAGAAACTGAATCTGATCGATGTGATTTACCGGGAGACGGTCGGGAGGTTCCTGTGTGGTTTGTCTGTCGGGATTGGATATATTATGGCAGGCGTCGACCGTGAAAAACGAGGATTGCATGATATGCTTTGTGACACGAGAGTTATCTATGCTAAGAAAGTAAAAGTATATCCAGTATATCAAGTCCCGCAGGGGTGGCAAGTGCCGCCACAAGGTCCGGCACCAATGCCACCGCAAGGTCCGGCACCAATGCCACCACAAGGTCCGGCGCCGATGCCGCCGCAAGGTCCAGGGGCAATGCCGCCTCAGGATCCATCGGTTCAGAAGTCCGTGGATGAGCAGATTCATCAGGGACATGCACAATAATATATAAAGAAGGGATTCATATTATGAAACGTCAAGATTTTTATTATGAATTGCCGGAAGAATTAATTGCTCAGGATCCATTGGAGGATCGTTCCAGCTCCAGACTTCTTGTACTTGACAAGGAGTCTGGAGCTGTTTCCCACCATGTATTTAAAGAAATTATTGATTATCTACATGAGGGAGATTGTCTGGTTATTAATGATACGAAAGTAATTCCGGCTAGATTAATTGGTTCAAAAGTAGGAACTGATGCCAAGATAGAAATATTATTATTAAAAAGAAAAGAAAATAATGTCTGGGAGACTCTGGTAAAGCCGGGGAAAAAGGCAAAAATAGGAACGAAGATCAGCTTTGGAGAGGGGCTTTTAATTGGTGAAGTCATTGATGTGGTAGAAGAAGGGAATCGTTTGATACAATTTACCTATGATGGAATCTTTGAGGAAATCTTAGATCAGTTGGGACAGATGCCTCTTCCGCCGTACATTACTCATCAACTGGAGGATAAAAACCGTTACCAGACAGTATACGCTACTCATACAGGGTCTGCGGCTGCACCAACGGCAGGACTCCATTTCACACCGGAACTTCTGAAAGCCATTGAAGAAAAGGGAATTGATATAGCCAGAGTAACACTTCACGTAGGCCTTGGAACATTTCGACCGGTTAAAGTAGATGAGATTACGGAACACCATATGCATTCCGAATTTTTTCAGATTGATGAAGATGCAGCGGCCAAGATTAATATGGCAAAAGATTCCGGAAACAGAGTTATCTGTGTAGGGACAACCAGCTGCAGGACTATTGAGTCTGCCGCAGATGAGACGGGACATTTGAAAGCATGCAGTGGATGGACAGAAATCTTCATTTATCCAGGATATAAATTTAAGGTTTTGGATTGTCTGATTACGAATTTTCATCTTCCAGAGTCTACACTCATCATGCTGGTGTCGGCTTTGGCTGGAAGAGAACATGTGCTGTCGGCATATGAAGAGGCTGTCAGAGAAAAATATCGCTTTTTTTCGTTTGGAGATGCTATGTTGATCTGTTAACGCATGAAAGGATGGGACGGGGAAAATGAATTTTTTCCCCGCCCCATCCTTTTTACATATTCCTGAAGGTATTTGCATAGAATGCCACAAGGAGTGTGATGGTAAGATGAAGATTATGGAGAATCATCCAACTGCTTCTGCGAAGATAGCAGGAAGTGCAAAGTATCCACATCTCAGAGGTAGAGTGGATTTTTATGATACGTTTGGAGGAACGGTGCTGGTTGCATCTATTTATGGGATTACAGATATCAATGGAAAAAGCAGTCAACAGTTTCATGGATTTCATATTCATGAAGGTGGCAGCTGTTCTGGAGCAGATCAGGAGCCCTTTGCAAATGTTGATGGGCATTACCAGTCAGTAAAATCACAGCATCCTGAGCATGCAGGGGATTTGCCGCCTCTGCTAAGTAATAATGGGATTGCGTGGATGTGTGTATATACAGATCGGTTTTATCCTGAGGATGTCATTGGAAAAACGGTAATTATCCATGCGTTGCCGGATGATTTTCATACACAGCCATCTGGTGCTTCTGGAGAAATGATTGCCTGTGGCGAGATTCAGGCACGAGAGAGCGAGATACGGTAAAAATATGGAAATTAAATGGAAATAATATGATTGACATATGGAGTGATAAAAGATATAATTATGAAAACAAATGAAAGAGAGGAACCAAAATGACAGTACAGGAAATGAAAGAGAGAAAGAAACTCTTAGGTTATACGAACGAAATGATTTCAGAACTATCGGGTGTTCCTCTTGGCACAGTGCAGAAAATTTTTGCGGGTGTAACTGCCTCACCACGATATGATACATTGTTGGCTTTAGAGAAAGTGCTGAAAAAAGAAGATAACAAGATGGCTGAATCTGTAAGGGATTATTCGGTGAAAAGACCGGGGGAATATACTGTGCAAGATTATTATGCATTGCCGAAAGAAAGACGTGTGGAGTTAATGAATGGAGTCATCTATGATATGGCGGCACCGTCGAATTTGCATCAATTATTATGTACAGAGATATGGCAGCCAATCAAAGATTATATAAAAAAAGAAGGTGGGCAGTGTATTCCGTTTGTTGCGCCGGCAGATGTTCAGCTCGACTGTGATGATAAGACGATGGTTCAGCCAGACGTGTTTGTAGTGTGTGATCGGAGGAAATTAATTAAGCATTGTACTTATGGGGCACCGGATTTCATTGTGGAAATTCTCTCTGAATCAGGAAGAAAGAAAGATATGATTATAAAGTGTGAAAAATATGCCAGTGCAGGAGTCAGAGAATACTGGATTGTAGATCCGGTACAGAAAAAAGTATTAGTATATGACTTTGAACATGATGAATTTCCAGTAATCTATGGATTTGATGACAAAGTTCCAGTGAGGATTTTTGAAGGGAAATGTATCATAAATTTTGCTGAAATCTATGAATATATAAGTTTTTTATATGAATAAAAAGGGAATAGAAACAGGAAGCAGAAAAGAATTTGACATGCCTGACATAAACCGATAGAATATAGATATTGAGACTGGTTTCACTTTGTGGATGAAAAGGGAATGCGGTGCGAATCCGCAGCAGCTCACTCTACTGTAAGAAATGACGAAACCTGCGGACCACTGTTGTGAGAATGACAACGGGAAGGGCGGGGATTAGGTTTTAGTTTTAAGTCAGGATACCTGCCAGTAATCAGAGTAAAGTCTTACGGTGAGGGCAGGATGATACATAAGAATGGAAAAGTTCTGATTGTATGGAGGGATTGTCGCAAGGCGTCACCTCCTTTTTCTTTCATATGAAAAAGATATATTCATGAATGTAGAAAAAGATGTGACAGGAGAGAAAGAATGGCACAGAAAAAACTTGCCTGGGGTTATACTACGGGAACGTGCGCACAGGCGGCGACGAAAGCCGCGCTGAAGATGCTATTTGCAAAAGAGCAGATAGATCAGGTAGAAGTGGAACTTCCCAAGGGAAAGAAACTTCAGTTGAAGATTCATGATATCAGGATAGAATACCGGGATGAGAATCAAAAGGAGATACAGAGCATATCTTGTGCAGTCCAAAAAGATAGTGGAGATGATCCTGATATCACGAACGGAATCATGGTGTACAGTAAAGTGGAAAAAACAAATACAGGACAGTACATTCTTGATGGAGGTCAGGGAATCGGGAGAGTTACGAAACCAGGTCTGGATCAACCAGTTGGGAATGCGGCGATCAATCGCGTTCCGCGTAAGATGATCTTGCAAGAAGTGGAGGATGCCTGTGAGGAGGTTGGTTATCTTGGGGGCATATATGTTGAGATATCCATACCGGAAGGAAAACGTCTTGCAGCAAAGACTTTTAATCCGAGACTGGGAATTGAGGGTGGTCTGTCGATTCTGGGAACCAGCGGATTGGTAGAACCGATGAGTGAGCAGGCATTGTTGGATACTATTTGCCTGGATATAAGAGTGAAAATAGCGGCAGGAAAAGAATATCTGATTGCGGCACCGGGGAATTATGGCCTGGATTTTCTGAGACAAGCCTATGGGATTGAAGAGCAGGAAGTGGTTAAATGCAGTAATTATATTGGACAGACTATAGATATGGCAATTGATCAGGGAAGTAAAGGTATTCTGCTGGTAGGGCATATCGGAAAACTCATTAAAGTTGCCGGAGGGATTATGAATACCCATTCAAGATGGGCGGACTGTCGGATGGAGATTCTTGCAGCGGCAGCGTTAAAAGCAGGAGTTTCGAGGGAAAAGACCTGTGAATTCCTGGATTGTATGACAACAGATGATGCATTGGACAGATGCACAGTTTCTGAGCGAGAAAGGATTATGGGGCAGATAATGGAGCGAATGGAGCAGTATTTGAATTACCGGGCAGCAGGTGAGCTTCAGATTGGTGCGATCACATTTTCCAATATATATGGTATTCTTGGAAAGACCAGCCAGGCAGAACATCTGATAGAAAAATATAAAGTTAGGGTCAAAAGCGTATGACCTAGCATCATATAGTAATAAAGACACAAGGAGAATGAAGATGGCAGGAATCTTATATGGAGTTGGCGTAGGCCCCGGAGATCCGGAGCTTTTAACAGTAAAAGCATTGCGAGTTATTCGAGAATGTGATGTGATTGCGGTTCCGGGCAGGAATCCGATGGAAACGGTTGCTTATCAGATTGTCAGGGAAGCGTATCCAGAGATTGAACAAAAAGAGCTGTTGGGGATTTATATGCCTATGACAAAAGATGAGCAGACTTTACAAAAGAATCATGAGGAAGGTGCGAAAGTTTTGAGTCGTTGCCTGGATAAAGGAAAGAAAGTGGCATTTTTAACATTAGGAGATCCTGCAGTGTATTCTACTTATATTTATCTGCATAAAGAGATTCAAAAAAAGGGATATGAGGTAGAGATGGTCAGCGGAGTTCCATCATTCTGTGCAGCAGCGGCGAGACTGAATATAGGAATTGCTGAGAAAGCGGAACAGATTCACATTATTCCGGCTTCATATCAGATTGAAGAGGCTCTGCAGTTAGAAGGAACAAAGATTCTTATGAAGGCAGGAAAGAAACTTCCGCATGTAAAAGAACAGCTAAAAGATATGGATGCATCTGTTGTCATGGTAGAAAACTGTGGAATGAAGACGGAGCATATCTATTATGGAACAGAACAGATTCCTGAAGATGCAGGGTATTATACATTGTTATTTGTGAAAGAAGGAGAGGCGTTATGATACATTTTGTTGGAGCTGGACCTGGGGCAGAAGATCTGATTACAGTCAGGGGGCAGAAGATGATCGAAGATGCTGACGTAATTATCTATGCAGGGTCCTTAGTGAATCCGGGACTTTTAAAATATGCGAAAGAAGGATGTAAGATCTACAATAGCGCATTCATGACGCTGGAGGAAGTGATAGAGGTAATGATACAGGCAGAAAAAAAGAGTCAGATGACTGTCCGGCTGCATACGGGAGATCCATGTCTCTATGGTGCGATTCGAGAGCAGATGGATATTCTGGATGAGAAGAACATTCTATATGATTCTTGCCCGGGGGTAAGCTCTTTTTGTGGTGCTGCGGCAGCATTGAATCTGGAATATACTTTGCCGGATGTATCGCAGAGTGTGGTCATTACAAGAACAGAAGGAAGGACACCTGTGCCGGAGAGAGAGAGTATTGCTTCATTTGCAAAGCACAGGGCGACCATGGTACTGTTCTTAAGTACAGGACTACTGGCGAAACTGACAGAACAACTGATCTGTGGAGGTTATGAACCGGATACACCGGCTGCAATTGTATATAAGGCGACCTGGCCTGAGGAAGAGACACATATCTGTACGATAGAGACATTGGAAGAGACGGCAAAGTCTCATGGAATTAGAAAGACAGCATTGATTATTGTTGGAGATGTTGTCAGCCATAATCATTATCAGCGATCAAAGTTATATGATCCTACATTTACTACGGAATATCGGGAAGGAACAGAGTAAATGAATGTAGCACTCATATGTTTTACACAAAAAGGCAAAATCCTGGCAGACAAAGTGGCGGCCGGACTGAGAGCGGAAGAGTATCGGGTAACCGTAGATGTCAAATGTATGGGCATACCAGAAGCGACAGATCTTACTCTGTCAGACTGGACCAGACAACAGTTTGAAAGTCAGGATGCGCTGATCTTCATTGGAGCTACAGGCATTGCAGTACGTGCTATAGCGCCATATGTAAGATCAAAGCAGAAGGATCCGGCTGTTTTGGTCATTGATGAAATGGGAATCCATTGTATTCCTCTATTATCTGGGCATATAGGTGGGGCTAATGAGCTGGCTCTGTTAGTCTGTGAAAAGGTACAGGCACTGCCGGTGATCACGACAGCGACTGATATTAACCAAAAATGGGCAGTGGATGTTTTTGCAGTAAAAAACGGACTTCAGATACAGGATATGAAAAGAGCAAAAAGAATCTCAGCAGATATATTGAAGGAGACGCCGGTTTTGATTGATTTTCAGGGTAATGAGAAGAATGTGGAAGGAAAGCTTCCACGGGGACTTGTCCTCTGGAATCCGATAGAAGACCAGGGAAAAAATGAACCGGATATATCGGTAGGAATTTATCGAAATCCTGCATGGAGCCAGACATTGTATCTGATTCCAAAAGTTGTTGTCGCAGGAATCGGATGTAGGAAGCATACAGAAGCAGAACAGATTGAACTGGCCGTCACCAATGTTCTGCGGCAGAATCATATCTGGCCGGAAAGTATCTGGCAGGCTGCGAGTATTGATATAAAGGCAAATGAACCAGGAATTCTTGAATACTGTTTGGCACACCGATTACAATTTCAGGTATATAGTTCGAAAGAATTACAAGAGGTAAAAGGCGATTTCACGTCGTCTGGATTCGTAGAACGGGTGACTGGTGTTGATAATGTGTGTGAACGCAGTGCTTTGTGTGCCAGTGAATCTGGACAGCTTATTGTAAAAAAACAAGCGGGTAATGGGGTCACCGTTGCACTTGCCGTAAAAGAATGGAGGATAAGTTTTGAATAAGATATATGTGATAGGAATCGGACCGGGATCATATGAACAGATGACGATCAAAGCAGCGGAAGCGTTAAAGAAATGCGATGTAATCGTAGGGTATACGGTGTATGTTGATCTTCTTCGAGAATATTTCGGTGAAAAAGAGTTTTTGACTACCCCAATGAGACAGGAGGTTCGTCGCTGTGAGATGGCTTTTGAAGAAGCTGCAAAAGGGCGGACGACAGCAATGGTATGCAGTGGGGATGCCGGAATCTATGGCATGGCCGGGTTGATGTATGAGATTGGAGAAAAATATCCGGATATTGAATTAGAGATTATTCCGGGAGTGACAGCGGCTATAGGCGGTGCGGCAGTCTTAGGAGCGCCTATGAGCCATGATTGTTGTCTGATCAGTCTCAGTGATCTTCTGACTCCATGGAAGAAGATCGAAAAGAGACTTCTTGCGGCAGCGCAAGCAGATTTTGTGATCTGCCTGTATAACCCATCCAGTAAGAAGCGGGCAGATTATCTGGATAAGGCATGTGATCTGATGCTCCGATATAAATCGGAAGATACCGTATGTGGTGTTGTAAAAAATATCGCAAGAGAAGGTGAAGCGATGCAGATACTATCCTTGAAGGAATTACAGAAAACAGCAGTAGATATGTTCTCTACAGTATTTATCGGAAATTGTGATACAAAAGTAATAGACGGAAAAATGGTTACGCCAAGGGGATATCGTTATGAAAGAGATTAAGATATTAATCTTCGGAGGAACTACAGAAGGCAGGAAACTGGCGGAATATTTGGTGAAAAGGCAGGTACAGGTACATGTCTGTGTTGCAACTTCATATGGAGAGAGCCTTCTTCCAGAAGATACGAATATTACCGTATCTCACAATCGGATGGATTGTGAAGAAATGCAACAATTTATTCGAAAATATCGGCCACGCTATGTGGTTGATGCGACACATCCCTATGCCAAAGAAGTGACGGAGAATCTGAGAACTGCCTGCGAACAGTGCAATGCAGATTATCTGCGCCTGGTCAGAGAATCCAGTCAGATGCAGGATTGTGTCTGTGTAGAGAATATGGAGGAAGCCATTCGATTTCTGGAACAGACGGAAGGAAATATTCTCGTAACAACTGGAAGTAAAGAGTTGGAGGAGTATACCAGACTAACAGATTATCAGGAGCGAGTCTATGCGCGAGTGCTCTCTCTGCAGAATGTAGCTGCCAAGTGCGAAGATCTTGGGTTTACTGGAAGACATCTGATCTGCATGCAAGGGCCGTTTTCGGTTGAGATGAATCTGGCAATGCTGCGGGAATTTGAGATTGCGTATCTGGTGACGAAGGAATCTGGCAATGTGGGAGGATACAGAGAAAAATGCCAGGCTGCCAGACTTGCGGGCGTTGGACTGGTTGTAATCGGACGGCCTTTTCAGGAGACGGGACTTGCATATAGAGAAATGTGTGGGTTTTTAAAGAAAGAATTAAATTTACAAGATAAGTGGAAAGTTTCTATCGTAGGAATCGGAATGGGGCCGGAAGATACCTTTACGGTGCAAGGAAAAAAAATCTGTCAGAAAGCGCAGTTACTGATTGGAGCAAAGCGTATGCTGGAGTCTTCTGCAAAGGCAGAGCAGCCATCCTATGCGGCTTACAAGCCGGAAGAGATACTTGCTTATATTAAAGAACATCCAGAGTATGAGAATGTTGTAGTCGCATTATCCGGTGATGTAGGGTTCTATAGTGGTGCCAAGAAGCTGCTTCAGTTATTACAACAGGAGCCGGATATTGAAGCGGAAGTGGTTCCTGGAATTTCTTCGGTAGCCTATTTCTGTGCCAGGTTGGGCATTTCCTGGGATGATGCAGCACTGACCAGCGTTCATGGAAGGAAAACTAATTTAATCTCTGTTATCCGTAATCATAAGAAGACGATTGCTCTTTCGGGAAATGCAGATGGAGTCCGAAGCATATGTCGAGAAATGATGGAATATGGGTATGGCAATCTGAATGTTTGCATTGGGAGCGATCTGGCGTATGAAGCTGAGAAGATTGAGTCGGGAACGGCAGAATCTCTGGTAGATTATAACGTCGGAGATCTTGCGGTAGTTTATATTGAAAATCCAAAGGGAGGAACGCAGGTGACGACTCATGGATTGCCGGATCGAGAATTTGTGCGTGGAGATGTACCTATGACAAAAGAGGAAGTTCGTAGTGTCAGCCTCTCAAAACTGCATCTAAAGAGAGATTCTATTGTGTATGATGTTGGAGCAGGTACCGGTTCTGTTTCTGTGGAAGCAGCAATTCAGGCAGATCAGGGACATGTCTATGCGATAGAGAGAAATGAAGAAGCAGTTGCCTTGATACTTCAGAATCAGAGAAAGATGAAAGTCGACAATCTTACAGTAATTGCAGGAGAAGCACCAGATGTATTAGAAGAACTTCCGGCACCGGATTGTGTGTTTATTGGCGGAAGTAAGGGACATATGAAAGAAATTATACAGACTGTGGCGCAGAAGAATCCAAAAGTTCGAGTAGTGATTAACGCTATTGCATTGGAAACTTTGGCAGAAGCTGTTAAGTGTTGTGATGAGGTGAAGGTTACAGAGGAAGAGATTGTCCAGATATCAGTGGCAAAGTCAAAAAGTGTGGGAAGCTATCATATGATGATGGGACAGAATCCAGTCTCTGTGATTAGCTTTACGTGTAATGAGGATGGAAGAGAATGAGTCGGATACCGAGAATACTGTTAACTGCACCAAGAAGTGGGACCGGAAAGACCATGATTACCTGCGGAATATTACAGGCGTTAAAGAACCGAGAATTTCGGGTCGCTGCATTTAAATGTGGACCGGATTATATTGATCCGATGTTTCATCGGGAAGTTATTGGACTTGATAGTTATAATCTGGATACATTTTTATGTGGAAGAGAGGGAGTCAGGCATCTTCTATATAAGAATGGCTCAAAATGCGATATAGCCGTAATAGAAGGTGTTATGGGGTATTATGATGGCCTTGCGGGTACATCTGTGGAATCAAGTGCTTATGATGTGGCAGATACGACAGAGACACCGGCAGTATTGATTCTGGATTGTAAAGGTATCAGTGTTTCTATTGTTCCGCTGATTCAGGGGTTTCTTCAATATCGGACGGACAGCCGGATTGCGGGTGTGATCTTGAATCGTCTGTCACCAATGATGTATGGGCGAATGAAAGAAACGATTGAACGTGAGACGAGTGTAAAAGTATATGGTTACGTTCCTGTTATTGAAGACTGCGTGTTGGAAAGTAGATATCTTGGGCTTAAGATGCCGCAGGAAATAGAATCCCTTCAGTTGAAACTTAAGAATCTGGGAGAGACATTGGAGCAGACGTTGGATCTGGATGGATTGGTGAAATTGGCACGGACAGCGCCAGACTTGCCGGACACATCGACTTCATATTTAAAAAAACGTTATGATGGATTGCGCATCGGTCTGGCGAAAGATGAGGCATTCTGCTTTATGTATCAGGATAATCTGGATATTCTGGAAGACCGGGGAGTAAAATTGATGCCCTTTTCACCGGTAAGGGACAGGCATCTTCCTGACAGACTGGATGGACTTCTCTTCTATGGAGGGTATCCGGAATTATGTGCAAAGGACTTGTGCCAGAATCAAAGTATTCGCCTTGAAATTCGTCAGGCTCTTGAAGAGGGATTGCCATGCATGGCGGAATGTGGAGGTTTTATGTATCTGCAGGAAAGTATTACCGCTGAAGATGGAAAGAGTTATGAAATGGTAGGGGCGTTAAGAGGTAAAAGCTTCTATACATCATCATTAAAACGCTTTGGATATGTAACATTGTCTCAGGGAACTGCCTTCGGAAAAAAAATAGATGCATTACCGGCACATGAATTTCATTACTATGATTCCACACAGTGTGGGCAGGAATTTGTGGCGAAAAAGCCGTTGTCGGAACGCTCCTGGAAGTGTATGGTAAGTACAGAGACCATATTGGCGGGATATCCGCACATACATTATTGCGGCAACTTAAAGGTTGTAGAAGCATTTTTGGATCAATGCAGCAGAAAAGAGGAAAGAAAATGACATTAGAGCAGATCATCAAAGCAATCGAACCTATTGACAGAAGGGCAATGGAACGATCATCAAAACAGTGGAATTCTATTGCGAAACCACTGCACAGTCTTGGGAAACTGGAAGAAAATATCATTCGAATTGCCGGAATTACCAGAACTGCGGATGTAAAAATTGATAAGAAAGCATTGATTGCCATGTGTGCAGATAATGGAGTTGTAGCAGAAGGTGTGACACAGAGCGGTCAGGAAGTAACAGCGATTGTTGCAGAAAATTTTCTGGATTGCAACACTAGTGCAGCGATTATGTGCAAAAAAGCCGGAGTAGACTTGTTTCCTATTGATATTGGGATGGCGGTAGACACCAGAGTACCCGATTATAAGGTGGCGTATGGAACGAAAAATATGGCGCGGGAACCGGCTATGACCAGAGAAGAAGCCATTCAGTCTGTTATGACTGGAATACAGATTGCTATAGAGAAAAAAGAAGAAGGTTATCAGATTCTGGCTACTGGTGAGATGGGAATTGGAAATACGACAACCAGCAGTGCTGTAGCATCGGTCCTTTTGAATCGTCCGGTAGAATTTATGACTGGAAGAGGTGCTGGACTTACCAGTGAGGGTCTGAATCGGAAGATTCAGACAATTGAAAAGGCTATATCGCTCCATCAGCCGGATCCCCAAGATGCTCTGGATGTATTAAGTAAAGTGGGAGGTTTTGATCTGGCAGGTCTTGCCGGCATATATCTGGGAGGAGCTTATTGCCATCTTCCGGTGGTGATGGATGGATTCATATCTGCTGTGGCAGCCTTAATTGCAGCGAGAATATGTCCTGATGCCAGGGAATATATGATTGCCTCTCATGTATCAAAAGAACCTGGAATGCATGTGATCCTGGAAGAGTTGAATTTAAGTGCATCTCTGGATTGTCATATGTGTCTTGGAGAAGGGACGGGGGCGGTTGCTTTTTTGCCGGTTCTCGAGATGGCTTTAGAAGTTTATCACAAAATGAGTACATTTTCAGAAAATAATATAGAAGATTATGAAGAACTTGGTGATCGATAATGATACATATGATTACAGGCGGAAGTGGAAGTGGTAAGTCTGCTTATGCAGAGGATTGGTTGATCGGGCATAGACAGCAGACAGGAAAGGACCAGTCCCTTCTTTATATTGCAACAATGAAGCCTTATGGAGAAGAGACGGTGAAAAAGATAGAACGCCACCACAGGCTTCGCGCCGGAAAGGGATTTACCACACTGGAACGGTACACGGATCTAAAGAATATGCCAATTCCTGATAATGAAGGAATATTATTGGAATGTGT
Organism: Dorea chungnamensis; assembly: GCF_039832125.1. NCBI lineage: Bacteria > Bacillati > Bacillota > Clostridia > Lachnospirales > Lachnospiraceae > Dorea > Dorea chungnamensis. The sequence goes on along the minus strand of NZ_JBDOHT010000013.1, from coordinate 57,719 downwards.
ATCGAATCTTGTGGCAAATGAATTCTACCGTGAGGATGGAACGATAAAGGGAAGGAAGGAGACACTGGAAGAGATTCTGGACGGATTGATTCACTTATCAGAGCATACGTTGTGTCTTACGATTGTGACCAATGAAGTGAATTCGGATATCAATGGTTACAGTCCTGAGACAGAACAGTATCGGCAGATGATGGGAATGGTGAATCAGAGAATTGCCAGTCTGGCAGATCGAGTGACGGAAGTGGTGTATGGTATCCCAGTGTTAATTAAGGATGAGCAGAATATGGAATAGTTTTAAAATTGCATTTTCGATGTATAGCAGAATCCCTATGCCAAAGAGTGAATGGACAGAAGAAAATATATCGTATGCTATGTGCTTTTTCCCGTTGGTTGGAGGCGTGATAGGAGCTATAACATATGGACTATTTGTCTTGAAAGGAGTGGCTGCTTCACAAGGTGTCCTATTCTCGGATCTTTTTTGGACCATTCTATTATTGTTGGTGCCGATTGCGATTACTGGAGGAATTCATATGGACGGATTTCTGGATACGCAGGATGCTGTCAGTTCCTATCAGCCAAGGGAGAAGAGACTTGAGATTCTGAAGGATTCTCATGCAGGAGCGTTTGCCATCATCTCTTGTGCGGTTTATCTGTTAGCTTATCTGGGAATTTATTCCTCCCTTACGATTAGAAGTGTCACCGTAATTGCATGGAGTTTTCTGCTATCCAGATCATTAAGCGGATTGTCAGTGATTACATTTCCGCAGGCAAGAAAGGAAGGAATGGCGGCAACATTCTCTCAGAATGCTGTAAAAAAAGCATCTAAGAGAGTATTACTTATCTATGTGGCAATTATCTGCAGCAGTATGGTATTGACCGGGAAGATCTTAGGAATTGTGGCAATTGTGACTGCCGGGCTGGTGTTTTGGTATTATTATCGGATGTCTATGTCAAAATTTGGTGGAATTACGGGAGATCTGGCGGGATATTTTCTGCAGATGTGTGAACTTCTGATGGCAGTGTCGGTTGTCATTGTGGACGTGATTGTGAAAGGGTTGGCTGTATGATCTTAATTATCGGAGGGGCTTATCAGGGTAAGCTCGATTATGCAAAGAAGATATATCCGAGGATATCATGGATAGATGGACGAAGCTGTGGAGAAGAAGATGTGTATGAATGTCAGGGAATCCATCATTTTCATGTTTATATCGAGAGGATGATGCGTAACGATATATTGCCGGAGGATTTTGCAGAGCAGATTTTAAAGCGAAATCCAGAAATGATTGTGATCAGTGATGAGATTGGTTACGGAATTGTTCCGGCAGATCCATTTGAGAGGGTATATCGTGAGCAGACGGGCAGGATCTGTACCAGACTTGCTAAAGAGGCAGAAATTGTACACCGTGTGTCTTGCGGGATTGGGAAGGTGATTAAAGGATGAGAATCTTTTTATTGCGTCATTCGATGACAGAGGGCAATCGAATGAAGCGATATATCGGTAAAACGGATGAACCTTTATGTACGGAAGGAATCGAGCTTCTGAGACAGAGATCTTATCCGGATGTCCAGAGAATATATACCAGTCCGCTGAAGCGATGCAGGCAGACGGCGGACATTGTCTATCCAGGGCGAAAAGTTACGGTAATTCATGAACTTGCAGAGTGCGATTTTGGACTTTTTGAAAATAAGAATTATCGGGAGTTGGCAGAATGCGAGGATTATCAGAAGTGGATTGACAGTAACGGAACCTTGCCATTCCCCGGCGGAGAGAGTCGGCAAGAATTTTCAAGGAGAAGTATTCTGGGATTTGAGGCAGCATTAGAGGAATGTCGCAGAGATAGGATTGAAAGGGCAGCATTTGTAGTACATGGCGGGACGATTATGAGTATTATGGAAAAATATGCGTATCCTGCCGGAAGTTATTATGATTATCAGGTAGGAAATGGAGAAGGTTATGAGCTTTTTATTACAGATGACAATATCAGTATGGATCGGTTTTTTGCTGGATCTGATCTTAGGAGATCCCAGGTGGCTGTATCATCCGGTCCGGCTGATCGGGCATCTGATTACGACAGCGGAACGAATTATCAGAAATTGTTTCCCAGAGTCTAAACGAGGAGAGCGTATTGGTGGGGGTGTTCTGGTGCTAATAGTAGTCGGTATCAGTGCGGCGGTTCCTGCACTGATCTTGTGGGCTGCTTATGGATATGCATGGCAGTTTGGAATGGCAGTGGAAAGTTTCATGTGCTATCAGATACTTGCTACAAAGTCCTTGAAAACTGAAAGCGATAAGGTCTATCAGGCATTGGAACGGGAAGGGATTGAAGAGGCAAGAAAGGCAGTATCCATGATCGTTGGAAGAGATACAGAGAATCTTACACAAGAAGGCGTGACAAAAGCGGCAGTGGAAACCGTTGCAGAAAACACATCTGACGGAGTCATCGCACCGCTTTTCTATCTGATGATTGGTGGCGCAGTGCTGGGATTTGCTTATAAGGCAGTGAATACCATGGATTCCATGGTGGGATATAAGAATGAAAAATATCTTTATTTTGGAACGGCAGCAGCAAAATTGGATGATATAGTGAATTATATTCCGGCCCGACTATCAGCATGGTGTATGATATTATCATCTGTGTTGACACGGATGGATTGGAAAAATGCAGTCCATATTTATCGAAGAGACAGATATAACCATAAAAGTCCGAATGCTGCGCAGACAGAGTCTGTCATGGCGGGAGCTTTGGATATACAGCTGGCAGGAAATGCATGGTATTTTGGAAAATTATATGAGAAACCAACGATTGGAGATCCAATTCGCGCAATTTTGATTCAGGATATCAGAAAGGCACATACGCTGCTGTATGCAACAGCGATATCTGCACTGGTGATTTTCAGTGTTATTAAAATTGGCATTCTATGGATGATATAGAAAATAATTAGACAGGAGAAATAAATGAGAGAACAGATTCATGGAGGCGATATCTATCGTAATCAAAATGTCCTGGATTTTTCAGTGAACAGTAATCCGTTAGGTCCTCCGATACAAGTATTGAAAACGATTCGTGAGCAGGCAGATCAGATTGTGCATTATCCAGACATTCAATGCAGTGCATTGAGTAAAGCGATCGCAAAGTTCGAGCATGTACAGGAAGAAGAAATTGTCTGTGGAAATGGAGCGGCAGAATTATTCTATGCAGCGGTACTTGCAGTGATGCCAAGGAAGGCTCTTTTGTTGGCGCCAACTTTTGCGGAATATGAAAAGGCATTGAAGGCGGTAGGAACCGAGATTCAATATTATGAACTTCAAAAGTCTCAGGAATTCCAGGTTACAGAAGAGATCCTTGATCAGATAACTCCACAGATGGATATGTTTTTTGTGTGCAATCCCAACAATCCGACCGGACAGCCGATTCAGCAGGAATTATTGGAAAAGATTCTGAAGCGATGTCAGGAATGTGATGTCTGGGTGGTTTTGGATGAATGTTTTATTGACTTTTTGGATCATCCGGAATTCTTTGAGATGTGTTCAAAGAGGCAGAATTATTCTAAGCTTCTGATTGTCAAAGCATTTACGAAGCTTTTTTGTATGCCTGGGCTCAGGCTTGGTTATGGAATCAGCTGCAATCAGGAATTACTTGGAAGGATGGCAGAAGTACTTCAGCCTTGGAATGTCTCAATTCTGGCACAGCTGGGAGGAGTGGCTGCGCTTGATGATTGTGCACAGTATATACAGGATACAAGAGAATATATTTCTGTGGAAAGAGATGCAATGATTCAAGAAATGAAGATGTTGGGATATTCCGTATATGGTTCCAAAGCAAACTATATATTTTTCTCAGGAAAACCGGGGCTTTATGCTCAAGCGTTGAACGCAGGATTCCTGATTCGTGACTGCAAGAATTACCGGGGATTATCGGAAGGTTACTATCGTATTGCCGTCCGTACAAAAGAGGAGAATGAGAGGATGATTGCATGGCTAAGACAATTATGATACAGGGAACAATGTCAAATGCAGGAAAGAGTCTGATCTGCGCGGGTTTATGTCGAATCTTCCGGCAGGATGGATATAAAGTGGCACCTTTTAAATCCCAGAATATGGCATTGAATTCTTTTATTACGGAAAATGGCCTGGAGATGGGACGTGCTCAGGTGGTTCAGGCGGAAGCGGCAGGAATTGCTCCTCAGGTAGAGATGAATCCAATCCTGTTAAAACCGACCAATGATACGGGATCGCAGGTAATCGTTAACGGAGAAGTCTTACAGAATATGTGTGCCCGGGAGTACTTTGCCTATAAAAAGCAATTAGTTCCTGAGATTATGAGGGCTTTCCATAAGTTGGAAGAGACTTACGATATCATTGTGATCGAAGGGGCGGGAAGCCCCGCAGAGATTAATCTAAAGCAAGATGATATTGTTAATATGGGGATGGCGAAGATGGCGAAGTCCCCGGTACTTCTGGTTGGAGATATTGACAGAGGAGGAGTATTCGCTCAGCTTTTGGGAACATTAATGCTCCTGGAGGAAGAAGAAAAGAATATGGTCAAAGGTCTGATCATTAATAAATTTCGTGGAGATAAGACAATATTGGATCCTGGAATTCAGATGTTGGAAGAGCGTGGCGGTATTCCCGTGGTAGGAGTTACTCCATATCTTTCTGTTGAGATTGAAGATGAAGACAGCCTGACAGAGCGTTTTCAGGGGCGAAAAGAAGCAGAACTCATTGATATTGCAGTCATTCGGACACCAAGAATCTCTAATTTTACGGATTTTATTGCGTTGGAGAATATCAAAGGTGTATCTTTGAGATATGTAAGAGATTGCAGAGAGTTAAAACATCCCGATATGATCATTTTGCCTGGAACGAAGAATACGATGGAAGATCTGCTTTGGATGCGGCAGAATGGGCTGGAGACGGAAGTGAAAAAAGGGGCAGCTAAGGGAACAATCGTATGGGGGATCTGTGGCGGTTATCAGATGCTTGGTGAAAGCCTGAGTGATCCAGAAAGTGTGGAAGCCGGTGGAAGAATCGATGGAATGGGATTACTACCAATGGAGACAACATTTGTTCGTCAGAAGACCAGAACGAGAGTAAATGGTACATTTCAACATATCGGAGGAATCCTTAAGGAACTGTCTGGCATTGCATTTGAAGGGTATGAGATTCATATGGGAGAGACCAGAGGCAAGGATATGCCGATGAGCAGAATAAAAGACTATGTTCAGGAAAAAAGTAGTGAGGATGGATTATCTAAGGGAAATGTCTACGGAACTTATGTCCATGGCATTTTTGATAAGGAAGAAGTAACTACGACAATGATACGTGCAATCGCAAAACACAAGGGCATAGATCCAGATGAAATGGAAGGTGTAGATATGAAAGCATTTAAGGAAACTCAGTATGATCTGCTGGCAGATAGCCTTCGACAGCATCTGGATATGAAGAAAATCTATGAGATTATGGACAGAGGGATAACGGATCGATGAAGATGGAGATTGAAAATGTGCTTCCTACTGAGATAGAGAAGCGAAGTTTTGAGATTATAACAGAAGAATTACAAAAGGAAGGAATCGTTTTGCCGGAAAAAGAGGCTCCGATTATCAAGCGATGTATTCATACCAGTGCAGATTTTGATTATGCAAAGAATCTTATCTTTTCAGAAGACGTAACAGAACAGGCTTTGGAGGCAATTCGAAATGGCGCATCTATTGTGACAGATACACAGATGGGTCGCTCAGGTATCAATAAAAAGGAACTGGGAAGGTATGGTGGTAAGGTCTATTGCTTTATGTCCGACGATGATGTGGCAGAAAGAGCAAAACAAAATGGAACGACCCGCGCAGTCGCCAGTATGGAAAAAGCCTGCGAATTAAATGAGAAACTGATCTTTGCAATTGGAAATGCACCGACTGCTCTGATTCGGCTGTATGAACTGATCCGGGAAGGAAAGATCCGACCGGAACTTGTGATTGGTGTTCCGGTAGGTTTTGTCAATGTGGTGCAGTCTAAGGAGATGATATTAACACTGGAACATACACCATACATCATAGCAAAAGGAAGAAAAGGCGGAAGCAATATCGCGGCATGTATCTGTAATGCATTGTTGTATATGCTGTAAAATGGAAAAAAGGATGAAGAATTCTAAAAAACCTTCATCCTTTTTTATTTTGTGCCTTTATATTACCACAAAATCGCCAAAATTTCAAGTCTGGTAAGTATCCAACCGCGGGTGTATAATCATGGAACTTACCATGAAAGGGGCGTTTGTCAGGTGGAAAAAAATAATCTGTTAGAGATGTTGTCGGATCAGAATCAATTAACTGCTATCGTTCATACAAATGAGTATGCGCAGAAGTTTGGACTGGTTCTTTCGAAGGAAGAAGCAAAACTTCTGGTTCGGGAACGGACTGGTAATTCAAGGCGGCAGAGAAGAATTGAGTTTGGCGAGGGGATTCTTCCGAAGATTATCTATGAATTCTGCGATTCACAGTATATTTCTCAGGAAAATTATGTGGATACAATTGCAAGGCTACACGACATCTTTATGCTGTATAAGAATGAGATGCAAGATGAGATTTCGGATGATGAATTGTTGCATTTTATGAAAGAACAGTATGAGACAGTCTGTTACGGTGACCTGGAATATCTGGAAAGCACCTGCCTGGAAGTTTTTGCGCGGGCGATACGTGCAGGATACCGGGAACATCACAGGACAGATGGAAGAGGAGAATATGTAAGGTTTGATGTTGTGCCCAGATGGGATCGAGAGTTGTATCTGCAGGCTCTTAGGGATCTTTATTAAGCGACAGAAGAACAAGAAGGGAGATGATATGAGATGCAAAAGGAATATGAGGAAGAAGGGTATGGACTGGAAGAACTTCTTCCTATCGTAACAAAGCTTGCAGGACGATATACATCTTATGAAAGTACTTCTGTCACCTATGAAACGGCAGGAAAATTAATGGAAGCAGTTCAATTCTGCATTCGGATGGCACAGGAGCAGGAAGCAGGTGCTGAGCCGAATCCTTCAAAGATGTATCCAAGCACGGATTCAAAGCGAAAAAAGATGTTGGCCAGTGATGCGTATGAAACGGGTGTTCAGAAAATCCTTCAAAAGGTAAAAGATGCCAAGGAACAATATAATCTGATGATTGTTCGATTTTGTGATTATGGGAACAAGAATTATGGAGAGACGGTAAAGAAGGCAATTCCAGGCTTCTTCCGCTATTATGATGTGAGATTTGCACCGCAGGAAACGTTGATTACTATGGATTATCCGACACTTAGCCAATTCCATGCCTATCAAGGAATAGAAGCGATAGAACGCTATATAGAATGCATCTGCCTGGAGCAGAAATTTTTGGAAAAACTTCCGATGGAATATATTGTTCAGATTCTGAATGATTACGATGGAGAATATCAGAATCAGTTTTATAATATTTGCAGAATAGTGCTTCGCCATGTACTTGGATGCATGATGATACAGAAACCAATGGGATTACCGGCAACAGAAGAGGATTATTATAAACTTCAGGAAAAAGTTGATAAGATGGGAAAGGAAGCAACAAAAAAATTGCTTAAAAAACTATTAAAACAACTGATGTGCGAAAAATACGAAGATAATAAAGAAATGTATGATTATCTTAAGAAAGATCTGGCAGATTTCGTGACGGAACTTTTTCTTGCGAAGGAGTATGAATGTATGCACGAAGCTGTGACATTGGGATAATGGATGAAATAAAATGACTTTTGAGAGAAAAATATGTATAATAATCATGGAAAGCAGAGGAGGATACTATGAAGATTATAATATCACCGGCAAAAAAAATGGTAATAGACAATGATTCTATAGCAGTAAGCCGAATACCGTGCTTCATGGAAGAGACAGAGTATCTGCGAAATGTGATACAGAGTTTATCTTATCAGGAAGCGAAAGAACTTTGGAATTGCAATGATAAGATTGCTTCTTTGAATTATGAACGTTTTCAGAATATGAAACTGGATACATACCTGACTCCGGCAATTCTTGCATACGAGGGAATTCAATATCAATATATGGCACCTGCCGTACTGGATCAGACTTCATGGGATTATCTGGAAGAACATTTGAGAATTTTGTCGGGATTTTATGGTGTCTTAAATCCATTAGATGGAGTGGTTCCATATCGCCTGGAGATGCAGGCAAGATTTCAGAAAGAACCGTACAATCTATATGAATTCTGGGGAGATAAGATTGCCAGAAAAGTCTGTGAAGGAACGGATGTGGTTATAAATCTGGCTTCCAAAGAATACAGCAAATGCATAAGTCGTTATTTGCCGGAAAATGTTTCTATGATTGAAATTGTGTTTGGGGAACTGATTGGCGGCAAGGTGAAGGAAAAAGGAACGTATGCCAAGATGGCAAGAGGTGAGATGGTGCGTTTTATGGCGGAACATCAGATAGAATGTGTAGAAGATATGAGTACTTTTGACAGGCTTGATTATCATTTTACAGAAGAATATTCTGATGAACATAAGATGGTATTTATTAGATAATAAGCGGAGAAGATTATTATGAGAGTATTTTTGACAAGCAGTCCCTGTTGTCCGTGTGAACAGGAAGGGATAGATATTCCGTGTCAATGGAATGAGGAAAATGAATTTGTAAAGAATCTGTCTGATGGATGGAACGAGAATTCGCAGTGTCTGATTATCAGTGCAGACCCTGAAAATTATGAGATGAATGATGAGATGTGCGATACTTTTGGAATGGCATTTGAATATGCAGGGCTGTCCCTTGCAGATATTGCGGTGTGTGACAGCAGGAATGCACAGGATATCCAGTGGCTGATCCAGGAGAGTGATATATTGATCTTAGGAGGCGGTCATGTTCCAACACAAAATGCATTCTTTAGAGAATTGGGGTTAAAAGAATTACTCTGTGGATTTTCGGGAATTGTTATGGGAATCAGTGCCGGAAGTATGAATTGTGCCAGAATCGTATATGCACAGCCGGAGTTGGAAGGAGAATCAGAAGATCCAGAGTATCAGAGATATATGGAAGGACTGGGGTTAACAGAACTGATGATTTTGCCTCATTATCAGGAAGTTAGAGAACATATGCTGGATGGAAAGCGGATAATAGAAGATATTACCTGTCCTGACAGTATGGGAAATAGATTTTATGCACTGGTAGATGGAAGTTATGTGTTGTGTGAGGACGACAATACGACAATATACGGGGAAGCTTACCTGATACAAGATGGGGAGATTACGCAGATCTGTGAACAAGGTCAAAGGATAAGATTCACCGGAATTAATTATTCCGGTGAATAAGACTATTCAATATATGAGGAATCTTGCGGGATTCTGAATGAATCTGATAATAAGGTTCATTGATATCTATAAGATAATGAGCATCGGAACTACTGATCATGTTACAATTTAAAAAGTAGGGATGCTCTTTTTGTATGCGATGGAGATGGTCAAAATTGTTAATTTCTGCACAGGAAAATGTGCTGTCTGGAGGAACAAAGCCGAGATTTGACAGCAAGCTCGTTGTAGATTTATCAATGTGAGCGGGATATGCAATTCCATGATAGGATTCTACCAATGAGAATACATGATCAAAAGATATGTCAGTAGCGCTGATCAGAAGCCGGTCAACTTGTCCGATGACTTGATCGAATTCATTCATGATCTGTTGTTTCCCGAATATATTTTCTCGGTTTTTAATTGGAAGAATATGTTCGTAGATATATGCGTCAAAGGACATTGCACTTTCCAGATCCGGAAACAGGCAGACAACATGAACCTCTTCGGCAGTAGTAAGTTCCATTCCGGGGATCACGATTACGCCATATTCTTCCCCATGTTTCATTGCAGCAGGACAATTTTTGCATGAATTATGATCTGTCAATGCGATTACGTCGAGTCCCTTGACAGAAGCCATGCCTACAAGATTGGCGGGTGTCATGTCATCATCACCACAGGGAGACAGACAAGAATGCAAGTGCAGATCGTAGTACAGGGGCATCATAGTAATAACTCCTGCAATTTTAGTGCGGCATCAAAGATGGGAAGATCAGTTGAAAAGACGGTAATCCCCTCTTTTTCAGCACAGGAAAGGTCTTCTTCGGAAAAAGTAATTCCTTCTGCCAGTATAATACAGGAAACGTCGGTCAGAGAAGCAACAGCAATTGTATTTTTATTTCCCATGACAGTGACCCATGCACTTTCAGCAGGTGCCTTACTCATGGCAATGCTCAGAAGATCACAGCAAAATATTTTGGATATTGTTCTGGAAGAATCTCCAACTGTACTAAGTGTGAAGATTCCTGAGTCGATCAGTGACTGAATAGTTTTCATAATCATTGCTCCTTTTTCTCGATTTCGGATGTCAGTTTTAGTATATAATCCTTTAGCATACGCATGGTATCTTCATCTTTATCAGCGCTTTTCTCCAGAGAAGACATCATAGAAGAGATGTCTTTTGATAAAGTGCCGATATATTCGTGGAAAGAATAGATACAGTCATTTTTCGTTGCATTTCCCCGTACGATATCTTCTGCCAGTGCGCGGCATGTCGGTGCACCGCAGGAGCCACAGTCAAGACCGGGGAGCTGCTCTGTCAATTCTTCGATTAATCCCATCATTTCAAAACTTTCGCGGAAAGACTTGCCCAAGCGGAATACAGGTTCATATTCAACGTAGGTAGACCAGTGGTAATCAAGTTCATCAAAATCCTTGATATGGGATCTTGAAACTGGGAGATTCCTATGTAACTTCTTGGATTTTGCAGTAGCGATGTAGGGATTTTCAACGGTCAGAGAACCGCCCACGCATCCACCGTTACATGCATTTAATTCTACAAATTTAAGATCGTGGAATTTTTCGTCTTCCAGATCACTTAATACTCTTAAAGCACTCATGATACCATCGCAGGCCAGATAATTGTCGGTAAGCAATCCACTGGATTCGCCACCTGCGTTGCTCCAGCCGATTCCGATCCGCCCAGACTCAGACAGGGGCTTTAACCTAGATTCATCGTGTGTCATGTGCTCCAGTAAAATAGGATACACTTCTTTTATTGCAAGGACTTTATCGATTTCGCTTTTCTCAATACCCAAAGGCGATTTTACATAAGTTACTTTTGATGGGCATGGAGAGATAAAGAAAATGCCGATATCTTCCGAGTTCAGACCTGTTTTTTCTATAGCTCTTTTTCGTGCAATCTCTGCAGCGACCTCTACGGGTGGCTTTAATGGGAGAAGTCTTGGAATCAGCGTTGGGAATTTCACACGAATGATTCTTACAATGGTAGGGCATGCGGTGCTGATGAAAGGTGCTTCATCAATATGTTCCTGAATATATGCGTGAGAAGCTTCAGAGACAAGTTCGGCGGCAGCGCTGACCTCAAAAACATCATCAAAGCCCATGGAAAGCAGGGCATTCAGCACAATATCAATGTTCTTAAGGTTATTAAATTGTGAGTAGAGTGAAGGTGCTGGTAGAGCAACCGTATATTTGTATTTTTTGATTTCGTCAACGGAATCATAGATTGCCACTTTTGCGTGATGTGGACAATACCTGAGGCAACGGCCGCAATCTACGCAAAATTTCGGGTTGATCTTTGCCTTCCCATTCTGTACGCGTATGGCTTGGGTAGGACAGTACTTAATGCAATTGATACACCCTGTGCAGGCTTTTTTATCCAGTTGTACAGAATTAATGAATTTGTTCAAAAGTTTCCCTCCCTACAGTTTAAAAATGCACATCCATGGTGACTGTAGTGCCCACTCCTATTGTTGAGTCAATGTTCATGTAATCTGAGTATTTCTTCATGTTGGGGAGTCCCATTCCAGCACCGAAGCCAAGAGCGCGAACCTCTTCTGGTGCAGTGGAATATCCCTGTTCCATTGCTTTATCGATATCTGCAATCCCTGGGCCGACATCTGCAAGGATCATGCGAATATTATCTGGGGCGATCTCGACCTTGATCGTGCCGCCATTGGCATGAATGACCATGTTAATCTCGCCTTCATACATAGCAATTGCGACCTTGCGTATTACATTATTGTCAATCCCCATCACTTTTAGTTTGTTTTTCACATCACTGCTGGCTTCCCCGGCACGTGTAAAGTCATCCCCAGAGATGACGTAATTAAATACAAGTTTTTCACACATGAAGCTATACACCTCCAAGTAATCCATTGCTGTATAGTATGCCACATGATGTGAACATGTCGTGGCGTGTGCAGAGTATGACAATCCCTTTTTCTTCTGCCAGAGTCAGAATGTTGGAGTCTGGGATTTTATTTCTTACAAATATAATACAGACAATGTCAAGCATCTCGGCGGTCCGTACGACCTGTGGATTACACAGACCAGTAATTAAGGCGGAGTGTTCATCGGCGTAGGCAAGGACATCACTCATCATATCGGATGAGAAAGCATAATGTACTTCACTGTCCAGACAATTATTGCCATAAAGAACATCCGCATCTAACAAAGTTTTTATTCTTTCGATTGTCATAAATACCTCCCGAATGGATAGATTTATTTTAGTATAGCATTGCAAAAAGATGAATTCAACCATGAAATTGTACAAAATACACAAAAAATGGTTTTTAAAATTGAAAATATTTTAACAATATGATAGTGAAATAACAAACGAAGCTGTTGGAAAATTAACTAAATTACATGAGAAAAAGCTATAGATTTTTGGAAATTTGTATGCTAGAATGAAAAAATGAAATGAGTTTTCTGGTGAAAACGACAAAATTTGACAATAATTAAGGGAGGTAAAAGAGAATGCTTTCTAAAAAATCTACAGTTCAGTTCAATGGAACGGAAGAACAAAAAAAAGAACTGTTAGAGATGATTCATGAACTGAAAGACGAAAAAGGTTCCTTGATGCCGATTATGCAAAGGGCTCAGGATATTTATGGATATCTGCCTATTGAGGTTCAGACAATCATTTCTGATGAAACGGGTATTCCATTAGAGAAGATCTATGGGGTTGCCACATTCTATTCTCAGTTTAACTTGAACCCAAAAGGACGTTATCGTATATCTGTCTGTCTTGGTACAGCTTGCTATGTAAAAGGTTCTGGTGATATTTACAATAAGCTGATGGAAAAACTGGGAATCGTAGGAGGAGAATGTACTCCAGATGGTAAATTTTCCCTGGATGCCTGTCGTTGTGTAGGAGCCTGCGGACTGGCACCAGTCATGATGGTTAATGATGAAGTATACGGCCGGCTTACAGTAGATGATATTGATGATATTCTGGCCAAATATGAATAGATATGATGACAGAAATTGCATTGAATATTCTGGATGTTACAGAAAACTCTGTGCGTGCTGGAGCCAGCTACATAGAGATTAGTGTCATAGCAAATACAGAAAAGGACATTCTTGAAGTATCGGTAATTGATAATGGATGTGGAATGAGTGAGGAGCAAGTGAAAAAGGTGACGGACCCTTTCTACACGACAAGAACGACCCGTAGAGTTGGCCTTGGTATTCCATTTTTTAAGCAGGCAGCTGAGAGTACCGGGGGAAGCTTTTCGATTTGCTCGAAGGAACAGGAAGGCACCTGTGTAAAGGCAGTATTTGGATTGTCTCATATTGACAGGATGCCGTTGGGTGACATTAATTCGACTATTTATACATTGATAGTATTCAATGAATCAATTGATTTTCATTATAAATATGAATATGACGGTAAAGGATTTGTGCTTGATACAAAGGAAATGAAGAATATATTAGGCGGCTTGTCGTTCAAAGATGCTGAAGTGTCTCAGTTTATTCGGGAATATCTGGATACGAATAAGGCAGAAGTGGATGACGGAAAAACATTATGACGTAAAGGGAGGAAAGGTATGAAATCTCTGGAAGAATTAAAAGCAATAAGAGAAAGAAATCAAGGAAAAGTCGGTGTCCGTTCTGAGAGTGAGACACAGACCAGAGTCGTTGTCGGTATGGCGACCTGTGGAATTGCAAGTGGAGCAAGACCGGTGCTTACGGCTTTATCAGATGCAGTGCAGAAGGAATTTTTGACGGATAAGATCAGTGTGACTCCGACAGGATGTATTGGATTATGCCAGTATGAGCCGATCGTTGAAGTATTGGAACCAGGAAAAGAAAAAGTAACTTATGTGAAGATGAATCCTGAGAAAGCGATGGAGGTATTTGAACTTCATCTGAAGAAGGGACAGGTCGTTACAAAATACACATTAGGGGCGCAGCAATTATAAGTAAAGGAGGTATAGGTCTATGTATCGTTCGCACGTTTTGGTATGTGGTGGAACAGGATGTACTTCCTCAGGCAGCCAGAAGATCAGAGAAAGACTTGTAGAAGAGATTAAGAAAAACGGATTAGAGAATGAAGTTGGTGTTGTTAAGACCGGTTGTTTCGGTTTGTGTGCATTAGGTCCAATTATGATTGTATATCCGGAAGGCTCTTTTTATGCAATGGTAAAGGAAGAAGATATTCCGGAAATTGTATCCGAGCACCTCTTAAAAGGAAGAGTTGTAAAACGTCTTCTTTATGATGAGACAGTAAAGAGCAGTGAAGAGATTCTTCCACTGCAGGAAACACAGTTCTATAAGAAGCAACACAGAGTTGCACTTCGTAACTGTGGTGTTATTAATCCGGAAAATATTGAAGAATATATTGGAACCCGTGGATATGAAGCTCTTGGTACAGTCCTTACAACGATGAAACCGGAAGAGGTTATCCAGATCATTCTGGACAGCGGACTTCGCGGACGTGGCGGAGCAGGATTCCCGACTGGATTGAAATGGAAATTTGCTGCTGCAAATGCTGCAGATCAGAAGTATGTCTGTTGTAATGCCGACGAAGGAGACCCGGGTGCATTCATGGATCGTTCCGTTCTGGAAGGAGATCCGCATGTAGTATTAGAGGCAATGGCAATTGCCGGCTATGCAATCGGAGCATCTCAGGGATATATCTATGTACGTGCTGAGTATCCGATCGCAGTTGAGCGTCTAAATATCGCAATTAAACAGGCAAGAGAATATGGCCTGTTAGGAAAAAATATTTTTGATACAGGATTTGATTTTGATATTGAGCTTCGTCTTGGTGCAGGAGCATTCGTGTGTGGAGAAGAGACAGCGCTTATGACTTCTATTGAAGGTAATCGAGGAGAACCTCGTCCACGTCCGCCATTCCCTGCATTAAAGGGTCTGTTCCAGAAACCGACAATTCTGAACAATGTTGAGACTCTGGCAAACATTCCTCAGATCATTTTAAATGGTGCGGATTGGTTTGCATCCATGGGAACAGAGAAATCTAAAGGAACCAAAGTATTTGCTCTTGGTGGAAAAGTTAAAAATACAGGTCTTGTTGAGATTCCAATGGGAACAACACTTCGCGAGATCGTAGAAGAAATCGGCGGAGGTATTCCAAACGGTAAGAAGTTCAAAGCAGCACAGACCGGAGGACCTTCCGGCGGATGTATTCCGGCAGAACACTTCGATGTTCCAATCGATTATGATAACCTGATTGCAATCGGATCAATGATGGGATCTGGTGGATTGATCGTAATGGATGAAGATACCTGTATGGTTGATATCGCAAAATTCTTCCTGGAATTCACAGTAGATGAATCTTGCGGAAAATGTGCTCCATGCCGTATCGGAACCAGACGTATGTTAGAGATTCTAGAGAAGATTACCAATGGTCAGGGAACTATGGAAGATCTGGATAAGCTGGAAGAGCTGGCAGCACATCTGAAGTCAAATTCACTGTGTGCTCTCGGTCAGACAGCTCCGAACCCGGTACTTTCAACCTTACGTTACTTTAGAGATGAATATGTTGCACATATTGTAGATAAGAAATGTCCGGCAGGCGTTTGTAAAGCACTTCTTACATATAAGATTGACGCAGATAAATGTAAGGGATGTACTTTGTGTGCAAGAACCTGTCCGAATGATGCTATTTCCGGTACAGTAAGAGAACCACATGTCATCAATCCAGATAAGTGTGTAAAATGTGGAGCTTGTATGGAAAAATGTCGTTTCGGTGCTATTTATAAAGAGTAATGGAGGATGGAGAATATGGAAAATATTAATCTTAAAATTAATGGCCTTGATGTATCAGCTCCTGCAGGTTCTACTATCCTTGAAGCAGCACATCTTGCAGGAATTAAAATACCTACCTTGTGCTATTTAAAAGAAATTAATGAAATCGGCGCATGCCGTATGTGTGTGGTTGAAGTAAAAGGCGCCAGAAACCTGGTGGCAGCCTGTGTATATCCGATCAATGAAGGAATGGAAGTATATACGAATACTCCGAAACTGATCGAATCCAGAAAGAAGACATTACAGCTTTTACTTTCTAACCATGAGAAAAAATGTCTGTCTTGTGTCAGAAGCGGTAACTGTGAACTGCAGCAGTTATGCCGTGAATATGGCGTAGATGATGAAGATTATTACAAAGGTGCTATGAATCATTATGAACTGGATGATTCCGCAGCACATATGGTTCGTGATAATAATAAATGTATCTTATGCCGTCGGTGTGTTGCAACATGTGAGAAAGTACAGGGAATTGGCGTAATCGGTACTAATAATCGAGGATTTGCTACTATGATCGGCTCTCCATTTGGCATGGGGCTGGGTGAGACCAGTTGTGTATCCTGTGGTCAGTGTATTGCTGTCTGTCCAACAGGTGCATTATATGAGAAAGATTACACGAAGCAGATCATTGATGCGATTGCAGATTCGGAAAAATATGTAGTTGTTCAGACAGCACCATCTGTTCGTGCAGGTCTTGGTGAAGAATTCGGATATCCAATGGGAACTGATGTAGAAGGTAAGATGGTAGCAGCGCTGCGTAGAATCGGATTCGATAAAGTATTCGATACAGACTGGGCAGCAGACCTTACAATTATGGAAGAGGCAACGGAACTTCTTGATCGTATCAAGAATGGCGGCGTTCTCCCGATGATTACCTCTTGTTCTCCAGGATGGATCAAATACTGTGAGCATTACTTCCCGGATATGACAGAGAATCTGTCAAGCTGTAAATCACCACAGCAGATGTTTGGTGCAATGCTGAAGACCTATTTCGCTGAAAAAGAAGGAATTGATCCTAAGAAGATTGTATCTGTCAGTGTTATGCCATGTACTGCTAAGAAATTTGAGATCGGAAGAGATGATCAGAATGCAGCAGGGGTACCTGATGTAGATATCGCGATTACTACAAGAGAGCTTGCAAGACTGATCAAACGCTGTGGTATTGACTTTACCGCACTTCCGGATGAGGATTTCGATGATCCGATGGGAGAGTCTACAGGTGCAGGTGTTATCTTTGGTGCAACTGGTGGTGTTATGGAGGCTGCTCTTCGTACAGCGGTTGAAGTTCTGACTGGAGAAGAACTGGCAAATCTTGAATTTACAGATGTTCGTGGAACACAGGGTATCAAAGAAGCTTCTTATAATGTGGCAGGCATGGATGTGAAAGTTGCAGTTGCATCTGGCCTTGGCAATGCAAGAGAACTTCTGAATAAAGTAAAATCCGGTGAAGCAGATTACCAGTTCATTGAGATCATGGGATGCCCTGGCGGATGTGTTAACGGAGGCGGACAGCCGCAGGTATCTGGTGAGGTGCGCAACTTTACTGATGTACGCGGTATCCGTGCAAGCGTATTGTATAAGAACGATGCTGCAAAACCGATTCGTAAGTCACACGAGAATCCGGCAATTAAGAAGCTTTATGAAGAGTATCTTGGAGAGCCAGGAAGCCATAAAGCGCATGAAACCTTACATACATCTTATGTAAAGAGAACCATTAATTAAACGCATACTAATAATTATTATGATTAAAAACAGCAGTCTGTATGGCTGCTGTTTTTGAATGTCTATGCTGCCGGAAATAGATTCTGCAGGTATATCAATCTGAAGAATGCCGGCAGTTTATTCAGGCAAATAGTCTGTCAACAATTCCATTTTCAAATAAAAAATGATATAATGGACACTGAGAACACGAAGTGATTGAAGTGTTGTTCAGAACGGATTTAGCGGGAAAAGGAGGTAACTATGAAGGTTCTGATATGTATCGGGAGTTCCTGCCATGTGCGCGGCTCCAAGAGTGTGATTGAGACACTGACCAGACTGGTCAAGGAGTATGAGACAAAAGTTGATATTGAGTTGAGTGGTTCATTTTGTATGGGAGCATGTTCCAAAGGTGTCAGTATCAAGATCAAAGACAGAATCTATCATGTGAAGCCGGAAGATGCAGAAGATTTCTTTAATGAGGTGATATTGAAGGAGGCTGAAACGTGCGAGTAATTGATTTCAAGGATGCGAGTTGTAAACATTGCTATAAATGTGTGCGTTATTGTGAAGTGAAGGCAATTTCTGTAGAGAATGAGCAGGCACATATTATGAAGAATCATTGCATAAATTGTGGACATTGTCTGGAGGTCTGTCCGCAGAATGCAAAAACATTTGCCAGTGATATAGAACGTGTGAAAGGATACCTGCGCCAGGGAATGAAGACGATCATATCGATTGCTCCTTCTTATCTGGGAGTCCTGGAATATGACAGACCGGGACAGATTGTGGATGCACTTCAGAAACTTGGATTTTATGAAGTGCGTGAGACGGCAGAAGGTGCCGCACTTGTCACGAAGGAATACTGGAAGCTTCTGAAAGCAGGAGAGATGACGAATATCATTACCACCTGCTGTCCAAGTGTCAATGATCTGATCGAAAAATATTATCCGGAGCTTGTGCCGATGATGGCGCCAGTCGTTTCTCCGATGATTGCGCATGGCCGTTTGATAAAAAAGATTTATGGAGAAGATGTCAAGGTTGTATTCCTGGGACCTTGTATTGCAAAAAAAGAAGAAGCGATTGGGGATGAACGTGTTTGCGGAGCGATAGATGCGATCCTTACATTTGAGGAAATAGTAAAATGGTGGAAAGCAGAAGGTATCGATATCCATCAGTGTGAGGACAGACCGATGGGGAATCCGAGTCCTAGAGTTAATCAGCTCTATCCGATCAGCGGCGGTATCATTCAATCTGTCCGGGCAAGCTCTATAGAAGATAATTATTATAAAATACATATTGATGGGCTGAAAGCCTGTATGGAGTTATTTGATGAACTGAAAAAGGGTGATATTCAACATAGCTTTTTTGAAGTGAATGTCTGCGAAGGCGGATGTATTAAGGGTCCTGCATCTGATAAATGGAATCAGTCGCTGATCCGTGCTAAGATGGATGTAGAAGATCAGGTGGCTCACAGGGAGGAAGCAACAGAGATTGACGGAAATGGTATCCAACTTCATAAAACATTTACAGATCGACGTGTAGAAGATCCGATGCCTTCAGATCAGGAAATGAAAACAATTCTTCATGCAATGGGAAAATATACGAAGTCAGATGAGCTGAACTGTGGAGCATGCGGTTATCCGACTTGTCGTGCAAAAGCCCTGGCAGTATACCAGAAAAAAGCGGAGATCAGTATGTGTCTTCCATATGCGGTTGCCCAGGCAGAATCCATGTCTAATGTTGTCATGGATGTGACACCGAATATGATTCTTATCGTTGATAAAGATCTGAGGATACGGGAGTGTAATAAAAAAGCGCAGGAGATGCTGGGTGTATCACGGGAAGAGGCACTGGAACGGTATATCTTTGAATTTGTAGATGCGCTGGATATTGAAGAGGCTCTAAGAAACAAGCAGCAGGTCGCTCGGAAGAAGATTAATCTTGAATCTGTGAAATTAACCGTCATTGAGTCGATCGTATATATTGAAAGTATTGAATCTGTGCTTGTGACTTATCAGGATATTACAAAGGAAGAAAAAGCAAAATTACAGCATTATAATTTGAAGATGGAAACTGTAGAAATGGCACAGAAAGTAATTGATAAACAGATGATGGTAGCACAGGAGATTGCCGGACTTTTGGGAGAAACCACAGCTGAGACGAAAGTGACCTTGTCAAAACTGAGAGATTCAATTCTGTTTGAAGAGGAAGAGTAAGATGAGTGTAAGTGTAGATATATCTTGGAAAAGTCTGAATAAACACCACGAAGAACTATGTGGAGACAAGGTGGAAGTGTTGTCGACAGAAGATTCAGAAATCGTGATTCTTGCAGATGGAATGGGTAGCGGTGTAAAAGCGAACATCCTTGCGACTTTGACTTCCAAGATCCTTGGGACAATGTTTTTGGAAGGTGCTTCTATTGATGCATGTGTCGATACCATTGCTAAGACCTTACCAGTCTGTAAAGTCAGAGAAGTAGCATATGCAACCTTTAGTATTTTGCAGATTTTCTGCAATGGAGAAGCATATCTGGTAGAATATGATAACCCGCTGTGTGTATTTGTAAGAGATGGAAAGATTGTAAATTATCCTTATAAAGAAAGAGTGATAGAAGGAAAGACCATTCGAGAGTATCGTTTTCAAGTGCAGCTAAAAGACTGTTTTGTACTCATGAGTGATGGTGTTATCTATGCAGGAGTCGGGGAATTACTGAATTTTGGATGGACCTGGGAAAATATGGCCGAATATACGCTGAAATGTACAAAGCAGACATTGTCAGCTTCACGCCTTGCCGCTATGCTAAGTCAGGCATGTGATGATCTGTATGGGCAGAAACCAGGGGACGATACAACCGTTGCAGTTGCAAGGGTCATCGAACGTCGGATTATTAATATTTTTACCGGACCACCTACACATAAAGAAGACGATGAGCGTGTGGTACGTGATTTTATGGCACAGGAAGGTAAAAAGATTGTCTGCGGAGGTACCAGTGCGAATATCATAGCCAGAGTACTGAAAAAAGAGATCATAACCTCGTTAAATTATGCAGATCCAACAGTTCCGCCAACAGCAACGATAGAAGGTCTTGACCTTGTAACGGAAGGTGTGCTTACAATAGGGAAAGCCCTGGGATTATTAAAACGATACGAACAGGATGCATTTGACGAATTATTCTTCGAAGAACTCGATGCAGATAATGGAGCGGCAAAACTGGCAAAATATATTATCGAAGAATGTACAGAATTGAATCTGTTCGTAGGAAAAGCCATGAATGTGGCACATCAGAACTCCAATCTGCCATTCAATCTGAGCGTCAGGATGAACCTGGTGGAACAGTTAAAAGAATGCGTAGAACATCTAGGGAAAAATGTACATGTGCAATATTATTGATGGGAATTTAGATGAGTTAGTTTGTGATTGAGGAGTGTACGGCGAGAGGATGGATGGGATGGTTTCCATTGCGGAGTCCTTCGCTTAGAATCCATAACAGGAAAAGAAGCAGATATTTTGTGACCAGGCTGATTCGCCCCAAAATCTTGATGATTTCGAGGCTCAGCAGCCTTCTCAGATCTGGCTTGATGCCAGATCTTCGCGCGAAATACCTGCTTCTTTTCCTGTAACGGATTCTATCGCTTGTCCAACGAATGGAAACCATCCCATCCATCTTCTCGCCTGACATCCCCCAAGTCCGCAACTTCCTCATCAGGGTGGATTCCTGCGCGTCATGCAGATGGGCATAGTAAAGATATTGTCAAAAAACTGGCAGAATAACTAACTGATTCTTCCATTGAAATAATGATGAATAGTATAAAAACACCGCTCCCCATTACGCTTCTCGCCAGGGATTTCCCGCAGATGAGTTCGTTCAGTAATTGGGAATGTCAGGCGCAAGGGAGTTGGATAGGCTGGTCCGTATCCGTTTAGCCAAGCGATAGAATCCGTTACAGAAAAAGAGTTGCAATTCCGTGTGAGAATTTGGCATCCAGCCAAATTCGAAAGGACTGCTGAATCGAGAAATTATTCAAATTTCTCGGTGAATCAGTCCGGTCACGAAATTGCAACTCTTTTTTCTGTTATGGATTCTTGGCGAAGGATGTCGGATACAGACCAGCCTATCCAGCTCTCTTGCGCCGTACACATCCCAATCACCAACAAACTCATCTAAATTCCTATTGGAGAGATTCCAGTGTTGTAAAGAATTCGGGATATGATACATCTACACACTGGCTGTTTTCAATGATTGTCTCTCCTTGTGCGGTAAGGCCTGCAATTGCAAATGCCATGGCGATTCGATGATCGAGATAGCTTTGGATGTGGGCACCGGTAAGAGATGTTCCGCCTTCAATGATCATGCCGTCATCGGTTGGAATTATCTCAGCGCCCATGGCTTTTAGTCCTTCTGTGACGGTATCAATCCGATTGGTTTCTTTTACTTTCAATTCAGCAGCATCCTTAATCACTGTAGTACCTTCGGCATGTGCAGCCATTACGGCAATCATTGGAATTTCATCAATTAGTGTGGGAATCATGCTACCTTTAATAGTGGTTCCGTGGAGATGACTGTATTTGACTAAAAGGTCAGCAGTTGGTTCACCACCGGCATTTTTCTGATTCAGATAAGTAATGTCAGCGCCCATGTCCTGACATACTTTTAAGATACCGGCGCGAGTCGGGTTGATTCCTACATTTTGAATCAACAACTCTGAGTCTGGGACTAAAAGTGCGGCTGCAATAAAATATGCTGCAGAAGAGATGTCTCCAGGGACCTGTATTTTTTGTGCATATAATTCTTTGCATGGAGCAATATGTGCAGTGGCAGTTCCATCAGTATGTTGAACAGAGGAAATGTCAGCGCCAAAGCTCTTTAACATGAGTTCTGTATGATTACGAGACAAAGCAGGTTCGGTAACAGAAGTGGTACCGTCTGCGTAAAGTCCTGCCAGAAGGACGGCAGATTTAACCTGTGCAGATGCAACGGGTGATTGATAATCAATACCATGCAGATTGCCCGGCTCTATTTTTAAAGGAGCACAATTATTTCCGTGAATACTGGTAATGTGAGCTCCCATACTGTTCAATGGTTTCATGATTCTGCCCATGGGACGAGAATTCAGAGAATCGTCGCCGGACATCACAGAAGTAAATTCTTGCCCGGCCAGAATACCGGACATTAAACGAGTGGTTGTTCCGCTGTTCCCTACATTTAATATATCAGCGGGGGCTGACAGACCATGCAGTCCTTTTCCGTGAACCAGAATACAATCTGGGCGTTGTTCGATATCGACGCCAAGTTTTCGAAAACAGTCAATGGTAGATAGACAATCTGCGCCATTTAGAAAATGGGTGATTTCCGTAGTGCCAAGGGCGATAGAACCAAACATAACGGAACGATGAGAGATAGACTTATCTCCCGGTATATGAATTTTCCCTTTTAAATTGGTAGTTGGATTAATTTTTTTAACGCTCATAAACAATATACCTGAATTTCTGCAATAATTCTGCGGCTTTTTTGGAAGAACCTTCGTCGTAGAATTCTATACGCAGAACCCCTTCTTCAAATTCTCTGTTATTTACGATTCCAATATTCTTGATGTTCAGATTGTTGGATGCAAGAATTGTAGCAATGGCAGCGATTCCGCCTGCTTCATCAATAATATCACAATAGACAGCAAATGTTTTCTTGATCGGACCGGCAGACACATCTGGGATAGAGTTACGGTAATTTCTGGATGAATCAAACATATTGTACAGTGCATGTTCATCTTCCTGGTCGATCAGCATTTTTGCTTTTTCAAGCGAATGTATATATTCTCCAAGGATATGAGAAATATTCTCTTTGTTTTTTAAACAGATATGCTGCCACATAGTCGGTGAAGAAGAAGCAATACGAGTAATATCTTTAAATCCTCCGGCAGCAAGATTCTTCATTAATTCATTTTTTGTATCCGTATCCCGGACAAAATTGACCAGTGTAGAAGCAATGATATGCGGCAGATGACTGATTGTTCCGGTTGCATAATCATGTTCCTGATAATCCAGTATAATCGGGATAGAACGCAGACTTTCAACAAACTTGACATAGGCATCTATCTTTTCCTGCGATACCTTCCTGGTTGGAGTCAGCACATAATATGCATTTTCAATCAGCATAGCTTTAGAATTGATAAAACCACTTTTTTCAGAACCAGCCATAGGGTGGCCGCCGATAAAATATTCTTCAATGCCAAGAGCCTCTACTTCCTTATGGATACTCGACTTTACACTGCCAACATCCGTAAGAATACAATCTTCATGCAGATAATTGGTTAACTGCTTCAGATAGGCTGTATTAAACGATACTGGTGTACATAAAAAGATGTAATTACAGTGATTGAAGTTATCATCAATAGTAGTTGCAGCCACATCAATAATAGATTCCTGGGTTGCCAGCGCCAAAGTTTCCTTATTTTTATCAAAAGCGACAATTTCGTATTCAGGATAGTACTGCCGGATTGCTTTTGCGATAGAACCACCGATAAGTCCCAGACCGATAAAACCAATTTTATGTTTCATGTTAGTCCTCCTTTGGGGTAGGGGACGGGGGAAAATGAGCTTTCCTCCGTCCCAGATTAAAATTACCCTGTCCCCGATTCATTTTACCCTGTCCCCAATTACTTGTCAATACTATAACGCTTTAAAGCATAGAAGCATACTTTGTTGTAAATTGTGTATAAAAGAGTTGTAATAGAAGCTTTTTTTTAGTACAATATATACATGAGATTTTACCAATATAAGGAGGCAGCTAATTATGAAGGTTTACAGAACGGATGAGATTAGAAACGTTGTCCTGTTAGGACATGGGGGATGCGGAAAGACAAGCCTTGTAGAGGCTATGGCTTATGTATCAGGAGCTACCAATCGTATGGGAAAAGTTACAGATGGTAATACGATTAGTGATTTTGATAAAGAAGAACAGAGACGTGAATTTTCAATTAGTACAACTTTAGTACCAATCGAGTGGGAAAAAGCAAAGATTAATGTACTGGATACACCGGGATACTTCGATTTTGTGGGAGAAGTTGAAGAAGCAGTCAGTGCGGCAGATGCAGCTGTAATTGTTGTGTCCGGTAAGGCAGGTGTGGAAGTAGGAACGGAGAAAGCATGGGAATTGTGTGATAAGTATAACCTGCCACGTATGATATATGTAACGGAGATGGATGTAGACGATGCTAGTTTCCGTCAGGTTGTTCAGGATCTGACTGACAGATACGGAAAAGTAATCGCACCTCATTTCCAGCCAATCCGTGAGAATGAGAAATTAGTTGGTTATGTCAATGTTATTAAGAATGCAGGAAGACGTTATACAGGTATTGGGCAGCGAGAGGAATGTGAGATTCCGGATTATTGTAAACCGAACCTTGAAATTTATCGTGAGAAATTGTTAGAGGCAGTTGCAGAAATCAGTGATGAATATATGGAGCGTTATTTTGCAGGAGATGAGTTCTCTGTAGAAGAGATTCGTGCTGCGATGCGTACAGAGGTTATGGAAGGCAGTATCGTTCCTGTTGCAATGGGATCAAATATTCAGGCACAGGGCGTTGCAAATCTCTTATCTGATATTGTCAGATTCTTCCCAAGTCCTGATTGGAGAGAATGTGCAGGTATCAATCGCAAGACAAATGAGATATATGAAGCAAATTATGATTTCGCAAAAGCAAAATCTGCATATGTATTTAAGACAATGGTAGATCCATTCATTGGAAAATATTCATTCATTAAAGTTTGCTCTGGTGTATTAAAAGGCGATGATACACTTTACAATTCTGATTCAGAGACGGATGAGAAATTAGGAAAGATATATACAATGATTGGAAATAAGCCAGTAGAAGTAAGTGAATTATTTGCCGGTGATATCGGAGCAATTGCAAAACTTACGGCTACAAAGACAGGAGACACTCTTTCTACTAAGACAACTCCGGTTCTGTATGGTAAGACAGATTATTCAAAGCCATATACATATATGAAATATGTAACCAAGAATAAAGGAGATGAAGATAAAGTATCTCAGGCATTGCAGAAGATGATGGCAGAAGATGTAACCTTGAAAGTAGTTAATGACAGTGAGAACCGTCAGACATTGCTCTATGGTATGGGCGACCAGCATCTTGAAATTGCAGTAAGCAAGTTGGCAGAGAGATACAAATGTGAAGTTACTCTGGAGACTCCGAAAGTTGCTTTCCGTGAGACTTTGAAGAAGAAATCAGACGTAGATACAAAATATAAGAAGCAATCTGGCGGACATGGACAGTATGGTCATGTTAAGATGAGATTCGAGCCATCCGGTGATCTTGAGACACCATATATCTTCGAAGAAGAAGTTGTTGGTGGTGCCGTTCCTAAGAATTACTTCCCGGCTGTTGAAAAGGGTCTGCAGGAATCTGTTCTTAAGGGACCTTTGGCTGGCTATCCTGTAGTTGGTGTGAAGGCAGTATTGTATGATGGATCTTATCATCCGGTAGATTCTTCTGAAATGGCATTTAAGACAGCGACGATTCAGGCTTTCAAGAAAGGTTTCATGGAAGCAGGACCGGTTCTGTTGGAACCAATTGCCTCTATTAAAGTTATCGTTCCGGATGATTATACAGGAGATGTTATGGGAGATCTGAATAAGCGCCGCGGAAGAGTGCTTGGCATGAATCCAATTGCAGGTGGTTACCAGGAGATCGTTGCAGATATTCCTATGACAGGATTATTTGGTTATTGTACAGTATTACGTTCTATGACTGGAGGAAGAGGAACATATTCTTATGAATTTGCACGTTATGAGCAGGCTCCATCTGACGTTCAGGAAGCTGAGATCGCAAAAAGAGCAGCAGAAGAATAGAGATTTTTCACATAGAAGAAAAGCCCGTAAGGGCTTTTTTTCTTAGATTAAAAGTGCTATAATCTCCTTGTTATATGAAAAATAATAGTAGATAGAGGATCATAGAAAATGAAGATAGTAGTAATTGGTGATGGCAAAGTCGGGCATAAAGTAGCAGCACAGTTGTCAGAAGAAGATTATGATATTGTTTTGATTGATCAGAATGCCGGAAAGTTAAGGGAATCGTTGAATCAAATGGATGTTTTCTGTATTACAGGGAATGGCGCTGATGTTGAGATACAGAAAGAAGCAGATGTACCACATGCCGATCTGGTTATTGCATGTGCATCTACGGATGAGATGAATATGTTAAGCTGTCTGCTTGCAAGAAGGCTAGGGGCAAAACATACGATCGCAAGAGTCCGTAATCCAATGTATTATCGCCAGATAGATATTTTAAAAGAAGATTTGCATCTGAGTATGGCAGTCAATCCGGAACTCGCGGCAGCAAATGAGATTTCTCGTGTATTATTACTCCCTGAGGCATGTAAAGTAGAGACCTTTATGAAGGGAAGAGTGGAACTGATCGAGCATGTTATGAGAGAAGAAAGTCTGTTAGCAGGATTGTCACTGGCTGAAATATATCGAAAGTTCCAGATCAAAATATTGGTGTGCGCGGTGAAGCGTGGAAGTGAGATCTATATTCCTGATGGAGATTTTGTATTGCAGCAAGGTGACAGACTCCATATCGCAGCTGCACATCAGGATTTAAAAGCTTTTTTTAAGGCATTAGGACGCAGAAATGCAAAGATAAAGAAGGTCTTGATATGCGGCGGCGGTAATGTCTGCTTTTATCTTACCAGACAGCTTCTCCAGGTAGGAATGCAGGTAAAGATTGTAGAGCGTAATGAAAAGACTTGTGAATATCTGTGTGAGGCATTGCCGGGCGCTACAGTGATCCATGGAGATGCGGCAGACCATGATCTGCTTCTGGAGGAAGGAATCGGAAATGCGGATGCAGTTGTTGCGTTGACAGGAATGGATGAAGAGAATATCATTATGTCACTTTTCGCTAAAACGCAGGGAGTCAGCAAGATTATTGCCAAAGTGAATGAAGATTCCAGAGCGCAGATGGTAGAAGGTCTTGGAATTGACAGTATTATTTCTGCGAAAAGTGCGGCAGCAGATGCAATTGTCGGTTATGTAAGAGCAAGAAATAATTCTTATAGCAGTGCCAATGTTGAGACTATATATCGGTTATTAAATGGCAGCTTAGAGGCAATGGAATTTATTATAAAAAAGGAAAGCAGCCTGACCAATGTTCCGCTTAAAAATCTTCCGACAAAGCCAAATAATCTGATTGCATGTATTGGACGAAACAGAAGAATCATTATTCCAAACGGAGAGGATCATCTGGAAGTTGGCGACAGTGTAATTGTAATTACGAAAGATCATATCATCAATGATTTGAAAGATATTTTGGCGTAGGGAGACGAGAAAAGATTATGAATACAAAGATGATACGATACATATTGGGAAAGATGATGGGAGTCGAAGGCGTACTTTTGCTGCTCCCGGCTTTTGTATCCCTTATTTATCAGGAGTTCTGTGGAGTGTATTTTCTGATACCCACAGTAATATTATTCGTTGCTTATTTCCTGTTTGGAAGAAAGAGCCCGGCGAATCGGACAATCTATGGAAAAGAAGGAATGGTTATTGTCGCCAGTGCGTGGATTTTATGGTCTTTATTTGGGGCGTTACCGTTCTGTCTGTCAGGTTGTATCCCTGATTTTGTTGATGCTTTTTTTGAGACGGTATCCGGTTTCACGACAACAGGTTCCAGTATTCTTGAAGACATAGAAGCGTTACCAAAATGTATGCTTTTCTGGAGAAGCTTTACTCATTGGGTAGGCGGTATGGGAGTGCTGGTATTCGTTATGGTGCTTACTTCTCTGGACAAGAAGAATACCATGCACCTGATGCGTGCAGAGGTTCCGGGGCCAGAGAAAGATAAACTGGTTCCCAAGATGACTTCTACAGCGAGAATTCTTTATGGAATGTACTTTGGACTGACATCTATAGAAATCATACTTTTGATCTTTGGTGGAATGGGACTTTTTGACAGCCTGATCTTTTCATTCGGAACAGCAGGTACCGGAGGATTTGCCAATTACGGAGCCAGTGTCGGATATTTTAACAGTGCATATATCGATGGTGTCATTACTACATTTATGATATTATTTGGTATTAATTTTAACTTGTATTTTCTGCTGTTGATCGGAGAATACAAAATGGTTTTCAAAAATGAAGAATTAAAGGCGTATTTGCTGATTATATCTCTTTCGACAGCGGCGATTACACTGAATATCAGCGGTCAGTATCCCAATCCATTAAAAGCATTCCGCTACGCAGTATTTCAGGTGGCATCCATTATTACAACGACAGGATATGCAACGGCAGATTATAATGAGTGGCCGATGTTTTCTCAATGTATACTTTTGTTTTTGATGATCGTTGGAGCGTGTGCATCATCTACCGGCGGCGGAATGAAAGTATCGCGTTTTCTGATGGTGTTGAAAAATATTAAACAGGAGATTATGAAACTGGCACATCCTAAGTCTGTAAATATTATCAGAGTCAACGGGAAAAAAGTGGATCATGAAGTTCTTCGAAGCGTCAATGTCTATTTGATGTCATATGCTGCTCTTTTGATAGGGTCTGTTCTGCTTATTTCTATTGATAATATGGATTTTGCGACTACATTCAGCTCTGTGTTAGCGACAATGAATAATATCGGACCTGGAATTTCAAAGGTAGGGCCGGCAGGAAATTTTGCAGCATTTTCACCATTATCCAAGCTGGTTTTTTGCATTGATATGCTTGCAGGGCGTTTGGAAATCTTTCCATTTTTAATGTTATTTACAGCTTCAGCATGGAAAAGAAAGTTCTAGAGTATAGAACAGGAGGTAGTATGAAAGGAAAAAAGAAGTTTTTAATTGCAATTATTGTAGTATTGCTGGCAGGTTTATATTATTATATTTCATTGCCGGCAATCAATATCCACTCTTCAGACACATGGTTTTTTGTAATTGTGATATTTATTGTGCTGGCGGTCTGTTATGCAATGCGTAAAAGACTCGGAAGAGGTGAATTCCGGCAGAGTAAAGTGATGAAAGGTTTTGGAATTATTATACTTGGACTCGGAATCATCTATCTGATCGGCTCTCTATTATCGTCTCCGATTGTAAATGCCAAAAAGTATCAGAAATTGTTGACTGTTGAAGAAGGAGAGTTTACGGAAGATGTAGAAGAACTTTCGTTTGATAAGATTCCGCTTCTGGATAAAGATACGGCAGAGATTCTGGGAGACCGTAAGATGGGAAGTATGGTAGATATGGTCTCACAGTTTGAGGTGGATGATATCTATAGCCAGATTAATTATCAGGATAATCCGGTTCGTGTGTCTCCGCTGAAATATGCGAATTTGATCAAATGGTTTACCAATCGTTCGAATGGAATTCCGGCTTATATCCGTATTAATATGGCAACACAGACTACGGAACTTGTAAAACTTGACGAGGGAATGAAGTATACGACCAGTGAACATCTGAATCGGAATATTTACAGGCATCTGCGGTTTGCACATCCGACCTATATCTATGGAGACTTAAGTTTTGAAATTGATGACAAAGGTGTACCTTATTGGATCGCACCGGTAAAGAAGTTTAATATTGGACTTTTTGGCGGTGAAACGGTTGGGAAAGTAGTATTGTGTAATGCCATTACCGGAGAAACCAAGACTTATGATATTGAAGATGTACCACAGTGGGTAGACCGTGCATATTCTGCAGATCTTCTGGTGCAGTTGTTTGATTATTACGGAACATTGAAACATGGTTTTCTGAACAGCGTTTTAAGTCAGAAAGACTGTCTGGAAACGACAGACGGATATAATTACCTGGCTCTGGATGATGACGTGTGGATGTATACAGGAGTGACATCTGTAAACGGAGATCAGTCTAATGTTGGTTTTGTGCTTTCGAACCAGCGTACTATGGAGACAAAATATTATAAAGTAGAAGGTGCGACAGAAGCATCTGCCATGTCTTCCGCAGAAGGACAGGTACAGAATCTGGGATATCTTGCGACATTTCCTCTGTTGTTGAATATTTCGGATGAACCGACATATTTTATTGCTCTAAAAGATGATGCGGGGCTTGTGAAAAAGTATGCTATGGTAAATGTTCAGAAATATCAGATTGTTGCCATTGGCGACAGTGTAAGCCAGTGTGAAGAAAATTATCTGGAATTATTGCTGAGCAATGGAGTGAAACAGGTTGAAGAAGATACCAGAGAGGTAAAAACCATCCAAGGTAAGATTACAAAGATTGCACAGGCAGTGCTAGAGGGAACATCGCACTATTATATCATGGTGGAAGGTTCTGATGATATCTTTGACGTATCAGTTGTTGATTATATTGATGTTGTCAGATGTGAAACCGGGCAGGAGATTACCATGGAATACAAAGAGGGGGACAAAGCAAACACAGTCATGTCTCTGGAGATTAAGGAAGAGAAATAATGGAATTGAGTATACTTTTGGCAGAGCAGATTATGGCCATGTTTTTAACGATGGTCGTAGGATATATTATTGTAAAGATAGGACTATTTAAAACGAAAGACAGTAAGATTATATCTAATATCGTTGTATATATCTGTTCACCATGTGCAATCTTTAATTCCTTTCAAATTGAATTAACAAAGGACAAAGTATATGGGCTGCTTCTGGCAACGGTTCTTTCAGTTATTGTGCATGTTGTGATGATTGCTGTGACAAAGCTCATTGAGAAGCCTTTAAATATTAACAGTATTGAAAAGGCTTCTATTATCTATACGAATTCAGGCTATCTGATCATTCCGCTGGTATCGGCGGTACTGGGAAGTGAATGGGTATTCTATACATCTGCATTTATCATGGTTCAGGCTGTTTTGGTCTGGACACATGGAGTAAGCGTTGTGAATCAGGAACAGCAGAGAGATTATAAGAAGATTCTGTTGAATCCGAATCTGATTGCCATATTCCTTGGATTCGTATTTTTTGCCACTGGAATCAGGCTTCCAGTTGTAATAGGCAGTAGTGTCAGTGGGTTTGGCGATATGGTGAGTACCGCCAGCATGCTGGTCATTGGTATGGTCATTGGAGATGTGAATCTTCTGTGGGTGTTCAGACAAAAACGTCCTTATCTGATCTGTCTGCTGCGGTTGATTGTATTTCCGTTGATTGCAACAGTGTCCTTTGCATTCCTGGGTCATCTGGGCTTACATAATGATGCAGAATATATCTTTATGGTTGTATTACTTGCTACAGCGGCACCTTCGGCAGCTATGGTAACTCAGCTTGCCCAGATATATAATAAAGATGCGCAATATGCCAGCGTAATTAATGTAATGTCTGTCATTTTCTGTATCATTACCATGCCTTTGATCACGCTATTGTATGAATTCCTGTTTTATATATAAAGAACTGAACTGATTGACGGAACGATAAGTGGAGGAAAGATGAAATCCTCCACTTTTTATTATGCATTCTTTTGTGAGCCTTCTAAAATCATATGCTGTAACGGTCTGCCTGGCGGGACGATCGGCAGTACATTCAATTCTTGTTCAATGATAAATTCAATGATTGTTGGTGCTTTCTGGTTTTGCTTTGCTTCGGTGAGTGCATCTGCTATTTCCGATTCTTCTGTGACACGGATTCCTTTTGCACCATAGCTTTCTGCCAGACGTATAAAATCAGGAGTATATTCCGGACAGTTTTGGGTTGGTGTATTACAGATAGCGGCACAGCTTTTGCGGCGGCGAAGGCAGGTCTGCGAATAGTGTTTTTGGTAGAACATCTCCTGCCATTGCCTTACATTTCCCAGATAGCTGTTGTTGAAGATACAGATAATAATCGACAGTTCATTTACAACAGCAGTAGCTAATTCCTGAATATTCATCTGTATACTTCCATCCCCGGATATTACGATCACATCTTTTTCAGGGTTTCCAATTTTGGCTCCAAGTGCTGCCGGGAAACCATACCCCATAGTTCCGAGACCGCCAGAAGTCAGAAGTTGTTTGTGCTCATTGAGATCAAGAAACTGAGTCGTCCATAATTGATGTTGTCCGACATCTGTTGCGATGATAGCATTTTTGAATATCTGGTTGATCTGACCGATAATCGACTCAGGTGTCATACCGTCGCCGGATATATGGATAGGGTGTGCTTTTTTCCATGTGTTGATTTGTTCTGTCCAACTTCTGATATTTAAAGGGCCGGCTTTCTCAAGTAATGAGCAGATTACATCTTTTGCGTCAGCAACGATAGAAAGATCTGCTTCAATATTTCTGGAAATGCAGATTGGATCTATGTCAACGCGGATGATTTTTGCATTTGGCGCGAATTCGTCCGTTTTTCCTGTAATGCGGTCGTTAAATCTTGCCCCGATAGAAAATAGTACATCGCACTGACTGATTGCAGAATTTGCAGCATAACTGCCGTGAATGCCTATGTTTCCAATGTATAGTTCATGGTCGGATGGTATGGCACCTTTTCCCATGATGGTCGTGACAGCAGGGATGCCGGTCAGTTGGATTAGTTTTGTCATTTCTTTACCTGCATGAGCTATATTTACACCACCACCGATTAAGAAAACAGGCCTTTTGGAGTGATCTAGTATGTCTAAGGCTTTGATAATCTGAAGGGAAGGAGTGGTGTTTTTGGGCTTGCAGTCCTGAGTATCTACTGTGCAAGGGTAATCATCGCTTCCCAATTCCTGTTGAATATCTTTTGGAATGTCAACTACCACGACTCCTGGCTTCCCGGTCTTGGCGATATAGAATGCTTTTTTTATAATTTCAGCCAGATTTTCTCTCCTTTTAACAGTAACTGCGTATTTGCTGATGCTTTTGGTAATATCAACAATATTTACTTCCTGAAAAGAGTCATTACCGATTAGTTTTGTCGGCACCTGTCCTGTAAAACATACCATTGGAACACTGTCATAATTGGCAGTCGCAATGCCGGTTACCAGATTGGCGGCACCTGGTCCGCTTGTTACAAGACAGACACCAACTTTTCCGGTAGAACGGGCATAACCA
Source organism: Dorea chungnamensis (assembly GCF_039832125.1). NCBI lineage: Bacteria > Bacillati > Bacillota > Clostridia > Lachnospirales > Lachnospiraceae > Dorea > Dorea chungnamensis. The sequence goes on along the minus strand of NZ_JBDOHT010000013.1, from coordinate 23,946 downwards.
TCAGCAGCATGAACTAATCCCTGTTCATGCCGCGGCAGGATGACTTTGATATCTGTTTCGCCATAAAGGGCATGAAACAGATTAATGGCCTGCCCTCCGGGATAGGCAAACAGTACGTCAACCTTTTCTTCCTTTAAAGCTTTTACAAATAATTCAGCACCAGATATTTTCATATTTCGACCTCCTTTGTATGCATGTACTTGCTTGCATAAAATTAATATTTAAGGTACTGCCAGATAAATAAATATCCGATAGTACCTGATTCATTATATTTGCGGAATTCCCCGGCAAAACACTTCGACGCTTTGCTTAATAAAGGCTTTTTTCTCTATAGACGTCAACTTATCATCAAAGGATGCGCGTAAAAAAGTATATCCAAAAGTGGATGAAAAGATAGTGAGCGCCAGGCATTCAAAATCCAGATGTGGTAATTTCCCTTTTTCTTCCATTTTTTTAAAATAATCTACGAGAGAAGATAAGAACGCCTGTGGAACTTTCATAATTAATGAGGCTGTATCATCATAAAGCTGTGGTGCCCGTAATCCAATGGAAAGATTCACAAAATCGGGTGTCATCCTCTCCATATATGCATTCATGAACATTTCCAGATCATGCTGCAAGTCCCATGTGACATTCTGGAAGATCTCTGGAGTAATATTTCCGCGCCATTTCTCCTGGGCCACGCCATGTAAAACGATATCTTTTTTGCTTTTAAATTTACGGAACAGAGTGCATTCATTGACACCTGCAGTTTTTGCGATATCCTTGGTAGTTGTAGCTACATATCCTTTGTCCCGTATTAAAGACATCGTGGCGTCAATGATTTTCTGACTTGTCTCATCCATAGCATACCTCCATGCAAGTGCGTACTTTCATCTTAACACTTTTGTTGTTGAAATTCAAGAATGGATTATTGGTCAGTTTGTTCATCACAGATTCGAACTATATTCTTTGATTTTGTTCAGTACTCGTTGCTTTTCGTCTTCGTCTAGCGGTGTAGGACGATAATCATTGTAGCTGCTGGCGGAAGAAAGCGAACATGGAATGATATTGATGTTGTCGTCTTTTTCAACCCCATTTTCTGTAATGGTAAATGTCTGCTGAAAGATCATGGTATCTTTGTCTGTTGGATTGGAGTTCCCTCCGAAACAGAAATTTCCCAGGCTGTAAGCAATATATTTGTCTTTATACTTTTCGATACCCTGTAATACATGAGGGTGATGACCGATTACCAGATCGGCACCTTCGTCGATTGCCAGATGTGCCAATTGCTTCTGTGTATCGTTTGGCTGGTATTCTCGCTCCATTCCCCAGTGAAAATTAATAATGATTAATTGTGCGCCTGCTTTTTTTAATGCAGCTATATTCTCTTTTACCTGCTGCTTCTTTTCCAGATGTTCTGCAAGTTCGTAGATACCGGTAACACCTACCTTGATCCCTTTGATGTCCAGAATTTTCACATGTTCAAAGCCAAAACTTGCGATGCCTGCATCATCTAAAGCATTGATTGTATCAGTATAACTTTGCTCCCCATAATCCATGCTGTGGTTGTTAGCCAAGTTAGCAGCTTCTATAGAACTGTCGGAAAGAATCTTGACGTAATCCTGGGAGGCTTTAAACGCATAAGTTTTGTCTGCGCGCTGGTCGGAGGTGGTAAGGGTTCCTTCCATATTTACAATTGACAGATCATCTGCTTCCAGTATGGATCGAACATTTTGGAAAAAGTAATCGGGACCGTTGATATCGTAATATGCCGGAAGACTGGTCGATTGCGCAAAGTTGACATCTGTTCCCAGTGTACAGTCACCCATAGAACTTACGGTAATAGAAACCGGTGCTTCAGAGTCGGAAGGTTCTGTACTGTTAATCACTAGTTCCTGTACATCGACTTTGGATGTATCAATATTTTCAGAAGGCGGAGGTGTTTCTACCTTCTTTTCTTTATCTTTAGAATGAAAAGAACGCACTGTCAAAAACAGTAGAATACATAGAAAGAGAAAAAGAAGAATGCACAACATTATGCGAAGTCTTTTCATCTTCTGGCGTCTGGCTCTTTTCTTTTTTGCATCTTTGATCCCACTCATCTTTTTGTACCATAAAGGGCAGCCCGATTGGACTGCCCTTTCCTTTTGAAATAGTTATATTAGTTCAAAAATGTGCATCCCTCGGCATTAACACCTGATAAATCAGCTTTATCGGCACTAATGCTTACATAGAAATCAATACCACATTCCTTTGAGATCTTTTTCAGTCTTTCAATAAAATCGGGCATGCTGTCTAAAGAAATATCAGCATGCTTCAGAATACCATCGATAAAGATACATTCGATATCGTGGTTAGAACTATACATGCCATATAAGAATCCAATGTATTCGTCTGTATTGGTAATTGTCGGGAAATCATCCATACAAATTGTACGGATATCAAATGCAACACTTGCTGTATCTCTGTGAGTTTTCTTGATAAATACTACATTGCCGTTACATTCTTTTGCTTTTGCGTTAGCCTGTTCGATCATTTGTTGTGTTTTTCCGCTGCCTTTCGGACCTGTTAATAAATTTACCATGGGAAATCTCTCCTTTATGTATCATATTATACTGAACATCTCAGTACGATTTACTTATGTCTATTATACACTAAAGGTGTAGAGGGAACAACCTTAAAATTATACATTTTCATGGAAAGATGATCAATGTTTTGTTTGTTGTGTAATGGAAAGTAAAACAAGGGGGTTGACTTATTTTAACATTCTTCATATAATAATTAGGCAAATAGTTTATATATGATAGAAACGTTGATGAGGAGTATTAAGAGCCTATCGTTTACAGAGAGCTGTCGGGTGGTGCAAGACAGTAAGCGTAATCTCCCAACTCGCCTCGGAGTTCTTCTGTTGAATGCTATGGCGATTTGAAGCAGTCATAGTAGTATAGGCAGGAGCGGGATTTCCCGTTACAGAAAAGAATGAGTGCATATGGAGTTTTACCTCCATATGAAGAAGAGTGGTACCACGGAAGCTAAGCCTTTTCGTCTCTTGAGAGATGTGAAGGCTTTTTTATTGTCAGGTTTGTGAAGAACCTCACCAAGTAAGTAAGGAGACAACCATGCTGCTAAGCTCGAAAGGACCTCGCTAAGCCAGCAGGTTGTATATTGCTTACTAGGTTCGTGTAGAACCTCACCAAGTAAGTAAGGAGACAACCATGCTGCTAAGCTCGAAAGGACCTCGCTAAGCCAGCAGGTTGTATATTGCTTACTAGGTTCGTGTAGAACCTCACCAAGTAATCAATATAGGAGGAATGGAAAGATGTCAAACGTACCTTATAATCATAAGGCAATTGAGAAAAAGTGGCGTGAAAGATGGGAAAAAGATCCTGTTAACGTCAAAGAAAATGCAGATGGAACAAAACGTGAGAAGTATTACTGTCTGGATATGTTCCCATATCCGTCAGGAAATGGGCTTCATGTTGGACATTGGAGAGGATATGTAATCTCTGATGTATGGAGCAGATATAAATTGCAGCAGGGTTACTATATCATTCATCCGATGGGATGGGACGCGTTCGGACTGCCTGCTGAGAACTATGCCATTAAGATGGGAGTGCATCCGGCAATTTCTACCGCTGAGAATATTAAGAATATCAAGCGTCAGATCAATGAGATTGCAGCACTGTATGACTGGGATCGTGAAGTAAATACAACAGATCCTGACTTTTATAAATGGACGCAGTGGATCTTTGTAAAGATGTTTAAAGAAGGGCTTGCTTATGAGAAGGAATTCCCAATCAACTGGTGCCCGTCTTGTAAGACCGGTCTTGCCAATGAGGAAGTAGTAAATGGAAAATGTGAGCGCTGTGGAACTGAGGTTACGAAGAAGAATCTTCGTCAGTGGATGCTCCGTATTACTAAATATGCAGACAGACTGTTAAATGATCTGGACAAGCTTGACTGGCCGGAGAAGGTTAAGAAGATGCAGGCTGACTGGATTGGCAAGTCTTACGGTGCAGAAGTAGATTTCCCTGTTGAAGGAAGAGAAGAAAAGATTACGGTATATACAACAAGACCAGATACCTTGTATGGTGCAACCTTTATGGTTCTTGCTCCAGAGCATGGACTGGCTAAGAGCCTGGCTACGGATGAGACCAGAGAGGCTGTTGAGAAATACATCTACGATGCATCTATGAAGTCTAATGTAGATCGTATGCAGGATAAAGAGAAGACAGGTGTATTCACAGGTAGTTATGCAATCAATCCGTTAAACGGTGAGAAGACACCAATCTGGCTGTCTGATTATGTACTGGCCGATTATGGTACCGGTGCGATCATGTGTGTACCTGCACACGATGACCGTGACTTTGAATTCGCAACGAAATTTGGCATTCCGATTATTCAGGTTATTGCGAAAGATGGAAAAGAAATTGAAAATATGACGGAAGCTTATACCGAAGCGAACGGAACAATGATCAATTCCGGTGAGTGGAATGGTATGGAATCTGCAGTGCTGAAGAAAGAAGCACCACATATCATTGAGGAGCGCGGTATTGGACGTGCAACTGTAAATTACAAGCTCCGTGACTGGGTATTCTCTCGTCAGCGTTACTGGGGTGAGCCAATTCCGATCGTACATTGTCCAGATTGTGGCTGTGTACCAGTGCCGGAAGAAGAATTGCCACTTCGTCTGCCAGATGTAGAATCCTATGAGCCGACAGGAACCGGTGAGTCACCACTTGCAGGTATTGATGAGTGGGTGAATTGCACCTGTCCTCAGTGTGGCAAGCCTGCAAAACGTGAGACCAACACCATGCCTCAGTGGGCTGGATCTTCCTGGTATTTCTTACGTTATGTTGATAATCATAATGATAAAGAACTGGTATCCAGAGAAAAAGCAGATGAGATGCTTCCGGTAGATATGTATATCGGCGGTGTAGAACATGCGGTATTACACTTATTGTATTCTCGTTTCTATACCAAGTTCTTATACGATATCGGTGTGATTGATTTTGATGAGCCATTCCAGAAACTGTTCAATCAGGGTATGATCACTGGCAAGAATGGTATTAAGATGAGCAAATCAAAAGGAAATGTGGTATCTCCGGATGATCTTGTGAGAGATTACGGATGTGATTCTCTGAGAATGTACGAGCTGTTCGTAGGACCACCGGAGTTAGATGCAGAGTGGGATGACCGTGGAATTGACGGTGTAAACCGTTTCTTAAAACGTCTGTGGAATCTGGTAATGGACAGTAAAGAAGCAGATGTAAAAGCTACCAAAGAGATGATCAAGGAACGTCACAGACTGGTATATGATATTACTACTCGTCTGGAAAGCTTCAGCCTGAATACAGCAATCTCTGGTTTCATGGAGCATAACAATAAGCTGATTGAGATTGCCAAGAAAGAAGGCGGAATTGACAAGGAGACATTGTCTACCATGGCAGTTCTTCTGTCCCCATTTGCACCTCATATTGCAGAAGAGATCTGGGAGCAGTTAGGACACGAAGGCAGTGTGTTCAGTGCCGGATGGCCAACTTACGATGAAGAAGCTATGAAAGATGATGAGATAGAAGTTCCGGTACAGATTAACGGTAAGACCAGAGCAGTCATCTCTGTGGCAGCAGATGTTTCCAAAGAAGATGCAATTGCAGCCGGAAAAGCAGCAGTGGCAGATAAGCTGACAGGAACCATTGTAAAAGAGATCTATGTTCCGAAGAAGATCATCAATATTGTACAGAAATAAATTGAAGGAAAATATTTCCGACAAATAGAGTACTTGAATTGAAAAGTGTAATAAGAAATGGCGTAGGTAATAGAGATATTATCTGCGCCATTTTTCTATGCACGAAAATGGGTGTAGGATTATTAGGAATATGATAAGATAAAAACAGAAAACATCTTGACTCTCCAGTAACGTAACGGTTTACGATGAATAGGAAAGGAGGAAGTATGAAAACAGTAAAAGAGGTGTCGGAGCTGACAGGAATCAGTATAAGAACATTACGGTATTATGATGAAATTAATTTACTTAAGCCTGCAAAATTAACAGAAGCAGGATATCGTTTGTATGACGAGAAATCGCTGAAGGAATTACGACAGATTATGTTTTTCAGAGAATTAGAAGTTCCATTATCAGAGATAAAAGCAATTATGTGAAATCCTGATGCTGATAAGCGAAAAATTCTCGAAATGCAAAAATGGATGTTAGAAATGAAGCGTAACCGTCTGAACGGAATAATTGAATTAATTTCTGACGTATTGAAAGGAGAGGAGAAGATGAGCTTTGAAGCATTTAACCATGACGATATTCAAAAAATAGTTCATCATTCATTAGAGGTTATGAGTGAAGAAGATAAAAAGACGATAGTAGAGAAGTATGGAGATATTGATCAGTTCGTACAGACTGTAACAGAAAACTTCAAAGACGAAAAGGTCTGTGAGCAGTTGATTAAAATATATGGAAGTAAAGAAAAAGCGATAGAGGCGAGTCTGCAGTCAACAGGAGATAAAGAGGAATTTACTGAGAAGCAAAATGAAATAGATATGACTTACAGACAATTTGCCCATGCAATGGAAAATTCAGATAACGATATGGCAATGGAAGCGGTAAAAAGATTGGCAGAAAATTATAAAAGTCTTTTTAAAGTAGATAATGCGAGAGCCTTATTGTTGGAAGTTGCAAACGATTACCGAAACAATTCTCAAATGGAAGAAGCCACAGACAAGCAATATGGAAAAGGAATTACAAAGTATATCGGTTCAGCAATTTATCAGTATTATGGCATAAAGGATTAGTGTAAAACAGAATTAGATGATATAATGAGTCTTGATCAGAGGTGATTTAAAATGAGTTATTCTATAGGCGGAGCAGATGGACCGACATCTGTATTTATAGCAGGACAGACGGGAGAAAACTGGATAAATATCTTTGGATTTATCATTATCATATTAATGTTACTTCCGAATCTTATCTATGCATTTTATTATCGGGGACAGGAAAATAAAGTAGTTAATAAGGGAATGAATCTGATGGAACAGATTGGAAGATATGCATCCATGTTTCTTATGGTGTTTCATATCGGAATTGCGGAATTCGGATTTTGTTCTGTGAATGCTTTTTTGATGTATGGAGTAGGAAATGTACTTTTACTAATTGCATACTGGGTTGCCTGGATGCTGTATTTTATCGAGCCGAAATTGTGGAAGAGTATGGCGCTGGCGATTATTCCCATCGGAATATTTCTGCTAAGCGGCATCGCATTGAGGCATTTCCTTTTACTCATAAGTGGTGTGATATTTGGAATAAGTTACATTTATATTACTTTCAAGAATGCGAGAGATATATGAGAAAAAGTGAAAATAATTTAAGAATGTATTGTAAAAGCTTTTTGTGATACCTGCAGAGATTATCACATCATGGCAGTTCCCAATATCTACCTTACAGAAAATGGTGAGTCTTATGATGCAAGTATATTGATTGATCAGGAAGGTACCATTCTTGGAATCCAGAAAATGGTTCATATTGCTCAGGCAGAAAGGTTCTATGAACAGGAGTATTATGCGGCATCTGATACAGGCTTTCAGGTATCTGCAGAAGGCAAGACGATAGTAAAGGCAGATGATACCGAGAAGATACTATATGCAGATATTGATTTGAAAGAATCTGCGATGATACGACAGGAAAAACCATATGTTTCAGTCAGGAGGACGGAACTGTATCTGTAAGGTTAATTAATTTCATATTGTAAATATAATTTCTTTACAATGCTAGCAGAATAATATTTTACGGAGGAATTAGATGTGACAAATGAAAAGATTCAATATATGTACTGTATTCAATGTGGAGCAGAGTTACCTGTTGGAGAGTATCCGTTAGGATGTCCCGACTGTTTGAATAAAGGGCATCCGTCTAGTTTGACATTCAAATATAAAGAAAATCTGAAAATACTTCCGATGAAAAAAGGAATGAAAAGGTACATTTCTATGCTTCCGGTTGATGATTTTATCTCTCTGGGGGAAGGTGCAACTCCAGTTGTGGAGATACCACGTCTTGCAGAGGAAATAGGAATTAGAAATCTTTATGTGAAATGTGAGTTTCAGAATCCGACAGGTTCTCATAAGGATAGAATGAATCCCTTGATTGTAACGAGAGCAAAAGAAATGGGGTATTCTAAAATTGTGGCAGCTTCAAGTGGTAACGAAGGAATCTCTCTTGCATGTTATGCTGCGGCAAATGAAATATCATGTAGTATTGTTGTAACGGATGCCATTGCTTCACACTGGAAAAAAGCGATAGAAACGACTGGTGCGGAACTAATTATTGCGAAAGATTCAATGAGTCGGTGGAAATTAATCAGAGAAGAGATGGAGACTGAAAATTGGTTTAGTGCAACTAATGTAAATGTTCCTCCAGTAGGCAGTTGCTGTTTTGGTGTGCAAGGATATAAAACGATATCTTATGAGATATTTGAGGAAATGAAGGATGATATTCCAGAGTATATTTTGATACCTACATCGCGCGGAGATTTGTTGTGGGGAATATATGAGGGATTTCAAGATTTGATTGATGCAGAAAAGATAAAAGAAATGCCACGGTTAGTTGCGGTAGAACCATTTCCTCGTTTAGAAAAAGTTAGGAGTTTGGATGAATGCATTAAACAATTCGAAGGTAATAGCCAAAATACACCATCAATTGGAGGCAATACGGTAACAGTACAATCATATTTGGCATTAAAAAATAGTAATGGATATGCAATCTCTGTTCCAGCGTCTTATGTAGGAATATCGGTGTCTGAGTTGGCGAGAAACGGATTGTATTTAGAAACATCTTCTGCATTGTCTGTTGCGGGGGTAAAAAAACTTGTAAAGGAGAAAAAAATAACAGAAAACTCAAAGGCTTTGCTGATCGCTACTTCGTATGGTTTTAAAAATTGATACACTAAAGAGTAGTGTATAGATGTAATTTTTACTGTCGAAAATAAAATAGTATGAGTTGTTGTATTTCAAAATTCATTATGCTAGAATACACACAGAGCATTTTATTTCTATCAGTCTAAGCGAAACGCGTCTGAAATTCATCTCAATCATCAGAAAATCTTAGAAATCTCAATGCTTGATCACCCACATAACAGCAGAGGATTTCCAGGATGGAACAGGATGCATTGGAAAAGCCTCTGCAAGAATAGAAAAAGGAGGCCTTTTTATGGAACAGACAGGAACAGTTACTTCAAACCGCATCTACAAAGCCCGTATCTTTGAGATGATATTCAGTGACAAAAAAGAATTGCTTGCCTTGTATAATGCAGTCAACAAAACAGATTATGATATCCCTGAATTGTTGGAAATCAACACTTTGCAAAATGCTATTTATATGTCCATGAAGAACGATGTATCTTTTATCATTGATTCCAGACTGTCATTGTATGAACACCAGTCAACTTACAGTCCGAATCTGCCACTTCGGTATTTACTGTATGTATCAGACATCTATGCGAATATTACAAAGAACGAGAATCTGTATGGGCGAAAGGTTATCAATATACCACCGCCTCGATTTTTAATCTTTTATAACGGAAGAGACCCATTTCCAGATCGAATGATTCTGAAGTTGTCAGACATGTACAGCGTTAAGGAAGATGAAATTTCTCTAGAGTTAACGGCGCTTATGTTAAATATCAATCCGGATTATAATCCGGAATTGTTGAATGCATGCAAAACATTAAAGGATTATTCCCTGTATACGGCAAGAGTACGGGAATATGCAGATAGAATGTCACTGGAGGATGCTGTGGAGCAAGCGATAACAGAATGTATCAAAGAAGGAATTCTGTCAGAATTCCTGTCGAAGAACAGAGCGGAGGCGAAACGAATGAGTATCTACGAATATGATGAAGAGAGACATATGCGTCAGACACGTGCCGAGGGATACGAAGAGGGCGAGGCCGCTGGAATGGCAAAAGGTAAGGTATTAGCAACACAGCGTCTTAACCGACTGAACCAGTTGCTTGCAGAGCAAAATCGTACGGAAGATATTGTAAAAGCAGCAGGCAATGAGGAATATCAAAAGAAGTTGTTGGAAGAGTTTGAATTGTAGATGAAAATGAATGATAAGTTAAAGAAGGGATAGGCGTGAAGCCATGGACTACAGAAATTGATCTGTATATGCCATGGCTTCTTCCAGTCTGGAGTAAAATTGTTCATAAAAATCCTGCGATGTTTGAAATGGCAGCAGGAAGAATTGTTTTAACAGATACATACTGATTGTTTTTTGCTCAGAATCGTTTTTGGCAGTTTGAATGTATTCCTGCAGGTCTTTGAGATAATAATGCCAGTCGTTGATATACTTCTCGTAACGGCGGCTGTCTTCTGTGTCGATCCATTTACGGACTTTTACCTTGCTTTTGTTTGGTTTCGGACATTCGTGAACCTGAAGAATGTATTGGAAAGAATGATTCTGGTAAAATCGTCCCAGAGGAAAGATCCGACAGATACCCGGGCGGATGGCGTGGATGCTGCATCGTTGATTCTGGTCAAGAAATGCGCATGCTTTATCATTTCCGCTCATCCTAAGATTGGGAAGGATAATTCCGTCTACAACATTCAACTCTAGAAAGCCATCTAGTAATTCTTCAAATGATTTTTGAAGACCTGTGGTTATGCGGAAGACATCCAATGGATCAAGGATAATGGAAGTTCCCATGTCATGACAGCAGGCGGAACATCCATGACAGCCGCCGCAGTCAGCCTTGACCATGTCGTTGATTCCATAGAGCTTTCCATCAGATATTTCATTTAGATCAATGTTTCTTAACATGGTTATTTCTCCTGATATAATCTTTTCTTGCTAGATAAGAAGATTATAGTGTAAGATGGTTTCAGATGTAAATAGAAAGGATTCGTTTTTATGAAGTTTTTTCATTTGTCTGACTTGCATATTGGCAGGCAGCTTCATCATTATAACTTAAGAGAAGACCAGGAAAAGATTCTGGGCGAAGTCATAGATTATGCAGAGCTGATACATCCGGATTCGATTATTATTGCCGGAGATATCTATGACAAATCGGTTCCTTCAGCGGAAGCGGTCAGTATATTTGACGAGTTTTTGACGGCTCTTTCTGCTATTGAACCGGCGATTACAGTGTTGATCATCAGTGGAAATCATGATTCGGCGGAACGTTTACAGTATGCGTCCGGCATATTGAAAAAGCACCAGATCCATCTGGCTGGAATCGCACCGAAGACACAAGAAGAATATATAGAAAAAGTGACCCTTACGGATGAATATGGGGAAATAGATTTTTATTTGCTTCCATTTTTAAAGCCTGCATATGTCAGAAAAGTGTTCGATGAAGACATCCCAGAAACTTACTCAGAAGCAGTAAGATGCTTAATTGAGCGAGAGAAGATTGATTTTTGTAATAGAAGAAATGTATTGATTTCTCATCAGTTCTATACGGGTAAAGACAATCCGCAGACTTGTGATTCTGAGACGTTTTCCGTGGGAGGAATTGACAATATAGATATCGGATGTGTGAAGGAGTTTGATTATGTGGCGCTGGGTCATCTCCACGGAGAACAGAATGTGGGAATGTCTCATATTCGTTATTGCGGAACGCTTTTAAAATATTCGGTCAGCGAAAGCAGTCATCACAAATCCCTTTCTGTGGTGACGCTGAAGGAAAAGGGAACATCACCGCAGATTGAGCTTCTGCCGCTTCATCCATTACGAGATGTACAGAAGAAGCGGGGGCAGCTTGAAGAGATCCTGAAGCAGGCAGAAGAGAAGGAAAAGGATGATTACATCAGTATTACCTTGACGGATGAAGTTGAACCATATAAGCCAAAAGAACAATTGGAAAAGGTATTCAGCCATATTCTGGAGGTTCGTGTGGATAATACCAGAACACGGAATAAATTGCAGGAACTGGATGAAGAGCTGACCATCAAAGATCCGTTGGAAAGTTTTGAGGATTTTTATCAGGAAATGCAGGGAAAAGAGATGGGGGAAGAGGAACAGGAGATTATGATGCAGATTCTGGAAGAGGCAAAGGGGGAAAAGCAGTGAAGCCAATCAGGTTAGTGATGTCAGCATTTGGTTCCTATGCAGGAAAAGAGACGATAGACTTTTCGAAAGTCCAGCATGGACTTTTCCTGATTACCGGGGATACTGGCTCAGGAAAGACGACCATATTTGATGCAATTACTTACGCCCTTTATGATCAGACCAGCGGCGGCAGGCGCGATGGTAATATGATGAGAAGTCAATATGCATCCGATGAGACGGACACTTATGTAGAATATACATTCCTCTATCAGGAGAAGACTTACACGATTCGAAGAAATCCAGAGTATACCAGGCTTGGAAAGAGGCGATATGCAGATGGATCGCCGCGTTATGTAAAGGAGTCCCCTAAAGTGGAGTTGATTCTTCCGGATGGGAATGTGTATCGGGGAAAGAAACGCGAGACAGACCAGAAGATTGTGGAGATTATCGGACTGGATGCAGATCAGTTTACACAGATTGCAATGATTGCGCAGGGAGATTTTCTAAAACTCCTTCATGCAGAGTCAAAAGAACGAAAAAAGATATTTTCTAAGATATTCCAGACTCGTCTGTATTATCGGGTTCAAGAGGAATTAAAGAGGAAGGCGAATCAGCTTTATTACCAGCTGGAAGATCATCTTCGGGATATCAGGCAAGAGATGGATCGGGTAGAATACATCGAAGACTTTGAAGAAAATGGGAAATGGGAAGAATGTAAGGCATTGCCTGTCGTTGTGAAAGAAGAAGCTCTGGAAGTGTTAAAGAATCTGATTCAGGCAGGCAGCGTCCTGGAAAAAGCGAAGAAAAAAGAGACAGAAGGACTACAAAGAAAAATAGATGAATTAAATGGCAAAAAGAAGGAAGGGGAGACACTAAGCCAGCTTTACCAGTCCCTGGAACGGATCAAGAATCAGGAACAAGAACTTTTGAATCAAAAGGAAGAGTATCAGGACAGAGAAAGAAGGCTATCCACTGCGAAAAGAGCGGAAAAGGTATATATCGAGGAAAGTCGGCTGATACAGATCACCGAGGCAATTCAGAAGAATAAAAAGACACTTGAGGAGACCGTAGACAGACTTGAGAGTGCGAAAACTCGCTTAGAAGACTGCGTGAAAGATAAAGATAACGCAAAGCAGCAGATGAAGGAACAGGAAGTAATCTGTACGCCGGAAATCATCCGAATTCAGGATGCACTTCCCTTATATGAAAAGATTGAGCAGTTGCAGGCATCTTTTGTTGAAAAGAAAAAGGAAAAAGATCAGAAGGAAAAGGAATTGCATCAATCTGTGCAGACATTAGACGCACTGATGAATCGCAAAGAGACTTTAGTGAAGATTCAAAAAGAATGTGCCGGAAGCAAAGAAAAAATGGAAGGGCTTTGCCTGAAAATTGAGCGGCAAAAAACCAGACAAAAGGAATTAGAGTCCCTTGATGGTCTATGCAGAAGTCTTGAAAAGATGAAAAGAGAATGTCAGAAAAAGAAGATTCAGGCGGAACAGGATCACAACCGGTACTTGAAAGAATTGATGAATTATGAACAGAAATATCAGGCGTTTTTGGCGGAACAGGCAGGAATACTGGCGCAGGAATTAGAAGAAGGAGATCCCTGCCCGGTGTGTGGATCCTGTGATCATCCCAAGATCTGCCAATTGTCAGAAGGAGCACCAACCCAGCAGGAAGTAGAAGAAGCGAAGCGAATAAGAAATCAGAAGGAGCAGTCCAGAGACCAGTCGACAAAGGCCTTCCAAGCAGCAGCTGTCCAATATGAGGCGGAACAGAAATCATTTTCCAGAGAATTCCTCCGAGTGATGGAAAGAGAATTTACGCTGGAAGAACTGGCTGAGGGAACAAGAGCAGGTGCGCAGATTCGGGATGAGGCTTTCCAATGCGCAGAAGAGATCTGTAAGCTTCAAGATGCGCTGATTTTGGCACAAAAGGAAAGTGAGCAGTTGGAACAGGCCCAGCGAGAAGAACAACAGATTCTAAAGAAGGTGGAAGAACAAAAGCTCATCCAGGAGAAGGAAAAAGAAAGGCATGCAGAAGTATCGCTAAAGCTTAGTCAGCTGGAATCAGAGATTCATTCAAAAAGTGAAGGACTTCCGGCTGCATCGCAGAAGATTGCGAAAGAGCAGTTGAAAAAACTGGAGGACTCTTTACAAAAGGTGAGACAAGCGTTAGAATTAGCAGAACGAAGAGAACAGCAGGCAAAGGAAAGTGTTCAGCAGCTGGAAGGACAGACAGACAGCCTCAAGCAGGCAGTTCAACAGCAAAGGGAAGAAGAAAAATATCAGAATCAGGTATACCATACCATGATACAGCAGCAATGTTTTAAAGATGAAGAAGAGTATCATGCCGGGAAAATGTCTTCGGAAGAGATCCAGGAGTCAGAAAATCTGATTCAGCAGTATCATACAAAGCTGCATCAGATTTCCGGGATGAAAACATCGCTGGAAGAACAAATAGATGGAAAAACAGTAGAAGATCTGGAAGAGATTCAGGTACAAATTCAGTCTGTCAGTCAGGAACAGAAGATCAGACAGGAAGAATATCTTCAGTTATACAGTATCAATAAGAAGAATCGAGAGATTAGAGAGCATCTGAAACGCTATTTTGAAAAAACAGGAAGTCTTCAGAAGCAATACGAAGTAGTAAGCAATCTTAGTAAGACAGCTAACGGAACGTTAAGCGGGGCCGTCAAGATGGATTTTGAGACTTACGTCCAGAGACAATATTTTAAGCAGATCATACATGCCGCGAATAAACGACTGGTTCAGATGACATCCAATGAATTCATCCTGCAGTGCCGGGAAGTGAAAAATCTTGGAAGTCAGGGACAGGCAGGGCTGGATTTGGATGTCTACCATATGGCCAGTGATTCCGTGCGTGATGTAAAGACTCTTTCCGGCGGAGAATCCTTTATGGCATCTCTTGCAATGGCGCTTGGCCTTGCAGATATTGTGCAGAATACAGCAGGAGCAATCCATCTGGATACGATGTTCGTGGATGAAGGATTTGGTTCGTTGGATGATGCTGCCAGAGAACAGGCAATCAAGGTCCTGTGTGATCTGGCAGATGAAAAGAGACTGGTTGGTATCATCTCGCATGTCAATGAATTAAAGGAACAAATAGATTGCAAGCTATTGGTTAAAAAGACAGAACATGGCAGTCATGCCCGATGGTCTGATGAGACAGACCCGATATAGTTTGAAAGAACCGTAACAGAGAGAAAAGTGATAAAGGGAGGACAGGATAAACGATATGAAGTATGATTATTTGATTGTTGGTGCCGGACTATTCGGTTCCATTTTTGCACATGAGGCAAAAAAAGCAGGGAAAAAGGTGGTTGTAATTGACCGCCGTAATCATGTCGGCGGAAATATCTACACCAAAGAAGTAGAAGGAATCCAGGTACATCAGTATGGAGCACATATTTTCCACACTTCAGATAAAGAAGTGTGGGATTATGTCCAGCAATTTGCTGAATTTAACCGTTATACCAATAGCCCTGTGGCAAGATATAAAGATGAGTTATATAATCTGCCTTTTAATATGAATACCTTTAGTAAGATGTGGGGCATTACGACACCGCAGGAGGCGAAAGAGATTATTGACCGTCAGATTGCAGAAGCTGGAATCACAGAGCCCAGGAATCTGGAAGAGCAGGCAATCTCGCTTGTGGGAAGGGACATCTATGAAAAATTAGTCAAAGGATATACAGAGAAGCAGTGGGGTAAACGTGCCGACGAACTTCCAAGCTTCATCATCCGCCGCCTTCCGGTTCGATTCGTATATGATAACAATTATTTCAATGATAAATATCAGGGAATTCCTGTAGGCGGATACACACAGATGATTGAAAAGATGCTAGAGGGAATCGAAGTCCGGCTGGAGACAGATTTCTTCCAGAATCGTAAGGAACTGGAAGCTGAGGCAGAAGAGATTGTCTTTACGGGAATGATTGATGCATATTATGAATATTGTTATGGGGAATTGGAATACCGAAGCTTGAGATTCGAGACAGAAGTACTGGATATGGAGAATTATCAGGGCAATGCAGTTGTCAATTATACAGAATATGAGATTCCTTATACTCGTATCATCGAACACAAACACTTTGAGTATGGATGTCAGGGGGGCTATGGCAATACAGGTATTCCGGCGAATCCAAAGACTGTCATCACCAGAGAATACCCGGCATCCTGGTCCAAAGGTCAGGAGCCATACTATCCAATGAACGACGAGAAAAATAACACCTTATACGAAAAATACAGACAACTTGCGGATAAAGAACCGCATGTCATCTTTGGAGGCCGCCTCGGAATGTACCGCTACTACGATATGCACCAGATTGTATCCGAAGCTCTCAAGTGCGTAAAGGCTCATCTGAATTAAAGACGGAGAAGTGAAAGTCACGGAGAATTCCTCCGGCAAAAAGAAATCCCTGAGACACAAGATGCATTTAACTTGTAGCTCAGGGACTTTGAATTTATATCATTATTTTTTCTGATATTCTAATGCGGCTTCGATAAATCCACGGAACAAAGGATGTGGTCTGTTCGGGCGAGATTTTAATTCTGGATGTGCCTGAGTTGCGATAAACCAAGGGTGTTCCGGAATTTCGATCATTTCTACAATTCTTCCGTCTGGTGACAGACCAGAGAGCATCATACCATGTGATGTAAGATCGTCGCGGTAGTCATTGTTTACTTCGTAACGGTGACGGTGGCGTTCACTGATATTTTCTGTTCCATATAATTTGTAAGCCTTAGATCTTTTATCAAGAACACATGGATAAGAGCCAAGTCTTAATGTTCCGCCGATATCTTCAATACCAATCTGATCCGGCATGATGTGGATGACCGGATGTGTGGTATTTGGACTTAATTCTGCACTGTGTGCATCGTTGTAGCCGATGACATCCCGGGCGAATTCTACAATGGCAAGCTGCATTCCAAGGCAAAGACCGAGGAATGGAACATTGTGCGTACGTGCATATTTGATTGCCTCTAATTTGCCGTCGATTCCACGATGTCCAAAACCGCCAGGAACAAGAATTCCGCTGACATCTCCCAGAAGTTCTTCTACGTTATCAGCTGTAACAGTTTCAGAATCTATCCATTTGATATTTACGGTAGCACGACTGAAGATACCACCGTGTTTTAATGCTTCTACAACACTGATGTACGCATCGTGAAGCTGAATATATTTACCGACTAAAGCTACAGTGACTTCGGTGTTTGGATTCTTCAGATATTCTACCATCTCAGCCCAGTCTTTTAAGTCTGGTTCCGGACAGTCAAGGTGCAGACATTCACAGACAACGCCTGCGAGATTCTCTTCTTCCATAGCCAGAGGAGCCTCATACAGATACTCTACATCCAGATTCTGCAATACGTGATTGGATGGTACATTACAGAACAAGGCAATCTTATCTTTGATGCCAACATCCAGAGGATGCTCGGAACGGCATACCAGAATATCCGGCTGAATTCCCATTCCCTGAAGATCCTTTACACTTGCCTGAGTCGGCTTGGTCTTCATTTCCTGGGAAGCACGCAGGTAAGGAATCAGGGTAACATGGATTAAGATAACATTTTCATGACCCTTTTCATGCTGGAACTGGCGGATTGCTTCCAGGAACGGCTGACTTTCGATGTCACCGACGGTTCCGCCTACTTCGATAATGGCAATTTCTGTATTTTCTGCTGCAGGATTGCGGTAAAAACGATTTTTAATCTCGTTTGTTATATGAGGAATTACCTGGACGGTTCCTCCTCCAAAGTCTCCACGGCGTTCTTTTTGAAGAACGGACCAGTAGATTTTTCCGGTTGTAACATTTGAATTCTTGCTCAGACTTTCGTCAATGAATCTTTCATAATGGCCCAGATCAAGATCGGTCTCAGCTCCATCGTCGGTTACGAACACTTCACCGTGCTGTACCGGATTCATTGTACCCGGGTCAATATTAATATAAGGATCGAATTTCTGCATGGTCACAGTGTAACCACGTGCTTTTAACAGTCGGCCAAGAGATGCGGCTGTAATTCCTTTACCAAGTCCTGATACAACACCACCTGTAACAAATACGTATTTTACTGCCATAATTTCCTCCTTAAAGTTCAATCTGTCATGTCTCTCATTCATTATATTAAAAAAATACTTTAAGATTATACACCCTTTTCGTTGAAAAATACAGAGTTTTTTTCATACTTTGCTTCAAAAGTGGCCTGTATGGATAATTTTTTGAATTGCTTCATATCTACAGAACTGACCATGACAGAAGTATGTGCCTGGCATCCTCTTAATTCCGGCAGCTGATCGAGTGCCAACTGTGCAACTGGGTCGGTGGCTGCGCTAACAGACAAGGCAATCAGTACTTCGTCGGTATGGAGTCGTGGATTTTTGCTGCCCTGATATAAAGTCTTTAATTTTTGAATCGGTTCAATTGCTGCAGGAGAAATCACATGACGTTTATGATCAATTCCTGCCAGCTCTTTTAATGCGTTCAGAAGAAGAGCAGCAGAAGCCCCCAGTAGATTAGAAGTCTTTCCGGTGACCATACGTCCATCATGGAGCTGAAGAGCGGCAGCAGGCGCGTCCGTTGCCTGAGCAAGCTCCAGGGCAGCATCAACGACTAGACGATCGTGAACCGTTATTCCGGCCTGGTTCATGAGCATCTCGATCTTGCAGACTTCTTCTTCTGAACAGGATCCCATGAGAAGTCGCTGCAGAGATGCATAGTATCTGCGGATGATTTCCTGGCGGGAAGCCTCCCGGCAGACCTCATCATCACAGATACAGTTTCCAGCCATATTTACTCCCATATCAGTAGGAGATTTATAAGGGCTTTCCCCGTAAATGCGTTGGAACATGGCGTTTAATACCGGGAAGATCTCAACATCCCGGTTATAATTTACAGTAGTCTTTCCATATGCTTCCAAATGGAACGGGTCAATCATGTTAATATCGTTCAGATCAGCAGTCGCAGCCTCATAGGCCAGATTGACCGGATGTTTTAATGGAATATTCCAGATCGGAAATGTCTCATATTTGGCATAACCGGCAGAGATGCCGCGCTGATGTTCATGGTATAGCTGAGAAAGGCATACTGCCATTTTTCCACTTCCGGGACCTGGTGCTGTAACAACGACCAGTGGACGGGAAGTCTCGATATAGTCATTTTTGCCATATCCGTTATCACTTACAATATAAGGTACATTGGACGGATAGCCAGGAATGATATAGTGGCGGTATACTTTTATGCCAAGTTTTTCCAGACGGTTCTTAAATAAAGTAGCACTTTCCTGACCGCTGAACTTGGTGATTACAACGCTGCCGACATAGAGGCCATGTTCCTGATAGACAGCCATCAGGCGAAGTACATCAGAATCATAAGTGATGCCGAGATCGCCGCGAATCTTATTTTTTTCGATATCCTCTGCACTGATTACGATTACGATCTCTGCCTGGTCAGAAAGCTGCTTTAACATGCGCAGCTTACTGTCCGGCTGAAAACCAGGTAGCACACGGGAAGCATGGTAATCATCGAATAATTTGCCACCGAATTCAAGATAAAGTTTATTGTCAAATTGATTAATTCGCTCCCGGATATGGGCAGACTGCATTTGAAGATATTTTTCATTGTCAAATCCAATTTTCATTGTGTTCATTCCCCTTAGTCTTTCTATATAGAATTATACTTTCGATTGCCGTGTATCTGGAAAAAAACTGCCAGTTACGCATAAGCATTATTAATAAAAGTATACTACACCATGTGGAGAGTTTACAATCTTTTCATAATGTTTTTGTTGATTTCTAAGGAGGCTGTCCTTATAATGAAAGAGAAGCACAGGAGGAGAAATATGGACAACCAGAATAATAAAAACAAAAATAACCATAATAATAAAGATAATAAGCAGGGTTTTTCTTTTATTATATTAGTTACATTAATAACAATGATTCTAGTTATGGCACTGTTCCAGTTTCAGGGAACAGGAGAAGGAAATGAGATCACTTATGATGAATTCATCAAGATGGTAGATGACGGGAAAGTCGATGAAGTACAGATTCAGAGCGACCGGATCGTGATTAAAGAGAAAAAAGAAGATGGACAGAAAGTTGCAAAAGAATATTATACCGGTATTGTTAATGATGATAAGCTTGCAGATAAGCTGACAGAAGCAGATGTAAAGTTCAGTCAGGAGATACCCGATACGACATCTATGGTAGTGGCGCAGACTCTGGCGACGTTCTTACCAATTATCATTTTTGTCGGTCTGATCGTATGGATGACTCGAAAGATGTCAAAAGGCGGCGGAATGATGGGTATTGGCAAGAGTAATGCCAAGATGTATGTGGAGAAGTCTACAGGTGTTACTTTCAAAGATGTTGCCGGTCAGGATGAAGCAAAGGAGTCTTTGCAGGAAGTCGTTGATTTTCTGCATAATCCGGGTAAATATACAAGCGTTGGTGCCAAGCTTCCAAAAGGAGCACTCCTTGTAGGCCCTCCGGGAACTGGTAAGACACTTCTTGCCAAGGCAGTTGCAGGAGAAGCGAAAGTACCATTCTTCTCATTGAGTGGGTCTGCGTTTGTCGAGATGTATGTAGGTGTAGGAGCATCCCGTGTGCGTGACCTGTTCAAGCAGGCACAGCAGATGGCTCCATGTATAATCTTTATCGATGAGATCGATGCCATTGGTAAGAGCCGTGACAATCAGCTTGGAAGCAATGATGAGCGTGAACAGACGTTAAATCAGCTTTTGGCAGAGATGGATGGATTTGAGAGTAACAAGGGATTGGTGCTTCTTGCAGCAACAAACCGCCCGGAGATTCTGGATCCGGCACTTTTGAGACCGGGACGTTTTGACCGTCGTATCATTGTGGAAAAGCCTGATTTAAAAGGAAGAGTTGATGTTCTGAAGGTACATTCGAAGGATGTGCGGATGGATGAAACGGTAGATCTGGAAGCAATTGCGCTGGCAACATCCGGTGCTGTTGGCTCAGATCTTGCCAATATGATCAATGAAGCAGCAATTAACGCCGTTAAGAATGGACGAAATGCAGTATCTCAGTCAGATCTGTTCGAAGCTGTGGAAGTGGTACTGGTCGGAAAAGAGAAGAAAGACCGTATCATGAGTCAGGAAGAAAGAAGAATCGTATCTTATCATGAAGTAGGACACGCACTGGTCAGTGCACTCCAGAAAGATTCCG
This sequence comes from Dorea chungnamensis, assembly GCF_039832125.1. Taxonomy (NCBI): domain Bacteria; kingdom Bacillati; phylum Bacillota; class Clostridia; order Lachnospirales; family Lachnospiraceae; genus Dorea; species Dorea chungnamensis. The sequence continues at coordinate 2,705 of NZ_JBDOHT010000013.1, read as the reverse complement.
AACCGGTGCAGAAGATCACGATCGTTCCCCGTACAATGGGTGCCCTCGGTTATGTCATGCAGACACCGGAGGAAGAGAAGTTTCTGAATACGAAGAAGGAATTACAGGCAATGTTAGTCGGAATGTTGGCAGGACGTGCGGCGGAAGAGGTCGTGTTCGATACCGTTACGACTGGTGCTGCCAATGATATTGAGAAAGCGACCAGTATCGCAAGAGCCATGATTACGCAGTATGGTATGAGCGAAAAATTCGGCTTGATCGGGCTGGAATCTATTCAGAATCGTTATCTGGACGGCCGTCCGGTAAGCAATTGCGGACAGGAGACAGCTTCAGAGATTGATCAGGAAGTCATGAAGATGTTAAAGGAAGCTTACGAAGAGGCTAAGAGACTGTTGAGTGAGCATAGGAATTCCCTGGATAAGATTGCAGCATTCCTGATTGAGAAGGAGACGATTACCGGAAAAGAGTTTATGGAAATATTCCATGAAGTAGAAGGAATCGATCCGAATGCTCCTAAGAAAGAAGAACAGAGAATCGGTATGAATCCGGTGGAAAGAGAAGATATCCAGACAGAAGCTGTTGAAGTTACAGACAGCACAGAAGAATAGGTAGAAATAAAGACGCGTACAGATAAAAGTTCTTTGTGATCAATTCTCAGACTTGATTGCAAAGAATTTTTTCTTATGTAATAATGAAGTGGAAGAAATAGGGGGAGAGCCTATGTTTGATATTCAGGAAGAATTAAAAAAGCTGCCTGGGAAACCAGGCGTTTATATTATGCATGATGAGAAAGATGACATCATATACGTTGGAAAAGCAATCAGTCTCAAGAATCGTGTGAGGCAGTATTTTCAGAGCAGCCGGAACAAGGGCGCCAAGATTGAGCAGATGGTGACCCATATCACTCGATTTGAATATATTGTGACGGATTCTGAACTGGAAGCATTAGTACTGGAATGCAATCTGATTAAGGAGCATCGACCAAAATATAATACAATGTTGATGGATGACAAAACATATCCATTTATTAAAGTAACCGTAGACGAGCCTTATCCCAGGGTGATGATGGCAAGACGCATGGTGAAGGATAAGGCAAAATATTTTGGACCTTACACCAGTGCCGGTGCTGTGAAGGATACAATTGAACTGATTCGTAAGCTTTATCACATACGAAGTTGTAACCGGAAGTTGCCTAAGGATATCGGGAAAGAACGTCCTTGCTTAAATTATCATATCCATCAGTGTAAGGCACCCTGTCAGGGTTATATATCACAGGAAGAGTATCGTAAATCTATCCATGAAGTGATTCATTTTCTGAATGGAAATTATGACGTAATCATAAAAGAGCTGGAAGAAAAGATGCAGGCGGCATCAGAAGCGTTAGAATTTGAGAAGGCGATTGAATATCGTGAATTACTCTCTAGCGTGCAGAAGATTGCTCAAAAACAGAAGATTACAGATACAGCAGGAGATGACAGAGATATTCTGGCGGTGGCAGTAGAAGAAGAGGATGCAGTTGTACAGGTATTTTTCATCCGGGGAGGACGCTTGATCGGAAGAGATCATTTTTATTTAAAAATAGCGAAAGGAGAGACTGAAAAAGAGATTCTGTCCAGCTTTGTGAAGCAGTTTTATGCCGGGACACCATATATTCCGTCGGAACTGATGCTTCCAGAGGAGATTGAGGACGCAGAAGTTATTGAGGAGTGGCTTGCAAAGAAAAGAGGACATAAAGTTCATCTGAGAGTTCCGAAAAAAGGAACGAAAGAAAAACTGGTAGAGCTGGCCAGAAAAAATGCGGCTCTTGTTCTGAGCACAGATAAAGAACGGTTGAAACGGGAAGAAGGACGAACCATCGGCGCTGTAAAAGAATTGGAAAATCTTCTTGGGTTAAAAGGAGTAGTACGGATGGAAGCATATGATATTTCCAACACCAGTGGTTTTGCATCTGTTGGCTCTATGGTTGTCTATGAAAAAGGAAAGCCGAAACGTAATGACTACCGTAAATTTAAGATCAAAGGCGTGCAGGGAGCGGATGACTACGCCAGTATGGAAGAAGTTCTGATCAGAAGATTTGAACATGGAATGCGAGAAAAAGAAGAAGGAAAAGATATGGGTGGATTTACATCTTTTCCTGATCTGATTCTTATGGATGGCGGAAAAGGGCAGGTAAATGTGGCGTTAAAAGTGTTGGATAAACTTCATCTGAATATTCCAGTCTGTGGAATGGTCAAGGATGACAATCACCGTACAAGAGGACTGTATTATCAAAATAAAGAAATTGCTATAGATAAGAATTCTGAGAGCTTCAAATTAATTACCAGAATTCAAGATGAGGCACACAGGTTCGCCATTACTTTCCATCGTAAATTGAGAAGTCAGGGACAGGTACATTCGATTTTGGATGACATTAAGGGAGTAGGGCCGGCTCGTAGAAAGGACTTGATGAAACATTTCGAGAGTATTGATGCAATAAGAAATGCTACAATAGAACAACTGAAAGAACTCCCTTCTATGAATGAAAAATCAGCACAGGATGTCTATAACTTTTTTCACGAATATGATATAATAAAAAAATAATAACCTGACTTTTGCAAGAAAATAAGTATAAAATACCCGTCAAGCCCAATAAATACAGGGCCTGGCGGGTTTGCCATTTTGTCATATTTTCATGGCGTTTTTTCCTTTGGAATGAAAAAAGTGAA
>NZ_JBDOHT010000012.1:0-103731 GCF_039832125.1 Dorea chungnamensis | reverse complement strand
GAAATTGCAGTTCTTTTTTCTGTTATGGATTCTCAGCGAAGGATACCAGATACAGACCAACCGATCCAACTCCCTTGCGCCGTGCACTCCTCAATCACAAAATTTACTCATCTAAATTCCCACTTAATCATCTTCTTCTTGCTGTACACTGTAGGTCTGTCTCTTTCTTGCCATTTCATCATTTTCCAGATATTCGTCATAGGTGGTAATCTTGTCGATCAGTTTACCGCCGGGAACGATTTCCATAATACGATTGGCGGTCGTCTGTACGATCTGGTGGTCTCTGGAAGAGAAGAGGATGACACCAGGAAACTTGGTCATACCGTTGTTCAGTGCGGTGATAGACTCCATGTCAAGGTGGTTGGTTGGCTCGTCCAGAATCAGTACATTGGCTCCAGAGATCATCATTTTAGATAAGAGGCATCTTACCTTTTCACCACCAGAGAGTACATTGACTTTTTTCACTCCGTCATCACCAGAGAACAACATGCGTCCAAGGAAGCCGCGTACATAGGTTACGTCCTTTTCCTCGGAGTACTGGGTCAGCCATTCTACGATGGAGTAATCATTATCAAATTCACTTCCGCTGTCCAGTGGAAAATATGCCTGCGAGGTTGTAATTCCCCATTTGTAAGTTCCCTCATCCGGTTCCATTTCTCCGGCGAGAATCTGGAACAGTGTTGTCTTGGCGAGCTCGTTGCTTCCTACAAAAGCAACTTTGTCATCGTGATTCAGGGTAAAAGAGATGTTATCCAATACTTTTTCTCCATCGATTGTCTTGCTTAATCCTTCAACGGTAAGGACTTCGTTTCCAATCTCACGGTTCGGACGGAAGTCAATATAAGGATATTTGCGGCTGGATGGCTGAATATCGTCCAGCTGTATTTTCTCAAGGGCACGCTTTCTGGAGGTTGCCTGCTTGGATTTGGAAGCATTGGCACTGAACCTGGAGATGAATTCCTGAAGTTCTTTGATCTTTTCTTCTTTTTTCTTGTTGGCTTCCTTCATCTGACGGATCAGCAGCTGGCTGGATTCGTACCAGAAGTCGTAATTACCAGCATAGAGCTTGATCTTGCCATAGTCTATATCCGCAATCTGGGTACAGACTTTATTCAGAAAATATCGGTCATGAGATACAACGATAACTGTATTATCAAAGTTGATCAGAAATTCTTCCAGCCATGCGATGGCATCCAGATCCAAATGGTTGGTTGGCTCGTCCAGAAGAAGAATATCTGGGTTGCCGAACAATGCCTGCGCAAGAAGCACTTTAACTTTTTCCGGACCATTTAAGTTTTTCATCAATTCGTAATGCATCTCAGTTGGAATTCCAAGTCCGTTTAATAAAGTTGCAGCATCAGATTCTGCTTCCCAGCCATTCATAGCGGCAAATTCAGCTTCTAATTCACTGGCTTTGATTCCATCTTCATCGGTAAAATCTTCTTTTGCGTAAATGACTTCTTTTTCTTTCATGATTTCATAAAGTCTTGCATTTCCCATCATGACAGTGTCTAGGACAGGATATTCATCGTATTTAAAATGATCTTGCTGAAGGAAAGAGAGACGTTCTCCTGGAGTGATGATAACTTCTCCCTTAGTTGGTTCCAGCTGTCCGGAAAGAATTTTGAGAAAAGTAGATTTTCCTGCACCGTTGGCACCAATCAATCCATAACAGTTTCCTTCCGTGAACTTAATATTTACATCTTCAAATAAGGCTTTTTTACCAACACGTAATGTTACATTGCTTGTACTGATCATAGTATCTGCTCCTTATGATTTCAATATCGTTAATAATTACATACATTGCCTATATTAACAAATATAACAGGAAATAGCAAGTTCAGAAAAATTTCAGTTTTCCTGCTTGAAAAATAGGTATATAATAGCAGATAAGAAAGTGGGGTATAGATTATGGTAAAAGCAACAATGGTACTTGAAGGAGGAGCGACCAGAGGGGTATTTACGTCTGGTGTTCTGGATTATCTGATGGAACAGGAACTGTATGTATCTCATGTGATCGGAGTATCTGCCGGATCATGCAATGCGGTGGATTATGTCTCCAGACAGATTGGAAGAACCAGAGACTGTATGATACACAAAGAGAAAGAGTATAGTTATTATTATGGCTTTCGAAAGTTCATAAAGGAAAAAAGTCTTATGAATATGGATATGATCTTTGACAAATATCCGAATGAAATATTTCCATTCGATTTTGAGACTTATTTTGCTTCAGATATAAGATGTGAAATTGTGACGACGAACTGTGATACTGGGCAGGCGGAATATATGACAGAAGAAAAAGACGGCGATCGTCTGATGAAGATCTGCCGGGCATCCAGCAGTATGCCACTGGTTTCTCCAATTGTGAATGTGGATGGAAGCCCTTATCTGGATGGTGGGCTGGCAGATTCTGTCCCGGTAAAAAGAGCAATGGAACTGAAAAATGAAAAAATCATTCTGATTCTGACCAGGAATCCTGGATATCGGAAGAAACCTGTCTCAAAAGGTATGGCTGATCTTTATCGGAGAGCTTACAAATCTTATCCAAATCTTGTACGGACAACGATCCGGCGTAATAGTGAATACAATAAGCAGATGAAGCTGGTAGAACAGCTGGAGAGAGAAGGAAAGATATTTGTGCTGAGACCTCTGATTCCGACGGTATCAAGATTAGAAAAAGATTATGATACTTTGATGCATTTCTATGAGCATGGATATCGTTTAATGAAGAAGGAATATCAGGCGTTAAAAGAATATTTGGAAGGGTAAAAGGAGGATGAAATATGCATTTATACGAACATCACATTTCAACGAAAAAAGCGCAGCAGATGTCAAAGATAACAAATATGATTCGGGAAGATATTGAAAAAAGTGGTGTTTCCGATGGAATCGTAGTCGTCTATTCACCTCACACTACAGCTGGATTTACCATTAATGAGAATGCAGATCCGGACGTGGTGCATGATATGTTGTGTGGATTTGAGGAAGCATTTCCGACAAAGACAGGATATTATCAACATATGGAGGGAAATTCCCATGCGCATATTAAAACTACCTGTGTCGGTCCTTCTCAGACATTGATTTTGAATCAAGGTGAGCTGATTCTGGGGATATGGCAGGATGTTTATTTTTGTGAATTTGATGGCCCTCGTAATCGTAGATTTTATGTAAAGATTATAGAGGGATAGAGTCATGGATAACAGAACCTTACTGGAGTTTATGGCTGTCGCTGAAAAATTAAAGTGTCAGGTCAGACATTCCTGGACTTCTACAGGAAGAAGAGAAAGTGTGGCAGAGCATACTTATCGTCTGTGTGTATTTGCATGGCTTGTAAGAAGAGAATTCCCAGAATGTGATATGGATAGAGTAATGGAGATGTGCTTGTTCCATGATCTTGGTGAAGCAGTGCATGGAGATGTGCCTTGTTTCTTGAAAAATGCACAGGACAATGAAAAAGAAGCAGATGTTATAGAGCAGATTGCGTCAATACTTCCGGAAAAAGAACGAGAAGAATTGAAAGAATTATTCTCTGAATTAGAGGATAACCACACGCAAGAGGCTAAGATTGTTCATGCGCTGGATAAGATGGAGGCTTTGATTCAGCATAATGAAGCTTCTATAGATACTTGGCTTTTGCTGGAGTATGATCTTCAGATGACATATGGTCAGGATCAGGTAAAGTTTTCCCCTTATCTTCAGGCTTTAAGAAAAATGATAGAACGGGATTCTGTCGATAAGATCTCTAAAGCAGAAAAAAATACAAAGCAAATTGAAAGCAGAAATTCTGATGGATTTTATATCAGTAAAGATCCTGAGAAAATAGATAAACGAAGAGTGGTCGAATTGCTCCATCAATCAGAATGGGCAAAAGAGCGTCCTGAGTCTATGATATTTAAAGCAATGGAGAATTCTGTATCTTATGGGGTTTTTGATAAGTATGATTTTATGGTAGGATATGCCAGAATCATCACAGATCATGTCACTACATTTTATCTGATGGATGTTATTATAGATGAAAAGTACAGGCATCAGGGGTTAGGGACCATACTTATGGATGCAATTATGGCAGATGTAGGAGATCTGTGGGGAATCTTGCATACAGAAGATGCACAGGAATTCTATGCCCGGTATGGATTCAAGATAAAAGGATTCGGACTGGATCAGGTTATGGAGAAGGAGCGATAGTCCTTCTCTATAGATCCTCCAGATTGATTTCGCGTGGTGTCTCCATGTGCTGTAATGTTACTTCGTAAATGTGTTTTTCATCTCCGTCTTCCATTGTGTGTAAAATGGCAAGATGTTCATCATAGGTAGTTTTCATACGCCCTTTGTGAGCAAGAGAAAGGGCTGCGAGTTTTTGCATACGGTACATAAAAGTATCAAAAATAGAAGAAAACTGTTCATTTTCAACATAGGATATGATTTTCGTATGGAATTGGAAATCATATTCAGAAAAATCTTCAATCGACTGTGTTGTATCTAAAATTTCTTTCATATTTTCCATAATAAAATGTAATTCTTTGAATAATTTTTTTGCCTTTTTATTATCTGCATCCCGGGCAATCTGAAAAGTGCAGTAACATTCCAATGCAGAGCGGACCTGGAAAGTTTCATATACATCCTTGCGGCTTAACTGATGAAGTGTAAATCCTTTACTTGGAATGATATCAATGTATCCTTCCTGAGCAAGGCGATGAATTGCATCTCGAAATGGAGTGCGTGATATACCTAATTCCTTCGAAAGTTTTGTTTCAGAATAGATTTCCTGGTAGGAAAGCTGATTGGTTGTAATCATATTACGTAAATGCTGGTATGCTTGTTCATTTAATGGGATCATAGTAACTCCTTTATTTATTGATAAATATTTTTTTAACAAAAATAGCGAATGTAATCGTCTAAAACTATGTAAATATCATACAATAATCAAAAAAAGTGGTCAATAGTAGTGGGAAAATAGGGAAAAATATTATTGTATAAAAGTGTTAAATAGATAACGACAAAATATTAACAAAATGAGCAAAATGCACAAAATTGATTAGCTTAAACTGGCAAAAAAGGAGAAAAGGAAATAACATCTTGACCGGTATACCGGTATGTAGTAGAGTGAAGATAGAAACAGAAATAATGAACGGATTATTTCAAAATCAAACACAAATTAACAATGAAAGAGAAAGGAAGAAAGACAATGAAAGTAGGATTTATCGGACTTGGTATTATGGGAAGACCAATGGCAAAAAACTTGTTAAAAGCAGGTGTTGAATTGATGGTTTCTGATCTGAACAAAGAGGCTGTTGCAGATGTCGTAGCAGCAGGAGCTGTTGAGGCTGACTATGCTGAGATAGGTGAACAGTGTGAGAGAATCATCATTATGGTTCCAAGCGGAGCTATTTCAAAATCGATTTTATTTGGTGAAGGTGGAGTTGCATCTACAATCAAAGCTGGCAGTGTAGTGTGTGATATGAGTTCTGTTACACCGGTGGAATCTAAAGAATGTTATGAAGGATTAAAGGAAAAAGGAGTTGGCTTTGTGGATGCGCCTGTGTCTGGAGGAGAACCTGGAGCAGTTGCTGGAACTTTAGCAATTATGGCTGGCGGAGATCAGAAAGATTTTGATGCATTTAAAGAATATTTTGATATCTTGGGTTCCTCTGCATTATTAATCGGAGAATCAGGAAGCGGCAGTGTTACAAAGCTTGCAAATCAGGTTATTGTAAACAATACGATTGCAGTTGTATCAGAAGCATTTGTTCTTGCAACGAAGGCTGGCGCAGACCCTCAGAAAGTATATGAAGCAATTCGCGGAGGTCTTGCAGGAAGTGCAGTTCTGGATGCAAAGATTCCTATGATCATTGAACGTAATTTTAAACCAGGCGGACCAATCCGTATCAATCATAAAGACATCAAAAATGTTGTGAATACAGCACATTCTATAGATGTGCCTATTCCATATACAGCACAGTTATATGAAATCCTTCAGACACTGAAGATTCACGGACATATGAATGATGATCACGGCGGAATTGTACAGTATTTTGAGAAACTTGCTGGTGTTGAAGTGAAAAAAGTTGATTAAGGAGGTGTATAAACATGTCTATTAGTACAGAGGTCTTAACTTCTTACAAAAAAATTGATGAAACATATATCGACGGATTATTGAAAAAAGAAATTGACGAAAACAATAAAAAAATCGTAGTTTTGGATGATGATCCGACAGGTGTTCAGACGGTACATGATATCTCTGTATATACAAACTGGGATAAGGATAGTATTCGTCAGGGCTTTGAAGAAGAGAACAATCTGTTCTATGTTCTGACCAATTCCAGAGGATTTACAGTAGAGCAGACAACAAAAGCTCACAATGAGATTGCTGCTGTTGTAGACGAAGTGGCAAAAGAAACTGGAAAAGAATATATCTTCATCAGTCGAAGTGACAGTACTTTACGAGGACACTACCCATTAGAGACAGAGCTTCTGAAAAGTAATTATGAGAAAAATACAGGAAAGACGATTGATGGTGAGATCCTTTGTCCGTTTTTTAAAGAAGGCGGAAGATTTACGATTGAGAATGTTCATTATGTAAAATATGGCGAGGAGCTTGTCCCGGCGAATGAGACAGAATTTGCGAAGGATAAGACATTCGGATATTCAGCTGCAACTATGCCGGAGTATGTTGAAGAAAAGACAAAAGGAGCATATAAAGCTTCTGATGTAACTTGTATTTCTCTGGAAGATATTCACGATATGAATATCGACAAAATTGAGTCACAGTTAATGGAAGTTAAAGGTTTTAATAAAATCATCGTAAATGCGGTTGATTATGTGGATGTGAAGGTCTTCTGCGTAGCATTATATCGAGCAATGGCAAGAGGAAAAGTGTTTATGTTCCGTACAGCAGCGGCAATCGTAAAAGTTATGGGCGCTGTTACAGATCAGCCACTTCTTACCAGAGAGCAGATGGTAGTAAAAGAAACGACTAATGGTGGAATCGTTGTGGTTGGTTCCCATACGGATAAAACAACGAAGCAGGTAGAGGCGTTGAAAGAATTATCCGATATTGAATTTATTGAATTAGATGCGACACTGGTGAAAGACGATGCTGCATTTGAAGCTGAAGTACAGAGATGTCTGGATAAAGAAGAAGAATGTATGAAAGCAGGAAAGACTGTATGTTGTTATACGACACGTGCGTTGATTACCGCAGATACAGGAGATAAAGAAGATGAATTAAGACTTTCTGTAAAAATCTCTGATGCAGTGCAGTCATTGGTGGGCCGTTTGAGTATTACGCCAAGTTTCGTAATCGCAAAAGGTGGAATCACATCCAGTGATGTAGGAACAAAAGCACTTGCTGTTAAGAAAGCCAATGTTCTGGGACAGATTAAACCTGGAATTCCAGTATGGCAGACAGGGGAAGAAAGTAAATTCCCATTGACACCATATGTGATCTTTCCAGGGAATGTTGGGGAGATTTCAACCTTAAAAGAAGCGGTTGAAGTCTTAATGGATAAGTAGTTGTTGAAAACTAACAAAAATGAACAAATAATTTGTGCGATTAGACAAAGTATATTGATAAAAAATAGATTAAATTGACATAAATGAACATTTGAAGTACAATTAGAACATAAATGAACAAAAGTGGTGTGCTTTTGGAAAGGAGGCTGATTATGCCGCAGTGTGTTGTAATAGCAGATGATCTTACAGGAGCCAATGCCACCGGTGTACTTCTGAAGAAGATGAATTATAAAGCGTATACAGTCATGAATACTGAACGCATTGAGTTGTCAACTTTATCAGATTGTGATTGTGTGTTATATCCGACAGACAGCAGGGGCGTAGATGCACAGATTGCATACAACAGGGTACATAATGTGTGTGATTTGTTAAAAGATGATGATGTGAAGGTGTATTCGAAGAGGATTGACAGTACATTAAGAGGAAATCTCGGAAGTGAGACGGATGCTATGCTGGATTGTCTGGGAGATGATTATGTTGCAATTGTTGCACCTTGTTTTCCGTCTTCAGGCAGAATCGTAATCGGAGGATATATGCTGGTGAATGGCTTGCCACTGCATAAGACGGACATTGCCATTGATCCGAAGACTCCGGTAAAGATATCGGAAGCGGCGGTTCTTTTTGAGCAGCAGAGTAAGTACAAGGTTTCTTCTATCCTGTTAAAAGATCTGATGCATGGTAAGCATTATCTGGCAGATCTGATGAATCAGTATGTTGCTGGTGGAAGCCGGATTTTGGTATTGGATTGTGTGACGCAGGAAGATCTGGATCTGATCGCGGACGCAGTTATTACCAGTAAATTAAAAGTTGTGGCAGTGGATCCGGGAGTATTTACGGCTACACTTTCCAGGAAGTTGATCGTACCGACAGAGAAGAAAGAGAAGAATAAGATTCTGGCTGTGGTAGGAAGTGTGAATCCGAATACGACAGCACAGATGGAAGAATTGTGGCTGTCACAGAGAACATATAATGTCTTTGTGAATACAAAAGCACTGATTGGTACGGAGACGCAGAAGGAAGAAGAGATCTCACGTGTAGTAAAAGAGATTCTGGAGGCATGTGAGCGCAATGTGGTCTGTACAGTAACTGGTGATGGGATATACCCGGAAAATCGAATTGATTTTAAACCATATATGGAACTGTATCAATGTTCTCTGGATACAGTGACGGGAATGATCAATCATGCATTTGCAGAAATCACATATCGTATTTTTAAGGAAGAACCTACATTTAAAGGTCTATATACCAGTGGAGGAGATGTGACAGTCGCTGTATGCCAGAGATTTAAGACTGCCGGGCTGTGCCTGTTAGACGAAGTCCTGCCTCTTGCTGCTTACGGACAGTTTTTGAAAGGCGAGTTTGAAGGTGTCCACATTATCACCAAAGGTGGAAGCCAGGGTGGGCGGAATGCAATTAATCAGTGTATTACATATCTGAAAGAAAAACTATATATTTAAAATCTAAAATTTATCAATGAAAGGATGAGAAATTATGGGAAAATCACTAATCGCAGTACCAATTGGAGATCCGGCTGGAGTTGGACCGGAGATTGTTGCAAAGTCTATTGCTTCTAAAGAGGTATTTGACGCAGCAAATTGTATCATTGTCGGAGATAAGACAATCATGGAAAATGCCATTCAAATTGTTGGAGCTGATCTTACAATTCATGAGATCAATGAGCCGGAAGAAGGGGATTTTCGTGAAGGAATCTTGAATCTGATTAATCTAGGCAATGTTGACATGGCCAAATTTGAGTTTGGCAAGGTCAATGGAATGTGCGGTAAAGCTGCATATGAATATATTGCAAAAAGTATTGAGCTTGCGAATAATGGCAAGGTTGATGCTGTTGCGACGACACCGATCAATAAAGAGTCTTTACGTGCAGGAGGAATCAATTATATTGGACATACAGAGATCTTTGGTGCCCTTACCAATACAGAAGATCCTCTGACAATGTTCGAGACGAATGGAATGAGAGTGTTCTTCCTGACAAGACATGTATCCTTAAGAGAGATGTTGGATATGATCACCAAAGACCGAATTAAGGATTATGTGAAACGATGTATGGAAGCTCTGAAGAAGCTCGGTGTAACAGATGGAACGATGGCGATTGCCGGACTGAATCCGCACAGTGGAGAGCACGGGTTGTTTGGCTGGGAAGAGGTGAATGAGATTACACCGGCGATCGAGGAGTTACAGGCAGAAGGATATAACGTGGTGGGTCCGATTGGAGCAGATTCTGTATTCCATCAGGCTGCGCAGGGACGTTACAACAGTGTATTATCTCTGTATCATGATCAGGGACATATTGCAACAAAGACACTTGATTTCGAAAAGACGATTGCAATTACTAATGGAATGCCTATTCTCCGTACATCTGTTGATCACGGCACTGCATTTGATATTGCAGGAAAAGGAATCGTAAGCGCCGTCAGCATGATCGAAGCTATTTTGTTGGCAGCAAAATACGCACCTAACTTTACAAAATAATATTGAGAAAGGAAGAGGAGTTCTATTATGGTAAACGGACTTAGTGGGGAAAGAATGTTAATTGGTCTGGCAATTGGTATTGCTGTCCTGATATTCTTGGTATTGAAGACAAAAGTACAGGCATTTCTTGCATTGATCATCTGTACGATTATTGTTGGTGTAGTAGGTGGAATGCCACTTGCAAACACAACGATTGAGGTAGATGGTGTCCAGAAGACATTCGGTATCATTAACTCAATTACATCTGGTTTTGGAGGAACACTTGGAAGTATTGGTATCATCATCGGTTTCGGTGTTATGATGGGGCAGATTTTTGAAGTGACAGGAGCAGCAAAGAGAATGGCGCATACATTCTTAAAGTTGTTTGGTAAGAAGAGAGAAGAAGAGGCGCTGGCTTTAACAGGTTTCCTTGTATCTATTCCGATTTTCTGTGATTCTGGTTTCGTAGTACTTGCACCTATCGCAAAAGCTATTTCAAAAGCAACAAAGAAGTCTGTAATCGGCCTTGGTGTTGCACTTGCAGCAGGTCTGGTTATTACACACTCTTTAGTTCCGCCTACACCAGGTCCACTTGGAGTCTGCGGTATCTTTGGCGTAGATGTTGGAAAATTCATTCTGCTGACGATTGTTCTTGCTTTGCCAATGGCAATTGCATGTATAGCTTATGCAAGATTATTCTTGTCTAAGAAATATTATCGCGTTGTCAATGATGAAGGTGAGATCGTTGAAGCAGAATATCGTGAACCTGATTATGAAGCAGCATTTGCAATGGATATGTCTGGTGTTCCTGGAACATTTGAATCATTCCTTCCTTTGATTGCACCGATTATCTTAATCCTTATCAATACAGTGGCATCTGCATTAGGTAAGACTACTGGTATTATGGAAATCCTGATTTTCTTAGGACAGCCTATCGTGGCAGTTGGAATCGGTCTGTTACTTGCAATCTTTACATTGGGAAGAAAATTAGACAGACATACATGTGTTTCAGAGATGGAAAAAGGTATGATGTCCGCTGGTATTATTATGTTGGTAACTGGCGGTGGCGGTGCACTGGGACAGATTATCAAGGATTCTGGTCTTGGTAACTTTATGGCAGAAGGACTTGCTCAGACAGCAATTCCAATTATTATTCTTCCATTATTGATTTCTACAGCGATGAGATTCATCCAGGGATCCGGTACAGTTGCTATGACAACGGCAGCAAGTATCTCCGCACCAATTATCATTGCATCTGGTGTAAATCCTATACTCGGAGCAGTTGCATGTTGTGAAGGTTCACTGTTCTTTGGATACTTTAATGATAGTTATTTCTGGGTTGTTAACAGAACTCTTGGAGTAAGTGAAGCGAAAGACCAGTTGACGATTTGGTCTGTAACATCTACGGTTGCATGGGCAGTCGGTGTTGTGGAAGTATTGGTATTGAGTATTTTTATGTAATGAGCTAAAATAAATGCAGTGGGACGAATGTTTCCACTGCATTTTTAGTCTATATTAACATAAAAGTCAGGGAGGAGAAGTCAGATGCTGGCAGCAGAGAGACAATCCATAATTGTAGAACTTATACATGAGAATGGAAGTGTCCAGGTGGAAGAACTGGCACTGCAGTTAAACGTGAGTCCTATGACGATTCGACGGGATCTTATGAAGCTTCAGGAAGATAATAAGGTGGAAAGGTGTCACGGCGGAGCAGTTGCAAAACAGGAAGTGACTTATGCAGATAAACAGACCAGCCACAAAGAAGAGAAAAAGAAGATTGCAAGAACCTGCCTTTCATTTGTGAAAGAAGGTGATACGGTGTTTCTGGATGCGGGCACGACTACTTATGAAATTGCCAGGTTAATTAAGGATATCCCGGGAATTATGATTGTCACCAATGATTTGGAGATTGCGCAATTGTTAAAAAGCAGCGATGCAGAACTATTTATTTGTGGTGGAAATATTCAGAAGTCAACAGGCAGTATGTTTGGCAGATATGCTACGGATATGTTGGCAGATTTTAAATTTGATGTCGGATTCTTTGGAGCGGCGTCTATCAATGCATCATTTGAAGTAACAACCCCTACAATGGAGAAAATGTGGTTGAAGAGGGAAACTCCAAAACAATGTGAAAAATCCTATCTCGTGGTAGATCAGTCAAAATTTGACCGTCAGGCGATGGCAAAGATTAATGATTTAGGGGATTATACGGGAGTTGTTACGGATAAAAAGTTTGACTTAAGAGAAAGAAAAAGGCTGGATGATTTGGGAGCAATTATTGTTGAAGTGGAATGAATATAATTAATGAAGGAGAAGATACTCAAAAGTATCCTCTCCTTTATCAATTTAATAGGTAATTTCCTGAAGATACAGACCTTTTGGATCGCAAGGTGCACTTGGATTCTGGATTCCGGCAAAGATATCTTCTATGTCTTCTTTCATACGATTGCCAAGGCCGATATCCAGCAATGTCCCGATAAGCAGACGTGCCATATTATGGAGGAAATCGTCTGCATGAATCAGGATCTGCATCTCTTCGGTGTCTCCATAAACTTCGATTTCGTAGATCTCTCGCACTGTGGATTTTGATTTTTTTGCGGAAGAGAAATTTTTGAAATCATGTTTACCGATTAAAAGCATTGCTGCCTGCTGCATCAATTTTTTGTCTGGAATCTTATAACAGTGATAGATATATTTGCGATCGAACACGCTTGGAACATCATCAATAGTCATACGATATACATAAGTTTTGGAAGTAGCATTAAGTTGTGCATGGAATCGCTCGGGCATTTCCTCAACATCGATGATGGCAATATCCATTGGAAGGTAACGGTTCAGATAATGTTTGATATCCTGAACATCCATTTCGGAATCTATTTTGAAGTTCGCAATCTGGGCATAGGCGTGTACTCCGACTTCTGTACGGCAACCGCAGTTTAATTCAATAGTATATTCATCTGTCATTCGTTTTAAAACTTCTATAATTTTATTAGAAATAGTATTGTTGGATTCATCTTTTCCGAGGCGTGTCCATCCCTGATAACGGCTTCCGTCGTATTCTATCGTTAATTTTATATTCCTCATATTGTTATTCTCCCTTAAATTGTCATAAACTATTTTTAGTATATCAAATCTTATGCTATAATAAAAGAGCTTGTCAAGAAAAGAAGTGAAAGATGGCAGAAAATGTAAAGGGAGAATTGCGTATGAGTATAGAGAGTCGAAAGGTATCTGAATCCATGGTTCAGACAGTCCATATGGTTAGACCGAATCATTTAAATGCAGCAGGCCGCCTTTTTGGAGGAATATTAATGCAGTGGATTGATGAGATTGCGGGATTGGTGGCAAAGCGTCATGCACACATGAATGTGATTACTGCATCCGTGGATAATCTGAGGTTTTTAAAAGGTGCTTACCAGAAAGATGTCATTGTAATCAAAGGGAAAGTAACTTATGTAGGAAATACTTCCATGGAAGTGAAGGTAGATACTTATGTGGAAGATATTGATGGTGGGAGAACTCCGATTAATCATGCATTTTTTACTATGGTTGCACTGGATGAGAATGATAGACCGGCACCGGTTCCGAAATTGGAATTAGAGACGGAAGCTGATCGCGAGGATTGGGAAAAAGCTAAAAAACGGCGAGAGATAAGATTGATGAGAAAGGAAGAGGGATTTTAGGTAATTGGTTTTAACCAATTACCTAGATCCCTTTTTTCATATAAGAAGTCACCATTTTTAGCATATTTTCAATTTGTTCTTGTTCTTCTTTTGGCTTTCCTTCTTTTAGAACGGATATGATTAGTGAGACTTCATCGGCGGTAAAATGAATTCCTTTTTTGTTTGCATTTGTAATGAGGGCCAGCATAACTGGAGCCAGAGCTTTTCCGCTTTTTCCTTGTGTTTGTCGTGCTGCCGTTTTAATAAGCTCTAATTTAATTGGATCAATTGTGTTCATTGCTGGATTGTTTATCCATTCATTCATAGTTCGTTTCTCCTTTCTGATTGCCTGAATCAGGTGATTCTGTTTCGTTTTCAAACATTGTATTGTACATTTGGAACATTTGTTGTTGTTCTGGGGTCAGGATTCCTTTCATCATTTCCATAGGATTGAATTCTTCAGATCCAGAGGCTGAATCGCCCATTGTCTGTATACTTTGTATCATTTCCAGCATATTCATCATGCTTTCCATCTGTTCCATCATCTCTTTTTCACTGGGACTCATATAATCTTTGAGCTCTTCCAGTATTTTCAAAGAGGAGCGAGAAGGAAAACCATGAAAATGTTCCAATGTATAACGTAATTCCAGGAATTTGATGTAGCATGCAAGAAACCTTTGGGTGGAAGGTGGCGTGTATGGAATTATTAGTTTTAATGTGTATAAATAAGGTGGTGTAATCAGACTGTCAAAGGGTGTCATGAGTTTTGGGGGCTTGCGTTCCATACATTCCTCTCCTGGAAATAACGTTGTAAATATATATGTTCAGAGAATGGAATTTATGAAATGTGAGAAAACTAAATATGAAAAGATTCATATATTATATTGAAGACATATATCTGATATAGAAGGGAAAACAATGAGTAGAAAATTGATTATTGATGGGAATGCTGTTTATGAGATTGATGAAAAATGTATGTTGAAAAAGCGTCTGGATATTCCGGAGGATGAAATCAAAAAAGAGAATCGTAAAATGAAAGAATGTGAGAAAAAAAGAAAGAGGACGGAGTGATCTCCGCCCTCAGCTGCTCTAAGAAAATTAGCATCCACAGTCAAAATCGTCGTTGCATCCGCATCCGAAACCGCCACAGAAGATCAGAAGCAGGATAATCCAGATACAGCTGTCGTTACAGCCACATCCGCATCCGTTGCGTCCATTGCCAAAGCCGCCACAGCATACAAGAAGAATAATAATCCAGATACAGCTATTGTTGCCAAATCCAAATCCACATCCGCAGTCTCCTCTGTTTCTTCCAGAACCTGAATCGCAGCCACATCCACAATTTGTAGCACTTAAATCACTCATATTGAATCCTCCATTTATGATGTTTACAGTACATAATATGCAGTGGATTCCAATGTGTGAAAATGTAAAATCAATATTTTACCAAGCGTTTTACAGAATGCTGAAACTGATAATTTTTCTTTTGTAATTTTAATTTGTCGATTGCAGAGATACTTTCTTTGGCATAATCGTCATATAGGGTTAATAGATAAGCGATGGTATAATTGCGGTTTTGGAACCAGCGAAAAAGCAGCCAGTTCATGATGTCGGGATGCCAATATCTTTCCGGAATAGAAGCATTGCGAAGCAGAACAATATATTTTAGTGCCTGCATGGACAACTGAGCCAGTCGGCTGGAGTTGTCCTTTGATTTGAAAAGTGCGTCACTTTCTACAACAATGTCATACAGAGAATTGGCAGCTTTCCAATAAGTGACAAAGGTTGAAGAAGATTCCTCGTCTGTCTCTTCCATATTGTGTAGATCAAAAGTTTGCATAACTTTTTTGCTGCCGGAAATTTCTCGGTCATATTCTGCACGTTTTTCGGGATTGGACAGAACATGATATGCTTCTAAGATCTCTTGCATCTGTTCTGTGGTGTCAATCCCTTTTTTTATATTTACATCTGGATGATATTGCTTAGCCAGAGCAGTCTTGGCGGCAGTAATCTCATCTAAGGAAGCTTTCATAGAAACTCCCAATATATCATAATAGTTCTTGTCGTTCATTATATTCTCCCCTTAAAATCCCCTAATCATATACGTGAATATAGAATATATTTATCTTACGACAAATTATGAGAGAAATCAATTTGAATATTGAAAAAGTCTGGCAGGTCATGAGAAAGTATCGGATTGAGAATATAATGAATATTCTGATAAAAAAGGATATTTATATATGTATAAAGTAAAACAACGGATTCATTATTGGTGTCCTGAGATAATAAAAGAACATGTTGCTGGCCAGGGGGTAAGAGTGGCTGTATTAGATACAGGAATGGCTATTCATCCTGATTTTAAAGGAAGAGTTCTGGCATTTGAAGATTGTGTGAATCATAGATTAGAGATCTATGATGACAGTGGTCATGGAACGCATGTGGCAGGAATTCTTGCAGGTGATGGGAGAATGTCAAAAGGATATTATAGCGGGATAGCGCCAGAGGCAGAGCTCATAATTGTAAAAGTATTAGATGAAAAGGGAGAAGGAAGTATCATTCAGATTTTAGAAGGGCTACAATGGATCAGGAAGAACAAAGAGCGATATCAGATCAGGGTTGTCAATCTTTCGGTCGGTGCAAAAATAGATCTTGACGAGACAAAAGCAAAGGAATTAATGGGGGCGGTGGACCGATTGTGGGATATAGGGATTGCTGTGGTCGTATCAGCAGGTAATCATGGCCCTGGAGAAGGAACAATTGCAATTCCGGGAAATAGCAGAAAAGTCATTACAGTCGGTGTGATGAGCGAACCATTTATGAAACGAAATTGTTCGGGAATCGGTCCAACAAAGCAGTGTGTAGTGAAACCGGATCTTGTGGCGCCGGGATATCAAATAGTATCTTGTAATTATGCATACCCGAAAAGAAAAAATGCATATACAAGAAAAAGTGGAACATCAATGGCGACTCCGGTAGTAGCTGGAGCTGCGGCATTATACTTTTCTAAATATCCTGAAGCAGGAAATGTAGAATTGAAATTAAAGCTACATGATACTTGTGAACGACAGCCAAACGGCATAGTACAAGGATGGGGATGCATACGAATTGACCGGATTCTCGGGGAAAATTAGAAAAAAGTGATAAAAACAAAGGTGTCAAGAAAAAACACTTGACACCTATTGTGCTTTGGTGTATGATATCACAGGTGATAAATGTGAATGAGATTCTGGAACAAGCCTTATTATTTGATTTTTATGGAGAATTGCTGACGGATCATCAGAAAGAAATCTATGAGCAATTCGTGCTGGAAGATCTGTCACTTGGAGAGATTGCCAGAGAAGCTGGTATCAGCCGTCAAGGAGTTCATGATCTGATCAGACGTTGTAATCAGACTTTGAAGGGATATGAAGATAAGCTTCATCTGATTGAAAAATTTCTGGCTATCAAAGAAAAGGTAAAAAAGATAGACAATTTGCTGGATGATTATCATGAAGAGAATGCAGAAGAACTGATTGTCAGCATCCGCAGGATATCCGATGAGATTATAGAGGAGTTATAGTATGGCATTTGACAGTTTGACAGAAAAACTTCAAAACGTTTTTAAAAATCTGAGAAGTAAGGGACGTCTCACCGAAGATGATGTAAAAGAAGCTTTAAAGGAGATCAAGCGTGCTTTGCTTGCAGCAGATGTAAACTTCAAAGTAGTTAAAGATTTTATTAAAAGTGTTCAGGAAAGAGCAATCGGCCAGGATGTTATGAATGGTCTGAATCCTGGGCAGATGGTAATCAAGATCGTTAATGAAGAACTGGTCAAGCTGATGGGTTCAGAGACTACTGAGATCCAGCTGCAGCCGGGAAGTGCAATTACCGTCATTATGATGGCTGGTCTTCAGGGAGCAGGTAAGACCACGACTACTGCAAAACTGGCAGGAAAATATAAATTAAAAGGCAAAAAGCCACTGCTTGTAGCCTGTGATGTCTACAGGCCGGCAGCAATCAAGCAGTTACAGGTGAATGGTGAAAAGCAAGGTGTAGAAGTATTCGCCATGGGTGAGAATCATAAACCATCTAATATCGCCAAAGCTGCCATAGAACATGCTCAGAAAAACGGGAATAATATCGTGATTCTGGATACGGCCGGACGACTTCATATAGATGAAGATATGATGGCTGAATTACAGGAAATTAAAGAGACAGTTACCGTTCATCAGACAATTTTGGTTATTGATGCCATGACTGGTCAAGATGCAGTTAATGTGGCGAAAGACTTCAATGAGAAGATTGGTGTAGACGGTGTGATTGTTACGAAGCTGGATGGTGATACACGAGGCGGTGCAGCGTTGTCAGTAAAAGCAGTCACCGGAAAGCCAATTCTATATGTTGGTATGGGAGAAAAACTGTCAGATCTGGAACAGTTCTATCCGGACAGAATGGCTTCACGTATTCTGGGAATGGGAGATGTGCTTACTCTGATCGAGAAAGCGGAAGCAGAGATTGATGAAGAAAAAGCAAAGCAGATGACCCAGAAGCTGAAGAAAAATCAATTTGATTTTGAAGATTATCTGGAAAGTATTAAGCAGATGAAAAGCATGGGAGGTCTTGGAAGCGTCATGAGTATGATGCCTGGACTTGGCGCTCTTGGAGGAAAGGCTGGCAAGATGAAAGGCCTTGATGATGAGCAGACAGCACAGGCAGAAAAAAATATGGCAAGGATGGAAGCAATCATCTATTCTATGACACCGGAAGAAAGAAGAAATCCAGACATTCTGAACCCATCCAGAAAGCATCGGATTGCCAAAGGTGCAGGTGTTGACATCAGTGAAGTTAATCGTATGGTTAAGCAGTTTGGCGAGATGAAAAAGATGATGAAGATGATGGGAAAAGGCGGCAGAAAAGGCAAATTCCGTATGCCGTTCTAAACATGATATATCGCGTATATCGCGTTATATAGATATTAAATAATGAAAAAATTGTGGAGGTGAAATACAATGGCAGTAAAAATCAGATTAAGAAGAATGGGACAGAAAAAGGCTCCTTTCTATAGAATCATCGTAGCTGATTCTAAGTCTCCAAGAGACGGAAGATTCATTGATGAGATTGGTACTTATGATCCAAATTGTGATCCAAGTGCAATTACAGTTGATGAGGAAGCAGCTAAGAAATGGTTAAGTAACGGTGCACAGCCTACAGAAGCTGTAAGCAAGATTTTTAAAGCAGCAGGCATTGAAAAATAATTCTTGCCTTGGAGGTGCGCGTTATGAAAGAATTAGTGGAAGTAATTGCGAAAGCATTAGTTGACGATCCAGACAGTGTTGTTGTGAACGAGAGAGAAGAAAAAAAGACAACGATCCTGGAAGTACATGTGGCAGATTCTGATATGGGAAAGGTCATTGGAAAACAGGGACGTATTGCCAAAGCAATCCGTTCTGTCGTAAAAGCAGCGGCAGCCAAAGAAGACAAGAAGGTCATCGTTGATATTATGGATTAATATGAATGGGGAGAGCCCCTTTCATTCGGGGACAGGCGCGAGAGATTGTTGTCTGTCCCTGTTTATATCTTAAGGAGAATTATATGGAACAATTATTACAGGTAGGGGTAATTATTCAGACACATGGAGTCCGTGGAGAGGTTAAAGTATTTCCGACAACGGATGATGCCGCACGGTTTAAAAAGCTGAAGCATGTGATGTTAGATACAGGGAAAGAAACACTGCCTTTGGAAATTGAGAGTGTAAAGTTTTTTAAACAATTTGTGATCTTAAAATTTAAAGGCTTTGATAATATAAATGATATTGAAAGATATAAAAGATGTCCGCTTTTGATTGAGCGTGAGAATGCTGTTCCGCTTGAGGAAGGTGAATACTTTATTGCAGATATGATTGGCATGAAAGTAATCACCGACGAAGGGGAGAATTTTGGAATCCTTAAGGATGTTATGGAAACAGGAGCTAATGATGTGTATGTGATTGAACATCCTTCAGAAGGAGAAGTCCTGGTCCCGGCAATCAAGGAGTGCATTCTTGATGTGGACATAGAAAATAGACAGATGAAGATTCATGTGATGAATGGTCTGATTTAGAAGGAGAAAATGGATGCAGTTTTATATTATGACATTATTTCCAGAAATGGTAATGCAAGGACTGGATACCAGCATCATTGGTCGGGCAATGAATAAAGGATTGCTTTCGATAGAAGCTGTTAATATCCGAGATTATGCTTTCAATAAACATAATAGTGTCGATGATTATCCTTATGGTGGTGGAGCCGGGATGTTGATGCAGGCGGAGCCGGTATACCAGTGTTATCAGGCTGTAGAAGAGAAGATTGGGAAAAAGCCAAGAGTCATCTATCTCTCACCACAAGGGAAGACCTTTAACCAGAATATGGCAGAGGAATTTGCAAATGAAGAAGAGCTGGTCTTTCTCTGTGGACATTATGAAGGAATCGACGAGCGTGTGTTAGAGGAAATTGTGACGGATTACGTGTCCATTGGTGATTATGTGCTGACAGGAGGAGAACTTCCGGCTATGATCATGGTAGATGCAATTTCCAGACTTGTGCCAGGAGTGCTTCATAATGATGTATCCGCAGAGTTTGAAAGTTTTCAGGACAATCTGTTAGAATATCCCCAATATTCCCGCCCAGAAGTGTGGCATGATAAAAGAGTACCGGAAGTCTTGATGTCCGGACATCATGCGAACATTGAAAAATGGAGAAGGGAGCAATCCGTTATTCGAACTGCGAAGAATAGACCGGATCTGTTGGAAAAAGCTGAATTGACGGAAGCAGAACGCAGATTGGCGGATTCTCTGATGATTGAAATGGAAAGAATCAGATTAGAGTAAATAAAAGCAAAAAACCCTTGCGAAATAGGTATAAATATGATATTATATAGCGTGTTGTGAAGAAAAAAGATGGTCCTCTGGTACAATGAAGTATTAAGAACATCCAAGTAAATAAGGAGGTCACACATAATGAACGATATTATTAAGAACATTGAAGCAGAGCAGTTAAAAGATTCTGTTTCTGAATTCCACGTTGGAGATACTGTAAAAGTATATGGAAAAATCAAAGAAGGAAACCGTGAAAGAATTCAGGTTTTCGAAGGAACTGTCCTGAAGAAACAGGGTGGCGGAGCAAGAGCAACATTCACAGTTAGAAAGAATTCTAACGGAATCGGTGTTGAGAAGACATGGCCACTGCATTCACCAAATGTTGAAAAAGTTGAAGTAGTAAGAAGAGGTAAAGTAAGAAGAGCTAAACTTTACTACTTAAGAGATCGCGTTGGTAAGAAAGCAAAAGTAAGAGAATTAGTAAAATAAGAAACAGTGAGAAAAGGACAAGTACATATTGTATATTGTCCTTTTTGTGTTATAAGGGGAAACTATGAAGCGTAGACGAAAAAAACTTGGATTTGGACGGGTAAGGAAGAGAACAAAGCCGGTCAGAAAATCAAGAAAAAAGAAGTTCCGTATGAATCTGCATCAGTTGTCTATTGTTGGGAAATGGATTTTTAAAATTGCAGTAGTATGTCTTCTGGCCTTTGTAGCGGTGTGGTATTTTGGACAGCAGGTAAGTACAGTTGGAGATTCTATGAATCCAGTGTTGAGTAATGGAGATGTTGTATTGGTCAATCGGATAGTATATAATGCTACAACTCCAAAACGAGGAGATATCATTGTATTTAAACCAAAAGGAAATGAAAATGCCCACTACTATATTAAAAGAATTATTGGTCTTCCGGGCGAAACAGTTGAAATCATGGAGAACCATATTTATATTGATGGTGAAAAACTGGAAGAAGATTATGAAACTACCGATATTGATGATGTAGGAATTGTCAATGAGAAGATACAGCTTGACGGAGATGAGTATTTTGTGCTGGGAGATAATCGCAAGAGCAGTGAAGACAGCCGGAATGCAGATATCGGTAATGTAAAACGGGAGTATATATACGGGAAGGCATGGTTTGTCCTGTCACCTAAGAAAGATTTTGGATTTATCAGATAGAGGAGAAAAAGTATGCATTTTCAGTGGTATCCTGGTCATATGACGAAAGCAAAACGTATGATGCAGGAGAATATAAAATTAATTGATCTGGTCATTGAACTAGTGGATGCGAGATTACCAGTCAGTAGTCGAAATCCAGATATTGATGAACTGGGAAAGAATAAAGCGAGATTGATTCTTTTAAATAAAGCCGATCTTGCGGAAGAAAAATGGAATGATGCATGGGCAGAATATTTTCGAAAAAAGGGGTTTTCTGTAGTGAAAGTCAACTCCAAAAAAGGCGGTGGAATGAAATCTATCCATGGCGTGATTCAGGAAGCGTGTAAGGAGAAGATTGAAAGAGATCGAAAGAGAGGGATTCTAAACCGACCTGTTCGTGCAATGGTGGTTGGAATTCCAAATGTAGGGAAATCGACCTTTATCAATTCTCTGGCAGGAAAAGCATGTGCTAAGACTGGAAATAAACCAGGCGTTACAAAAGGGAAACAGTGGATACGGCTGAATAAACAGGTAGAACTTTTAGATACACCGGGAATTCTGTGGCCAAAGTTTGAAGACCAAAGTGTTGGTTTAAAACTGGCATTTATCGGATCTATTAAGGATGAAATCTTGAATACAGAGGAACTGGCGGCAGAGTTGATCGGATTCTTGAATGAATATTATCCGGGAATACTGGAAGAAAAGTATCATGTCGATTCGGCTGCAGATGTATATGTTATGCTTGGACAGATTGCAGAGAGCAGACATTGTCTGATAAGAGGAAATGAGTTAGATACTGAAAAGGCGGCAGTTTTGCTGCTGGATGATTTCCGAAATGGGAGGCTGGGGAGACTGACACTAGAATATCCGCAGGAAGTGTGATAGAATCTACTAGTGAACCAGAAAGGGGATTATAATATGGCAAGGGATAAAAGAAATGAAGAGAAAGAAAGAGGCATTATCCGAGAATTGCTAGGATGGCTTCTGTACATATTGATTATTATTGGACTTACATACGTGATCATTACGTTTGTAGGGCAGAGGACCAGAGTAAGCGGCTCGTCCATGGAGACGACCTTAAGTGACGGTGATAATCTGATCGTGGATAAACTGACGTATCGTTTTAGAGAACCAAAACGCTATGATATTATCGTATTTCCATACCAATATGAGGAAAATACATATTATATCAAACGTATTATCGGGCTTCCAGGGGAGACGGTCCAGGTAATTGATGGATACGTTTATATTGATGGAAACCTTCTGGACAGTGATATCTATGGCGCAGAGGTGATGAATTCACCCGGAATTGCAGCAGAACCAATTACACTGGGAGACGATGAGTATTTTGTATTGGGAGATAACCGTAATCACAGCTCTGACAGCAGAGATCCTAGCGTTGGGGTGTTGAAACGTAAGAATCTGATAGGAAGAGCATGGGTTCGGATCTATCCGTTTGATGAAATGGGAGTTATTAAGCATGAATAAACGAGAAGAGGATAGACTCCGCAAGCAGCAGGAAAAATTAGAGAAGGAACTGGCGCGCATAGAGAGTATGAGTGTATACGAAAGAGAGTATAGTCAGTGCCAGTATATCTGCGGAATTGATGAGGTAGGAAGAGGCCCCCTTGCAGGCCCGGTTGTGGCAGGAGCTGTAATTTTGCCGAAAAATGAGACTATTTTATATTTAAACGATTCGAAAAAGTTGTCGGAGAAAAAGAGAGAAGCTTTGTATGATGAGATTATGGAAAAAGCGGTCGCAACAGGAATTGGAATTGTTAGTCCGGCACGAATTGATGAGATTAATATTCTTCAGGCGACATATGAGGCTATGCGAATCGCTGTTTCCAATCTGAAGGTACATCCGGATATTTTGCTGAATGATGCTGTTACGATACCAGAGGTAGATATTTTGCAAGTTTCGATTATCAAAGGGGATGCAAAAAGTATATCTATTGCTGCGGCCAGTATTATCGCAAAAGTAACAAGAGATCGCATGATGGTAGAATATGATAAAGTGATACCAGGGTATGATTTTGCCAGTAATAAAGGTTATGGAACAAAAGCGCATATTGCTGGTCTGAAGGAGTTGGGACCTTCCCCAATTCATAGAACAACATTTATTAAGAACTTCGTGTAATAAATCGGAGGTATATGAAAAAGAACAGACGGGAAATCGGTACAGAATATGAGAAAAAAGCAGGAGCATATTTAGAAGGGCAGGGATATGAAGTTCTGGAGTATAATTATCGCTGCCGCATGGGAGAGATTGATATCATTGCCATAGATGGAGAATATCTGGTGTTCTGTGAGGTGAAATATCGCTCAGACTCTGGAAGTGGGCACCCGGCGGAAGCTGTTGACTACAGAAAACAACGAGTGATTTCTAAATGTGCATTGTACTATATTATGCGGCATGGATTGCAGGATATAAGCTGCCGCTTTGATGTGGTGAGCATTGAAGGTAATGTAATTACACTGTATAAAAATGCTTTCGATTATATGGGAGAATAGGAGAATCAAGAGATGAGTCTGGGATTAAAATATAAGAATCATGAACACATTTTTGATGAAAAAGAGGTTAATGGTGTGCCATTCCTTACTTATCCACTGCTTGAGCATACTGGTGTTGTAACGCATGGTTTTTCAACCAGGCTTGGAGGTGTCAGTACTGGATATTGCTCAACGATGAATATCAGCACAACCAGAGGTGATGATCCGAAGGCGATTGAAGAGAATAAGAGGAGACTTGCAACGGCAATTGGAGTTGATGCAGATAGTTTTACTTATACGAATCAGACACATACGACGAATGTTGCAGTAGTGGAACCAAAAGACAGAGGCAGACGTTTTTTGGAAACGGACGGATTGGTGACGAACGTACCGGGAATCTGTCTGGTAACGTTTTACGCAGATTGTGTTCCATTGTATTTTGTGGATCCTGTGAAGAAAGCGATTGGATTGAGTCATTCCGGATGGAGAGGTACTGTTCATAAGATGGGAAAAGTTACGGTAGAGACGATGAGAGATGCTTATGGAACGAGGCCGGAAGATGTAATTGCAGCAATTGGTCCATCAATTTGTCAGGATTGTTACGAAGTGAGCGAAGAAGTTATTGAGCAGTTTCGGAATAATTTTGAGAAAAGTTTGTGTTCAGAATTATTCTATCAAAAAGAAAATGGAAAATACCAGTTGAATCTTTGGAAAGCAAACCAGGTTGTATTGATGGAGGCAGGAATTAAGAAAGAACATATAGCAGTGACGAATGTCTGTACACATTGTAATCCAGATATCTTTTTTTCTCATAGAACAACTGGGGAAAAAAGAGGAAACTTAAGTGCACTGCTGGCTTTGAAAGCA
The DNA here is from genome assembly GCF_039832125.1 of Dorea chungnamensis. NCBI lineage: Bacteria > Bacillati > Bacillota > Clostridia > Lachnospirales > Lachnospiraceae > Dorea > Dorea chungnamensis. The sequence goes on along the minus strand of NZ_JBDOHT010000012.1, from coordinate 78,740 downwards.
TAACAGGAGGAAAAGATGGCAACAGAGACAACGAATGAGGTGGCAGAAGTTACACAAGATACGGTAGAAGAGATGAATCAGTTTGTCCAGTATATACAGGACAGTGTTCCTTCGATGATTGGCTTCGGAATCAGAGTTTTGATGGCGTTGGTAGCTTTTTTCATTGGCAGAATGATTATCAAATGGATTCGAAAGATTGTACGCAGATCTTTGGAAAGATCCAATGCCGATAAAGGTGTCGAACAGTTTGTAGATTCTGTTTTAAAATTTGGTCTTTATTTCTTGCTGATATTTAGTCTGGTATCGGAATTGGGAGTTGATACGACTTCAGTGGCAGCGGTGGTCGCTTCTGGTGGTGTGGCAATTGGTCTTGCATTGCAGGGCAGTTTGTCTAATTTTGCTGGCGGTGTTCTTATACTGATTTTGAAACCATTCCAAGTTGGTGATTATATTATTGAAGACACCAATAAAAATGAAGGAACAGTGAAAGAGATTCAGATCTTCTATACAAAGCTTAGTACGATAGATAATAAAACCATTGTCATTCCAAATGGTATGTTGACGAATAGTAGTCTTACCAATGCAACGGCAAAGGACGAAAGAAGACTTGATCTTAAAGTATCCATTTCTTATGAAGCAGATCTGAAGCAGGCAAAATCATTGATTGAAGAAATTCTGCGAAACGATGAAAGTGTCGAGAAGGATGAAGAAATACTTGTATTTGTGGATGAATTGGCAGAAAGTGCGGTAGTTCTCGGTGCCAGAGCATGGGTGAAGAGTGAAGTGTACTGGGAGACCAGATGGCGTGTGCTAGAGAATATTAAGTTGACGATGGATGCTCAGGGTATCGAGATACCATATCCAAAGCTGTCTGTGCATATGGCGAAAAATAATTGACAAATTTTAAACGGACGAGTAATATAATAGTAAGCAAAGGTGCCTGAAAAATCAGGTGCCTTTTGTTATTATTACGGACAAGGATGTTCTTCTTACGGTTAATCCTCTGTAAGGAGAACATTTTTTCGTTTAGGAAGGTGAGAAATATGGAATATCTAGTGAATCATGTCGAAGGAATTAACAAATTACTGGCACGTTATGGGGTCAAGTTTGGAATTTACAAAAATCAGACATTTCATGAACAGCTTTTTCCTTTCGATGCGATACCGAGAATTATTACGAAAGATGATTTTACATTGTTGGAAAAAGGACTTATTCAGAGAGTAGATGCACTGAATCTGTTTTTGAAAGATGTGTATGGAGAAAAGAAGATAATTAAGGATGGAGTGATTCCAGAAGAATTCGTGTTTTCATCTTCCGGATACCTTCCGGAATGTGAAGGTGCCTGCCCTCCGAAGAATATATACAGCCATATTTCAGGAATTGATCTGGTACAGGGAAAGGATGGAAGCTGGTATATATTAGAAGATAATCTCAGAATACCTTCAGGTGCGTCATATCCTCTGATTGCGCGTGAATTGGAACGAAGAGTAGCACCGGAGACTTTCCGGACGAATCCGATCATTGACAATCGTAATTATGCAAAGATGCTGACGGATACGATGGAATATGTTAATACAGGCGGCATCAGGGTCATAATGACACCCGGAAGATACAATGCCGCATATTTTGAACATTCTTATCTTGCAGAACGAACAGGAAGTGTGCTGGCAATGTGCAGTGATTTGTTCGTAGAAAAAAATCAATTATATTACAGGGATTTCCGTGGTGGAAAACAGAAAGTAGGCGTCATTTATCGACGGATTTCAGATGAATATCTTGATCCAATGACGTTCAATCCGGAATCATTGATTGGTGTTCCAAATATCATGGATGTATATCGCTCGGGAAATGTAGCGATTGTAAATGCACCTGGTAATGGAATTGCGGATGATAAAGGTATCTATTATTTTGTACCGAAGATGATCCGGTATTATCTGGATCAAAAACCGATTCTTAAGAATGCGCCGACATATCTTCCGTTTTATGAAGAGGACCGTAAATATGTCCTGGAGAATCTGGACAAGCTGGTTATCAAAGATGTAGCCGAAGCTGGAGGCTACGGAGTTATCTTTGGAAATGAACTGACAAAAGAAAAGCTGGAAGATATGAAAGCGTTAGTTCAGAAAGAAGCCCGAAGGTTTATAGCACAAGAAGTGATTGATTTTCAGGATCTTCACATTATAGAGGGAGACGAACGGGTTCCAAGGAAAGCAGATCTAAGAGCTTTTGTATTATCTGGCGAGAAAACACAAGTTTGGCCGAGTGGGCTAACCAGATTTTCCAGGAATCCGGATTCGTTCGTAGTAAATTCATCACAGGGAGGAGGATTTAAAGACACATGGGTATTATCTCAATAGAAAAACTGGATCATTTGTATTGGTTAGGAAGGTACACAGAACGTGTATATACGACACTGAGAAAATTTTTTCGGGTTTTTGATGATATGATAGAGGCACCGGAAGGAAGCTATACATATTACTGTGAAAGATTGAATATTCCTGATATCTATACATCAAATCAGCAGTTTGCTGAATCTTATCTTTATGGAAAAGATAATCCGGATTCTTTGTATTCGAATATGAACAGGGCTTTTGACAATGCAATTGTTCTTCGGGATGAACTGAGCAGTAATGTGCTCAGTTATATGCAGATGGCACTGGACGTATTTGAAAAAGAGCAGCGTGAGATGGCGCCGCTTCTGGAATTACAGTCAGTGCTTGATGATCTTCTGGCATTCTGGGGATGCGTAGACGATTATGTGGAAGATGAAGAGTGCCGCAATATTATGAAATGCGGAAAATATGTAGAAAGGTTAGATTTATATATTCGTTTGGAGTATCACACAAAAGATATCGAGAAAGAATTCAGTAAACTTACGAATCGTCTGCATAAAACACCGATGTATTATGATGCGGCAACATTAGAAAAAATAGCAGGTATGATTCATGATAAATTATCTTGTCCAGAAAAAATGGCAGGAAGAGATCAGGAACTTCTCGATTGTCTGGGAAATATTATTGAGGTGAGATAACATGAAGTCATTACAGTTCACATACAGGATGGAGTTAAGATTCGATCAGCCTGTATGTGATCATTACTTTGCTTTGCGTTGTGTGCCGACGTCAAATGATGTACAGAAGATACAGATTACAAGTAGATATGTAAGCCCAACAGATAGCCTGGATGAAGTCATTGATGGATTTGGCAATCATAAATATGTGGGTCATTATGCGAATAACCATATGCGGTTTGCATATGAAGTGGAGGGGATGGCTATTGTGTCTGGAATGCAGGTGCAACGTTGTCCGCTTCATCCAATGTATAGATTCCCTTCCAGGTTTACAGAGCCTTCTGAGGAATTAAAAAAATATGGGAATTCTTTGAAAATCACATCGAAAGATCATCTGAAAGCCGCTGTGCAGATTATGGATGCAATCTATCAGGATTTTTCTTATGTTACTGGAAGTACCAATATTCATACGACAGCGGGTGAAGCATGGAAAGGGCGAAAAGGAGTCTGTCAGGACTATGCACATATTATGATTGCGTTGTGCCGTATGAAGGGGATTCCTGCCAGATATGTAAATGGACTTATGATCGGAGAAGGCTATACCCATGCCTGGGTGGAAATCTATACAGGAGAAGGATGGTATGGACTGGATCCGACGAATCATCTGCATGTAGATGATTATTATATAAAATTGGCCCATGGAAGAGATTATGGGGATTGTGTACTGGATAAGGGATTGTTTCGCGGACAGGCCTGCCAGTCACAGAAAATCTATGTAAATGTGGAGGAAATATAGATGGTCGAGACAGTAGTGTCTATGGGACTTCCGGTAGATGAACGTCTGGAAATAAAAAAGAATCGTCTGATGCCGGAAGAGACATCCGATAATATGAAAAGAATTGGGATCGTAACAGGAACGCATGGAGATGAATTGGAAGGTCAATTCGTGTGTTATGAGTTAAATCAAAGGATTCAGAAACACCCAGAATACCTGCATGGAATTGTAGATATATATCCGGCATTTAATCCCTTGGGAATTGATTCGATTACCCGGGGAATTCCCATGTTTGACCTGGATATGAACAGGATATTTCCTGGAAGCGAAGAAGGACCAATGATGGAAACAATGGTAAGTCGTCTGATGTCTGATCTAAAGGGGGCAGATATGTGCATCGATATTCATGCCAGCAATATTTATCTGGAAGAAATGCCGCAGGTAAGAATTAATGAAGAAACAGCAGATCAACTTGTACCATATGCGAGGCTGCTAAATGTAGATTTTGTGTGGATACATGCGGCAGCAACGGTATTGGAGTCCACTTTGGCATATAGTTTGAATATGATCGGCGTACCGACTCTGGTTGTTGAGATGGGTGTTGGCATGCGAATAACAAAAGATTATGGATATCAATTGGTGGATGGAATTTTAAATCTTATGAAAGAAATGGGAATCTGGAGTGGTCCGGTTGAATCTGTCAGAGAGCCGCTGATATCTTCAGACCGGGCAATCGGATTTGTAAATGCAGATCATCCAGGTATCTATCTTCCTGATGCCAGAATCTTTGATGAAGTAATGAGAGGAGATGTGTTGGGAAAAATTGTAGATCCACTGACAGGAAGTGTGCTGGAGGAGGTTAAAGCACCAATTACAGGAAAAGTATTTACCCGGAGAGAATATCCGATTGTATACAGTGGTTCTCTTTTGAATCGGATCCTTGGAGGTGCGGAAGAATGAAAACAGAAGTCATCTATACATTGGACTCTCCATATAGGGAGAAACTGGAAGTTACGGGATATCGTTTTGGCAGCGGAAGAAAATCTGTCTGTATTGTTGGAGCGATTCGAGGAAATGAGGTACAGCAATTATATGTGTGTTCTCAATTGGTGAAAAAATTGAAAGAGCTGGAAATGCATGGTGCGATTGTATCGGATAATGAGATCATGGTAATTCCTTCTGTGAATCATCATGCCATGAATATTGGGAAACGATTCTGGGCAGTGGATAATACAGATATTAACCGTATGTTCCCAGGATATGATAAGGGTGAGACAACACAGCGAATTGCAGCGGGTGTGTTTGAATGCGTAAAAGAATACAGCTATGGAATCCAGTTCGCCAGTTTTTATCTTCCGGGAGATTTTGTACCTCATGTTCGCATGATGGAGACCGGATATCAGAATACGAGTTTGGCAACTTTGTTTGGGCTTCCGTATGTAGTGGTAAGAAAACCAAAACCTATTGATACAACGACATTGAACTATAACTGGCAAGTATGGGAGACCAGTGCTTTTTCAGTCTATACCAGTGAGACTGATGTCGTAGATGAGGAATCTGCACGTCAGGCTGTATCAGCAGTTCTGCGTTTTTTGACAAGGATGGGAATTCTAAGATATAACAGTCATAATGGCTATATTGCCAGCATCATTAAAGAAGAGGAACTAACGATTGTTAAAACCAATGCATCTGGAATCTACCGTCGTCTGAAATCGCCGGGAGAAGAGGTTCATATGGGAGATGTATTAGGAGAGATCTTAGATCCATATGAAGGGGAAGAAATATGTAAAGTGTTAGCACCGACTGACGGTATCATTTTCTTCGCGCACAAAAAACCTCTGGTCACTGAAAGTGAGATTGTGTATAAGTTGATTCGAAGATTACATGAGTAAAATATATAACAATATAGAAAAAAGTTCTTGCAAATATTTTGAAATTCGCTATAATAATATTTGTGACTGCTGATCGTAGCAGCAGAACGCTGGAATAGCTCAGTCGGTAGAGCACTTCACTCGTAATGAAGGGGTCGTCGGTTCAAGTCCGATTTCCAGCTTAAAATAAAACTACAGCTCTTAGATTAGAGTTGTAGTTTTTCTTTTTTTAACATAAATTTGATAGTTGTAACATAGGATTTGCATTATAATAGTATTAGGAAACAGGATAGAGACTGGAGGAATGTAAGATTAAAAAGGAAGTAAAACAAGAGATAGAGCAGATTGCTGAAGATATGGAAAAAGAAAAGTATGAACTGCGCTATCAATATGTAGTGGGAATATTAAAAGCAAAAATCAATATAATAAATGAACAATTGTCACGTGAGTATGGCAGAGAAATTATTCGGGAGGTCAGCAGCAGACTGAAAAAACCAGACAGTATTCACGCAAAATTGCTCCGAAAAGATTATGAAAGGAATTTTGCGGCAGCAAAGAAAAAGCTGAATGATCTGATTGGGATTCGTATCGTGTGTTTATTTCTTGATGATGTGTATAAGGTTGCAGAAATGCTTCAAAAACAGAGTGATGTAGAAGTCATTAAGATTAAGGATTACATCGAAAAGCCGAAGAAGAATGGCTATATGAGTCTTCATATGATTGTTGAGATTCCGATTTATCTCGGGGAACAGTCTGAGATAAAAAGAGCGGAGATTCAGATCCGTACGTCGGCTATGGACTTCTGGTCTGTATTGGATTATCAGTTGATTTATAAGAAGAATGTGTCTGGAGCAGAGGAAGTGGCGAAGGAATTAAAAGGGTATTCCGAAGAGATCGCTGCATTGGATAAGAAGATGATGAAGCTGCGCAATAAAATAGATAAGATATAAGAAATATGTATCAGGAGGTGCGATGTGTTGCATCTCCTGTGTTGCATTATCGAAGAACTCTTCTAATAATGTCTTGTGCACCATGTCTCCAGAAGGCTGATCAACGAATAGAGAAGCATTGCCATGATACATAGAAGAACGATGCTCATCAGAAGCCAATCCATTTTAAATACTTGACTAGAGTAGATAATCAGATATCCAAGACCATTCCTTGCTGCCAGAAATTCTCCAATAATAACACCCACCAGGCAAAGCCCGATATTTACTTTCATATTGCTGATGATCGCAGGTATTGAACTTGGAATGACAACTTTTGTCAATGCCTGAAAGCGGCTGCCCTGTAAGGTGTAGATTAATTTGATCTTTCCTGGATCTACGGTTGTAAAACTGGTATATAGACTTAAGATACTTCCAAAGATCGCCACTGACATACCGGCAACAATAATTGTCGTTTTTGTCGCACCCAGCCATACAATGAGTAAAGGAGCCAGAGCTGATTTTGGGAGACTGTTCAGTACCACCAGATAAGGATCTAAAATTTCAGAAAGCTTACAACTGAACCATAGAGCAACTGCCACCAAGACTCCGATGGCAGTAACTAAGAGGAAGCTTATGATGGTTTCATACAGTGTGATTCCTATGTGAAGAAAAATACTTTTATCAAGCACCATATTCCAGAAACACAGAGCAATTTTGGACGGGCTGCTGAAAATAAATGAATCAATGATTCCTATATTTGCCGTGAATTCCCAGATAAAGAGGAAACTTAGAAGAATCAAGATTCTGGAAATTCGTACAATACGCTGATGTTTTCGGTGATTTAAAAGGTATTGCTGTTGACCTTGAGATAGATCACTCATCTGTATTCAACTCCTTCCAGATTAGATTGAAATATGTTTTAAATTCTGGGGCATTACGTCTGTTTAACGGAGTGTCGGTATCCAGAGTAAAAATTAACGGTATGGTCTGTTTTATTGTTGCTGGTCGTCCGGATAGGATGATGACACGATCTGCCAATGAGATTGCTTCTGACAAATCATGGGTGACAAGAAGTGCAGATTTTCTTTCGTGGCGGATAATCTGACCAATGTCATCACCAACATTAAGGCGTGTCTGGTAATCCAGAGCAGAAAAAGGTTCATCCAGAAGTAAGATATCAGGTTCTAGCACCAAGGTACGTATTAATGCAGCTCTTTGACGCATTCCACCGGATAACTCCGAAGGACGGGAATTCTCAAATTGTTTCAGACCATACATATTGAGTAATTCATGAGCCTTTTCTTTTGTTCGGGCTGTCAGCATATGCTGTACCTCCAGACCAAGAATTACATTGTTATAGATGGTCCTCCATTCAAAAAGTTCATCATGCTGTAACATATAGCCAACATTTGTAGTACTTTCCCGCAGATATTTTCCATTAATTTTTATCAGACCTTTTTCTGGTGTCAGCAGACCGGCAATCAGGGAGAGAAGTGTAGATTTGCCACAGCCGGAAGGTCCTACTATGGATACGAATTCTCCTTTGTTTAGTGAAAAGGATATATCCGTAAGAGCGGGAGTCTCTCCTTCAAGGGTGTGGTAAGCATAGTGGATATGTTTTAATTCTAATACTTGTTCCATAGGAACCTCCTTGGATGACTATATATTATTTTATGTAAATATTGGAAATTCGTGACGGATTGACCTTGTCAGAACCGATGGAAAAAGCTATAATGCAAAAGTATAATACCACGGTCTACTATAAGGAGAAAGGATTCCTATGAATTATCAGAAAGAACTGGAAAAAACAATTCAGCGTCTGGAGAGAGAAGAGAAGGTACCGCGCTTGTTATTGCATAGCTGTTGTGCTCCATGCAGCAGTTATGTGTTGGAATATTTGAGTGATTTTTTCGAAATTACAGTATTTTATTACAATCCTAATATTTTCCCAGAGAGTGAATATACAAAACGGATTCTGGAGCAGCAGACGCTGATTGAGAAGATGAGGACCAGATATCCGGTTTCTTTCATAGCGGGGCAATACGATAAAGAGCGTTTTTATCAGATGGCTGAGGGAATGGAACATATGAAAGAAGGCGGAGTACGCTGCATGAAATGCTATGAATTGAGATTGAGAGAGACAGCTGAGATTGCCAGTCAAGGAGCTTTTGATTATTTTACAACGACTTTGAGTATTAGTCCGATGAAGAACGCAGAACGGTTAAATGAGATTGGAATGAGACTTGCAGAAGAATACGGCGTTTCTTATCTGCAGTCTGATTTTAAAAAGAGAAATGGATATAAACGTTCAATTGAATTATCAAAAGTATATGGTCTTTATAGACAGAATTATTGTGGATGTGAGTTTTCTATTCGGGAAGAAAACCGTTGAGTATAATAGTGGCAATTCATTTATGAAAATACAAAAAAGTACGAAATCATTTGATTTTATGCAAAAATATGATAAAATCGTTTACAGTATATTTTTACGAAAGGAAGAGAAATCCATATGGCACAGTTATGGGGTGGACGTTTTACAAAAGAAACGGATCAGTTAGTATATAATTTTAATGCTTCGATTTCATTTGATAAGAGATTCTATGCGCAGGATATCAAGGGCAGTATTGCGCACGTCATGATGCTTGCAAAGCAGGGGATTCTAACAGATAATGAGAAAGAGCAGATCATCGCAGGCCTGGAAGGAATCTTAAGTGATGTAGAGAATGGAAAGCTTGATATCTCGGAGAAATATGAGGATATTCATAGTTTTGTTGAAGCAACATTGATCGATCGGATCGGGGAACCGGGTAAGAAGCTGCATACCGGAAGAAGCCGGAATGATCAGGTGGCTTTAGATATGAAACTTTATACAAGAGATGAGGTTCATCTCCTGGACAGTCTGGTGAAAGAATTGTTACATGCAATTCTTGCAATTATGGAAGAAAATACAGATACATATATGCCGGGATTTACACATCTTCAGAAAGCACAGCCGATTACACTGGCGCATCATATGGGTGCTTATTTTGAAATGTTCAAAAGAGACCATGAACGGCTGAGAGATATCTATAAGCGTATGAATACGTGTCCGTTGGGGTCGGGGGCATTGGCTGGAACGACATATCCTCTGGATCGGGAATATACTGCAAGCTTGTTAGGCTTTGATGGACCGACGCTCAATAGTATGGATGGTGTTTCTGACAGGGATTATTTGTTAGAACTATTATCCGCATTATCTATTATTATGATGCATTTAAGTAGGTTCTCGGAAGAAGTGATTATCTGGAATTCCAATGAATATAAATTTGTTGAGATTGATGATGCTTACAGCACTGGAAGTAGTATCATGCCACAGAAAAAGAATCCGGATATTGCAGAGCTTGTCCGTGGTAAGACGGGCAGAGTATACGGAGCATTGAATGCATTGCTTACAACGATGAAGGGGATTCCGCTTGCATACAATAAGGATATGCAAGAGGATAAGGAATGGGCTTTTGACGCAATTGATACTGCTAAGGGCTGCCTGACTTTGTTTACAGGAATGCTTCGGACGATGCAGTTTAATAAGGAACGGATGAAAGACAGCGCAAGACATGGATTTACCAATGCAACGGACGCTGCTGATTATCTGGTAAACCATGGAGTTGCGTTTAGAGATGCACACGGAATCGTTGGGCAGCTGGTATTATTGTGCCTGGAGAAAAAGATTGCGTTGGATGAGCTTCCGCTGGAAGAATATAAAAAGATATCTCCTGTATTTGAGGAAGATATCTATGATGCAATTAGTCTGGAAACTTGTGTAAATAAACGAATTACCATTGGTGCACCAGGTAAGAGTGCAATGGATGAAGTGGTTGATGTATATAAGAAATATATGGATGAATACTAAGAGAAGGAGAGAGTGAAGATGGAAAAGAAACTAAGAGTAGGTATTTTAGGAGCAACAGGAATGGTTGGACAGCGTTTTATCTCATTGCTTGAAGATCATCCTTGGTTTGAAGTTGTAACAGTGGCAGCCAGTCCACGTTCTGCAGGAAAGACTTATGAAGAGGCTGTAGGAGGACGCTGGAAAATGGATACTCCGATGCCGGAGGCTGTTAAAAATCTGATTGTATTAAATGTGAATGAAGTAGAGAAGGTTGCTGAAACAGTAGACTTTGTGTTCAGTGCAGTAGATATGACAAAAGATGAAATTCGTGCAATTGAAGAAGCATATGCAAAGACTGAGACCCCTGTCGTATCAAATAACAGTGCACATCGCTGGACACCGGATGTACCAATGGTAATTCCGGAAATCAATATTGAGCACTTTGGTCTGATCGAGACACAGAAAAAACGCCTTGGAACAACACGCGGATTCATTGCAGTAAAACCAAATTGTTCTATCCAAAGCTATACTCCTTGTCTGGCAGCATGGAAGGAATTTGGACCAAAAGAAGTTGTTGCAACCACTTATCAGGCAATTTCTGGTGCAGGCAAGACGTTTAAGGATTGGCCGGAAATGGTAGAGAATATTATTCCATATATCGGTGGAGAGGAAGAAAAGAGTGAGCAGGAACCACTCCGTGTACTTGGAACATTAGAAGACGGTCAGATTACATTGGCAAAAGAACCAAAGATTACTTGTCAGTGTCTGCGTGTCCCGGTATTAAATGGACATACAGCAGCTGTATTCATTAACTTTGAAAAGAAACCTACCAAAGAGCAGTTAATCGAAAAATTAGAGAGTTTCAAAGGATTTCCACAGGAAGCAGAGCTCCCAAGTGCTCCAAAGCAGTTCATCCAGTATCTGGAAGAGGACAATCGCCCACAGGTAAAGATGGATGTAGATTATGAGAATGGTATGGGTGTGTCTATCGGACGTCTGAGAGAAGACAGCATCTATGATTATAAGTTTATTGGACTGTCTCACAACACCGTACGTGGTGCAGCAGGCGGAGCAGTGCTGTGCGCAGAATCCCTGACAGCCAAAGGATACATTCAGGCGAAGTAGGAATTTAGATTAGTTAGTTGGTAATTGGGTGTGTACGGCGAGAGGACGGATGGGATGGTTGCCATTGCGGAGTCCTTCGCTAAGAATCCATAACAGGAAAAGAAGCAGATATTTTGTGACCAGGCTGATTCACCCCGAAATCCTGATGATTTCGAGGCTCAGCAGCCTTTTCAGATTTGGCTTGAGGCCAAATCATCGCACAAAATATCTGCTTCTTTTCCCATAACGGATTCTATCGCTTGTCCAACGAATGGCAGCCATCCCATCCATCTTCTCGCCTGACATCCCCCAAATCCGCAACTTCCTCATCCGGGAGAATTCCTGCGCGTTATGCAGAGGGAAAGATCATAGCAAAGATATGTCAAAAAACTGGCAGAATAACTAACTGATTCTTCCATTGAAATAATGATAAATAGTATAAAACATCGCTCCCCATTGCGCTTCGCGCCAGGAATTCCTCCAGATGAGTTCGTTCAGTATTTGAGAATGTCAGGCGCAAGGAAGCTTGGTAGGCTGGTTGCTATCCGTCTATCCAAGCGTTAGAATCCGTTACAGAAACAAGAGCCGCCATTTCGTGTGAGAATTTGACCTCAAGTCAAATTCGAAAGGACTGCTGAATCGAGAAATTACCCAAATTTCTCGGTGAATCAGTCCGGTCACGAAATTGCAGCTCTTTTTTCTGTTATGGATTCTTGGCGAAGGATACCGGATAGCAACCAGCCTACCAAGCTTCCTTGCGCCGTACACTCTCAATTACCAACTCACTCATCTAAATTCCCATTTCATTCTTCCTTTTGTGATGGTGAAGTGTTAAAATAAAAAAAGATGTTATAGTGAAAAATGCGAGGTATGCAGATATGGACAAAGAGATATACAATTATACGCAAAACAGAGAATTATCCTGGCTTCGGTTTGATCAGAGAGTCCTGGAGGAAGCACAGGATCCAACGGTTCCGCTTTTGGAAAGAATGAAATTTGTTGCAATATTTACCAGTAATTTGGATGAATTTTTTATGATTCGTGTCGGAAGTTTATTTGATATGGCACAGACAGATGCGAATAATAAGGACAGCCGTACTGGTATGACGCCTAAAGAACAATTGGAAAAGATTTATGGGGCAGTTGCACCTCTTTATAAAGAACGGGATAAGACATATGCGGAGATTAAGAAGCAATTGTCGCCGTATGGAATTTGTGGCCTAGATTTTAAAGAGTTAGAACAGTCTGAGAAGAAATATGTGAAAAAGTATTTTAAAGAGCAGGTTCTGCCGATTTTGTCCCCACAGATTGTGGATGCGAATCATCCGTTCCCGCATTTGTTAAATAAAGCCATCTATGTTACGGCAAATTTAAAGCATAAGGAATCAGAAAAAGGGAAGACGACTCTTGGAATCGTTCCGGTTCCACAGTTCGTATCAGATATTTTGGTTTTGCCTGGGCATGATATCCGTTATATTCGCATGGAAAAGGTAATCATGGAATATTTGAATCTTGTCTTTGAACAGTATGAGGTATCGGATGCCAATTATATTTGTGTTACAAGAAATGCAGATGTATCACCGGATGATGAGGCGCTGGAGGTTAATGATGATTTCAGACTTCTGATGAAAGAGACCCTTCATAAACGCCGCAAAATGGCGGTTGTACGATTAGAAATCGCCGAGAAACTGACTGGGGATATGGAGAAGTATTTCTGCGAAAAATTTAATATTACACCGGCACAGATCTTTCGTACCAAGATGCCAATGAAATTGGATTATATTTTTTCGATTGCAGGAAATCTTCCAGAGTCTATGAAACGGTCTTTGACATACATGCCATTTTCTCCGCAGAATTCAGCTCATGTGCAGGATGGAAGTATGATGAAGCAGGTAAAGAAAAGGGATATCCTTTTGTTTTATCCCTATGAGAGCATGAATCCATTCTTGAAATTGATTAAAGAAGCTTCCGTGGATCCAAATGTTTTGACGATTAAGATTACAATTTATCGTCTGGCCAAGAAAGCTCGTCTGGTAGAATATCTGTGTGCAGCGGCAGAAAATGGAAAAGAAGTTACTGTATTGATTGAATTGCGGGCGAGATTTGATGAGCAAAATAATATAGATTGGTCGGAGCGTCTGGAAGAAGCAGGATGCCGGGTCATCTATGGATTTGAGGGATATAAGGTACATTCTAAGATCTGTCTGATTACATACCGGAACCGTAATGAGATCCAGTATATTACACAGATTGGAACTGGTAATTATAACGAGAAAACTGCGACTATGTATACAGATCTGTCTTTGATGACTGCAAATCAGGCAATAGGAAGAGATGCTGCTGAATTTTTCAAGAATATGTCCATAGGTAATCTAAATGGAAACTATGATTATCTGATCGTGTCACCTACAAGTCTGAAGCAGAAAATATTATATTTGATGGATGAGCAGATTAAAAAAGGAAACAATGGACGAATTATTATGAAGATGAATTCTCTTACGGATGTAGATTTTATCCGTAAGGTTTCTGAAGCGTCAAAGGCTGGTGTGAAAGTCGACTTGATTGTCAGAGGAATATGCTGTATACTTCCAGGAGTACCAGGCTATACAGATAATCTGAGAGTAATGAGCGTGGTGGGAAGATTTTTGGAACATCCGCGTATTTTTAGTTTTGGTACGGGGGCAAATCAAAAGATATATATTGGTTCGGCAGATATGATGACGAGAAATACGGAGAAGCGAGTAGAAGTCGCCTGCCCTGTATTGGATGATAATATAAAAAGCCAGATCAACCATTATCTGAAAGTGATGCTTGGTGATAATATCAAGGCCAGAATCTTACAGAGCAACGGAGCTTTTGTAAAGAAGAAAGCATCAGAGCCAATGATTGATTCACAGGCTGTCTTTATGGAAGAGGCAATCCATGCCAAGAAGGAGACGCCAGAGCAGGAAAATGGACTGGGCAGATGGTTGAAAGGGCTCTTGAAGAGATAAGGAGTTTTGATAAGATTTATGGGGAAATCACTGTATATTGCAGAGAAACCGAGTGTGGCACAGGAATTTGCCAAGGCACTGAAGATAAAGACTAGAAGACAAGACGGATACCTGGAGTCAGACGAGGCAATTGTTACCTGGTGTGTAGGACATCTGGTAACAATGAGCTACCCAGAAGAGTATGATCCGAATTTGAAAAGGTGGAGTTTGGAAACTCTGCCTTTTATACCAAAGAAATTTAAATATGAAGTCATTCCGGCAGTATCCAGGCAATATAAGATTGTTGCAGGACTTCTTAACCGAGAAGATGTTGATGTGATCTATGTATGTACTGACTCCGGAAGAGAGGGAGAATATATCTATCGTCTGGTGGAGCAGCAGGCAGGGGTGCATGGAAAGGAACGGCGCCGTGTCTGGATTGATTCTCAGACGGAAGAAGAGATTTTAAGAGGTATTCGGGAAGCAAAAGATCTAAAAGAATATGACAATCTGTCTGCATCAGCTTATTTGAGAGCGAAAGAAGATTATTTGATGGGAATTAATTTTTCCCGCCTTTTGACATTAAAGTATGGCAACAGTATTTCTAATTATTTGAACACCAAGTATTCTGTGATTTCTGTGGGAAGAGTGATGACTTGTGTGTTGGGAATGGTTGTACGACGGGAGAGAGAGATTCGGGAATTCGTAGAAACGCCTTTCTATCGTGTGCTCAGTACGATCGGTGAGCAAGAACAAAGTTTTGAAGGAGAATGGAGAGCGGTCAAAGGGTCTCGTTGGTTTGAGTCTTTCGACTTGTATAAAGAGAATGGATTTAAAGAACGAGAGAAAGCAGAGAATCTGATTACATATTTGAGTGATGAGAAACCTATGCAGTGTCAGATTGTCTCCATTGAAAAGAAAAAAGAGAAGAAGAATCCGCCTTTGCTTTTTAATCTGGCAGAGTTGCAGAATGAATGCTCTAAGCGTTTTAAGATTAGTCCGGATGAGACACTTCGAATTGTACAGGAATTATATGAAAAGAAACTCGTGACTTATCCCAGAACGGATGCGCGAGTGTTGTCTACAGCCGTGGCAAAGGAAATTCATAAGAATCTGAATGGTCTGATGAAGTATCAGCCTGTGGTGCCATATCTTCAAGATATTGTTGCATTGGGAAGTCATAAGGGGTTAGAAAAAACTCGTTATGTGAATGATAAGCAGATTACAGATCATTATGCGATTATTCCGACGGGACAGGGATTGAATGTGTTAGGTACATTGTCTCATCTGTCATGTCAGGTCTATGATTTGATTGTAAGGAGATTCCTGAGTATATTCTATCCTCCGGCAATTTATCAGAAAGTGGCAATTGTGACCAAGATGAAGGAAGAATCTTTTTTTTCGAATTTTAAAGTGCTTGCAGAAGAAGGTTACTTAAAGGTTGCAGGAATTCCGGGACAGAAGAAAACTATTACATCGGATGACGGGCAGGATGAGGAAAAAGATACAGATGCTTCCTTTTTTCAAAAAATACAATCTTTGCGAAAAGGAATGATTTTAGAAGTGCAATCGCTGGATATTAAGGAAGGAAAGACTTCACCTCCGAAACGTTATAATTCTGGTTCTTTGATCCTGGCCATGGAGAATGCAGGACAACTGATTGAAGATGAAGAATTGCGGGCTCAGATTAAGGGAAGTGGTATTGGAACCAGTGCAACACGAGGAGAGATACTTAAGAAGCTGTTCCATAATAAATATCTGGCTTTGAATAAGAAGACGCAGATTGTGACGCCGACGATGCTTGGAGAAATGATCTATGATGTGGTGGATCATTCTATCAAATCTCTTTTAAATCCAGAATTGACTGCGAGCTGGGAAAAGGGATTGAATTATGTTGCAGAAGGCGAGATTACGCCAGATGAATATATGCGTAAACTGGATCATTTTATTGTAAGTAGGACGCAAGGAGTTAAAGAGCTTTATAATCAGAATCAATTGCGCGCCTGTTATGATAAAACAGCACAATTTTATAAAAAATCTAATCAAGGGCGAAAATATTCAAATAAAAAGTAAAATAAATAAAGGAGTTAGAATCATATGAAAGAATTGACAGTAGCGGAATTGTATACGTTGGATGAGACTATTGCAAAAGATATTTTTGAGGGAGTGACCTATCCTTGGGAAGTTCTTCCGAAAATCAGTGCATTTATTCTAAAGTTGGGAGAGACATTGCCGGAGGAGGACTATGATAAAATAGGTGATGATGTGTGGATTGCTAAATCTGCCAAAGTGTTTGAATCAGCTTACATACATGGACCTGCGATTATTGACAAAAATGCTGAGGTAAGACATTGTGCATTTATTCGTGGGAATGCTATCGTAGGGGAAGGTGTTGTTGTTGGTAATTCCACGGAGTTAAAAAATGTGATTTTATTCAATAAAGTGCAGGTCCCTCATTACAATTATGTTGGTGATTCCATTTTGGGATATAAAGCTCATATGGGAGCAGGATCTATCACATCTAATGTTAAGTCAGATAAAAAACTGGTCGTGGTTAAAACACCAGAAGAGAATATTGAGACAGGAATCAAGAAATTTGGTGCAATGCTTGGCGATGAGGTGGAGGTTGGATGTGGAACTGTTTTGAATCCTGGAAGCGTGGTAGGAAGCCATTCCAATATCTATCCACTTTCAAGTGTCAGAGGCTATGTGCCGGCAAATAGTATCTATAAAAGACAAGGAGAGATAGTAGAAAAGAGATAGAGAAAGGAGAATGTATTATGAATAAAATAGGTTTTATTGGCGTTGGCATTATGGGAAAATCTATGGTGCGTAATCTCATGAAGGCTGGATTTGAACTTCATATTTATGCCAGAAATAAAGAAAAGGTAGAGGATGTAATCAGCGAAGGGGCAAATTTCCATGAGTCGATTCGGGATTGTGTAAAAGATTGTGAAGCAGTAATTACAATTGTAGGCTTTCCAAAGGATGTTGAGGAAGTATACTTTGAGGAAGGAAATATTCTGGATAGTGCAGAGTCAGGAGCATATCTGATCGATATGACAACAACAAGTCCGATGCTTGCTGAAAAGATATTTAAAGAGGGGACAGAAAAGGGGTATCACGTACTTGATGCACCTGTGACTGGTGGAGATACCGGGGCAAAGGCAGGAACTCTTTCTATATTGGTTGGCGGTCTGAAAGAGGATTTTGAAAAATGTATGCCATTATTCCAGGCAATGGGAACAAATATAAATTATCAAGGAAATGCAGGATGTGGACAGCATGCCAAACTTGCAAATCAGATTATGATTGCAGGGACTTTGTCGGGAGTCTGTGAGGCTCTGACTTATGCAAAAGCAAAAGGATTAGACCCACAAGTATTCTTGGATTCGGTATCTACAGGAGCTGCAGGAAGTAAGCAGTTAGATATATTCGGACCAAAGATTCTGGCTGGAGATTATGAGCCAGGTTTTTTCCTGAAACATTTTGTAAAAGATATGAAACTTGCGCTTACAGAGGCTAATATGAGCGAACTGAGTTTGGAAGTGTTGAGTCTCGTGCTCGCAAACTATGAGGAATTAGAGGCTGCCGGCTACGGCAATCTTGGAACGCAGGCTCTTATGAAATACTATGCAGAAGCGGGAGAGGAATGATAATTTCTTGTATATGATGAAAAAATGTAGTACGATAAGAAGGACTCATAGAAAGGAGAATAGAATATGTTAGATAATAATTATGTAACATTTGAGATTGGAAAAGCAAAACATATTGCGTTGGTCGCACATGATGGTAAGAAAAAAGAACTGGTAGAGTGGTGCGATAAGAATAAGGAGATCTTAAAAGGACATTTCTTATGTGGAACAGGAACAACTGCAAGATTAATAGCTGAGAAGACTGGACTTCCAGTAAAAGGATATAATAGTGGACCTCTTGGAGGCGACCAGCAGATTGGTGCGAAGATTGTAGAAGGGCAGATTGATTTTATGATCTTTTTGTGGGATCCACTGGAAGCTCAGCCACATGATCCAGATGTAAAAGCATTACTGCGTATTGCGGTTGTATACGACATTCCAGTTGCGAATAATCTGGCAACGGCAGATTTTATGTTGACTTCTAAATATATGGATGGGACATACAGAAGAAAAGTAGAGAATTTTAATAAGACTGTTCAGGAACGTGTGGAGAAAATGAAATAAACAAGCCATTCTTTCATTGACATATAATAGCCTATGTGATACACTACTTTCAGGTCGAACTTTAATACGTTAAAGTGTTGCGGTTTAAAGCGACAAAAAGGGAATGAAAGTTGAGGAGAAGCATATGGTTATTAAAGTGTTATTGCTTATTGTTTTCTTTGCCGTTATGGTTTCGGTAGGAATTTATTCAAGAAAGCATGCAACGAGTGTGGATGGTTATGTATTAGGAGGGCGTTCTGTAGGGCCGTGGCTTACGGCGTTTGCATATGGAACTTCTTATTTTTCTGCGGTTGTATTCGTTGGATATGCCGGACAGTTTGGATGGAAATATGGTCTTGCTTCCACATGGATCGGTCTGGGAAATGCAATCATTGGAAGTCTTTTGGCATGGGTTGTCTTAGGAAGACGTACCAAAGTTATGACGCAACATTTGAATTCCAAGACAATGCCGGATTTCTTTGGAGTGAGATTTGACAGTAAGGCGCTTAAGATCACAGCATCAGCAATTGTATTTATCTTTCTGGTTCCATATACTGCATCTGTATATAATGGATTATCTAGATTATTCGGGATGGCGTTTAATATTCCTTATACATATTGTGTGCTTGTAATGGCTGTATTTACTGGAATTTATGTTATTCTTGGTGGTTATATGGCAACAGCTATCAATGATTTTATTCAGGGAATTATTATGCTTGGTGGTATCATTGCTGTTATTGCAGCTGTTTTAAGCGGAAAGGGTGGATTTATTGCAGCAATCCGTCAGATGGCAGAGATCCCAAGTGATGTGCCGGCGACAATGGGACAGCCAGGTGCATTTACTTCTTTCTTTGGACCAGATCCGCTGAATCTTCTGGGAGTTGTTATTCTGACATCGCTTGGTACATGGGGACTTCCGCAGATGGTCGGCAAATTCTACGCAATCAAAGATGAGAAATCTATCAACACAGGTACAGTTATTTCTACTTTATTTGCTGTTGTCATCTCTGGTGGATGTTATTTCCTCGGCGGATTTGGAAGATTATTCGATAATCCAACCATTTATGCAGAAGACGGAAGTATGATCTACGATGGAATTATTCCATATATGCTGTCAACGCTACCGGATATTTTGATTGGTATTGTTGTAGTATTGGTGTTATCTGCATCCATGTCGACTCTGGCATCATTGGTGCTGACGTCTAGTTCTACATTGACGCTTGATTTTCTGAAAGGTAATGTGATGAAAGATATGGACGAAAAGAAACAAGTACGTACAATGCAGGTATTGGTTGTATTCTTTATTGTATTATCTGTAGTAATCGCATTGGATCCACCGACCTTTATTGCTCAGCTTATGGGTATCTCCTGGGGAGCACTTGCCGGAGCATTTCTGGCACCATTTATGTATGGATTATATTGGAAAGGCGTTACAAAAGCTGCGGTATGGGCAAGCTTTGCATCAGGTGTTGGAATCACAGTTTCCAATATGTTCCTGCATTATATCGCATCCCCAATTAATGCAGGTGCAATTGCAATGATTGTTGGTTTGATTATTGTACCAATTGTTAGTCTGATCACACCAAAGATGAACAAAAAACAAGTGGATGACATATTTGAATGTTATGAAGAGAAAGTAACCATTACAAAAAAGCGTTCTTTGGAGGTAAATTAGAAGCGATTTTCGTCTGATTCCAGAAGAAGAAAAATGAAATGATACGACATTAAAATACATCAAGGAAAGTGATTAAAATTATCACTTTCCTTTTTTGTTGACATATGTTAGGATAGGATATGATTAAAAAAAAACAATTTAGTTGATGAATTTTATTCGATTTGTCATAGAAGGAGAGGTATTTGTATGAAAAATTGTAAGAAATATGAAAGAACATATTTTATGCCACCGGAGGTTACTTATGATTGGGTGAAAAAAGAATATATTGAGAAACCGCCGATTTGGTGTAGTGTGGATCTGAGAGATGGAAATCAGGCATTAATTGAACCAATGAGTTTGGATGAGAAGTTGGAATTTTTCCAGATGCTGGTAGATATCGGTTTTAAAGAGATTGAGGTCGGTTTTCCGGCAGCATCTGAGACAGAATATCAATTTATGAGAACTTTGATAGAAAAGAATATGATCCCAGATGATGTCACGGTTCAGGTATTAACACAGGCAAGAGAGCATATTATTAAGAAAACATTTGAGGCTGTAAAAGGTGCTCCGCATGCGGTTATTCATTTGTATAATTCAACATCAGTTGCTCAGAGAGAGCAGGTGTTTCGAAAGAGCAAAGAAGAGATTAAAGAGATTGCCATCGCCGGTGCGGAATTACTTCTGAAACTTGCTTCCGAGACAGAAGGAAACTTCACGTTCCAGTATAGCCCGGAAAGTTTTCCGGGAACAGAAGTAGATTATGCGGTTGATGTATGTAATGCAGTCTTGGATGTATGGAAACCAACAGCAGATAATAAAGCAATTATTAATATCCCAACAACCGTAGAAAATGCAATGCCACATGTATTTGCCTGCCAGTTGGAATATGTTAATAAGCACCTGAAATATAGAGATAACGTTATCTTATGTTTACACCCTCACAATGACAGGGGATGTGGTGTGGCAACGGCAGAACTTGGAGTTCTGGCAGGAGCTGACCGTATTGAAGGTACTTTATTTGGAAATGGAGAGCGTACCGGTAATGTAGATATTGTTACAATGGGAATGAATATGTATTCTCATGGTGTGGATCCGGGACTTGATTTTTCAAATATGCAGAAGATTAGAGAGACTTATGAGCGTTTGACCAGAATGCATGTATATGAGCGTCAGCCATATGCTGGAGATTTGGTATTTACAGCATTTTCAGGATCTCATCAAGATGCAATTGCTAAAGGTATGACTTGGAGAGAAGAGAAACAGTGTGATACATGGACAGTTCCATATCTGCCGATTGATCCGCAGGATGTTGGAAGGAAGTATGATTCTGATGTTATTCGTATCAATAGTCAGTCTGGTAAGGGTGGTGTCAATTATATCCTGAAGCAAAGTCATGGAATTAATCTGCCACAGAAGATGAGAGAAGAAGTTGGATATCTCGTAAAAGATGTTTCTGATAAGGCACACAAAGAACTTACACCTGAGTGGGTATATCAGATTTTTGCAGATAATTATATTAATACAAAAAGTATCTTCCATGTGGATGAATGTCATTTTAAACAGGTAGATGGAATTACGGCAGAAGTGACAATTAATCATGCCGGTGAAAGCAGAGTGATCACTGCCAATGGTAATGGACGTCTGGATGCTGTCAGCAATGCAATTAAGCAGTATTTTAACATTAGTTATGAACTTACATTTTATGAGGAGCATTCACTCACTAAAGGATCTTCTTCTAAGGCAGTAGCATATGTTGGAATCATCTGTAAAGGCAAGACTTTCTGGGGCGTTGGCATTGATGCAGATATTATCCGTGCTTCCATTGAGGCATTAATTGTAGCTGTTAATAAGATAGAAGAACTGGGATCTGCTGATCCATGTAAAGATGCCAGAATGATTGAAATCATGAATTATATTCAGGCCAATTATATTGACATTACTTTGGATGATCTGGCAGAAAAATTCTATCTGTCCAAACCATATATTTCTAAATATATCAAAGAGAAGTCAGGAATGACATTTGGTGAGCTGGTTAAGAAGATTCGAATGAAAAAGGCAAAAGCACTTTTGAAGAGCAGCAATATGACGGTAGAGAATATTGCCTTGTCGGTTGGTTACCAGAATGTTGAGCATTTTAATCGAATGTTTAAGAAAGCTTATAACATGACACCAATGCAGTTCAGAAATCAGAAGTAGATGGGAATTTAGTTGAGTTAGTTGGTAATTGGGTGTGTACGGCGAGAGGATGGATGGGATGGTTGCCATTGCGGAGTCCTTCGCTAAGAATCCATAACAGGAAAAGAAGCAGATATTTTGTGACCAGGCTGATTCACCCCGAAATCTTGATGATTTCGAGGCTCAGCAGCCTTCTCAGATTTGGCTTGAAGCCAAATCTTCGCACAAAATATCTGCTTCTTTTCCTGTAACGGATTCTAACGCTTGTCCAACGAACGGCAACCATCCCATCCATCTTCTCGCCTGACATCCCCCAAATCCGTAACTTCCTCATCCGGGAGAATTCCTGCGCGTTATGCAGAGCGAATGATCATAGTAAAGATATTGTCAAAAAACTGGCAGAATAACTAACTGAATCTTCCATTGAAATAATGATGAATAGTATAAAAACATCGCTCCCCATTGCGCTTCACGCTAGGAATTCCCCCAGATGAGTTCATTCTCAATCACAAAATTTACTCATCTAAATTCCCATTTCATAAAGAATTGATAGGATTCATCTACAGTGTATGTTATAATAAATACAAAAAGGGACACGGCAAATTCAATTGGGGACGGAGGAAAATGAAAAAACCCCCGTCCCCAATTGAATTTTTTGTAACAAAATGTCGAATTCCGACTCTTATTATTGAGGAGGTGGCAGGGGTGGAGGATTTTGTGGAGGTATACATGGGATATATGAAGGATGTGTATTTTTTTACTCAAACTGAGTGGCAGTCCGAATCTTGCGGAAGAATTGACTCAGGCCACTTTTGTAGCTGTGTTTGAACATTTGGATCAGTTTCAGGGAAGGTGTAAGATGTCGGTTTGGCTATGTCAGATTGCGAAGAACCAGTATTATGCGTATTGTAGGAAGAGCATGCATTTTACAGGAGAGGAGGTTCCGAAGAATTATGAGTCTAAAGAAAATATGGAAGAGGATATTATAAAGAGGGAAGAGCATCTGAAAGAATGTAGTGAATGTAGAAAGTATATGAATCGGATGAAGCAGGAATTGTTCGTGAGAGAAGAAATGGGAGACTATCTTGAGGAAGAAAAACTTCTAAGAAATAGAAAAGAAGTCTTAAAAAAAGAGGTTAAGGCTGATTTTATGGCGAAAGTAGTTCAATTTGATATTCCTGCAAATCTGATGATCTTTATTGCAATATTCTATCGTAATGTATCCTTCTATCGCATAGGACTTTGCATGAATATTTTTGGATGGACAACAGAGAAAAAAAGGAAATGCGGATCCGGTGGCGTGGGTAATGTCGGCTGTTTCTATTGCCTTAAAGGTTGGGATCTCGTGTGTGTGGAATTGTAGGTATTGCGATGTTACTTATAAGATAATATGGGGAACAAGGAGAGGGAAAGAATGAAGAAAAGACTGTCACTTGATCGAAAGTATCTGCTTGTTACAGGAATCATAATGCAGATCATATTGCTTCTTCCGTGGATTTCGCTTGGAGGAAAAAGATATAATACATATGCATATTTATTTCGTTTGCATGCATCTGAAGATATGCGGACAGTAATGCGGGCGGATTTTGCATCAATCGGGGAAGGCTGGATGGACTGGACGGATATCCAATCCATGATGTTTGTGTTTATTGGGCAGCTGCTTCTCTTAGTCGTGCTACAGATTTTGGGGATTATAAGCATTTTACAGGTGTTCTCGAATAAGAAGAAGGGATTTGTGTCGGGCGTGTGTCTGGTGATCTGCGCTGCAAATCTTTTCAGTATAACAAGTGGCCCTACTTTTTATATGGATAGTTGGTTTGCTAAGTTGTATCTTCTTATTATGCTGATACTTCAGGGAATCAATCTCATTGGGTATCGTATGATAGATTCATGGGTGGAAGCGACCGAAGAGATGCGTCGGATTAAAGAGCATGAACGACAGGTAAAAAAAGAGCGGAAAGAACGGCTTGTATTTGAAGGGAAGTACTCCGCGTTATTTTATCAGGTTGTATGGAAGAATTTTAAGAGCAATTGGGCGACTTATCGTATCTTTGTGCTGGTAGATACTGTGTCGATTAGTTTTATTTTTGCAGGTATGGGGATGCGAGAAATGTTATCTGGGATGCAGGGAGTGGAAAATCTCCTTACCGGACAGGGACTTGGCACAATCCTCCTAAATTTTCTTGCATCGGCAATCATAATATCCATTTTCATGATAGTATCTGTTTTGATGTTTTACCTGAAAAATCATATGAGTAGCTATTCATTATTTCAGAATCTTGGAATTCGAAGCAAAACACTGTATTTGTTTATAGGAACAGAATTGGCAGTATGCATGATACTGGCATTGATTGGTGGATGCATTTTGGGAAATGTGATTCTGTTTGTATGCCGTATCGCAATTCGGAATGGATTTAACGGGGCAATTCTGCTGGAAAACATTACGGTTAAGAGTTATTTGTTGACACTATTGGTCAGTTTTCTAGTCTATCTGATATCTGCCATGGCAACTCATGATGTTTATTATGAGACGGGTGGAACTTCTGCGAGATATAAAGCTGTACAGAAAGAAAAGATGCCGGGAATTTTGAGCCCTTTATTCATGATATTTGGAGCAGGAGTCATTGTGTTTTCTGTTTATGGATTTTCTCAGAGAGAACATGCAGAAGGAATGGTGTATATTGTATTTTTCCTGATTGGGTTATATTTATTTATGCGACATTGCTGGAATATGTATTTGCGCTTGAGAAAAAAGAAGAATTCAATTTATTTGGGAGGTTTATTAAAGAAGAATTATTTTTATCATCATTTTAAGACGGCATATCGGTATTTATTTTTATTTACGATATTACATATCTGCGTGCTTTTTGTGTTTTCGCGAGAAGTAACCACATCTCTGATTGAAGAAGAACCAGAGACAATGTTCCCATATGATTATGTATGTATGGCGATTGAAGATGATATGCCTATATTTGAAGAGATAAAAAATGAGAATCAGGCGGAAGTGTTAAGTTATCCAATGGTTCGAGTCAGTAACGCAGATAATTCTACAGAAATCAACGGTGCAATGGAGTGTATACAGCCTCAGGGACAACATATCGGAATCTCAGAGTCTACCTATCGAAAATTGTGTGAGAACATAGGAGAAAAGCCAAAACAACTGAATCTTGCAGAAGATGGAAGTGAAATATATGTCATCTATCAGGAAGATAAAAGTGTGAGAGCACATCCGATTGATTATTATATGGGGACGAAGACTCCTTATCTTCATATTGGACAGCCATTGATAGCTTATGATTATGTTAAACGAGAGAAATTATTTCAGCCACGTAAAGTTATTGGAATGGAGCGAACCAGCCTTATCGGCAATTTGAGACAGGGTGAACATGAGAATATTGTTGTGTTCTCGGATGAATATTTCGCAGAAGTTGAGGATATGTGGAAAACTACGATATACTGGAATGGTGAGCAGATCAGCGAGGAAGAAGCAATAGAAGATGTGACGATCCATCACTGGCCGGATCAACTTGTTTTAATAAATGTGGCAGATGATCAGAAACAAGATGTGGAAAAGAAACTGCAGATATTTGACGATAATCATGTATTTGATAATTCTTTTGACAGTGAGGTGCAGTCATGGTACTCAAAAACTACTCTCATTGATCAGATAAAGTCCGAACGATTTATGAATATTGCAGTCAGTATGTTTATCATGATAATTATGGCAATCGTAAGTTTGATCCTTCTCTACATGAAAGTAGAGTCTGAGATGGATGAGAAGAAGAGACAACAAGAATTTCTTGAGTGCATGGGTATGCGAAAAAGAGAACGCTTACAAATCATTAAGTCAGAATTGGGGTTCTACTTTTGGGTACCCATGACAATATCGATTATTTCGATTATAGTATTTACGGCAATAACGTGGAAACTGAGATTATTTTCACAGACTGACTGTATTGCATATTCCAAAGTATTGACAATTATTTTCCTTATTTATACAGCGGTAGAATCACTAGGGATGAAGTGCCTGGAGTATTATATCATAAGAAAAGTGGAGGGCAGCCATGGAAACAATCATTAGAACTGAAAAGCTATATAGAAGTTATTCAAAAACGGGCGGCAAGAAAGAACAGCCAGATGATATCCGGGTCCTAAAAGGGATTGACCTGGAGGTAGAAAAGGGAGAATTTGTTGGAATTATGGGAAAATCCGGCTGTGGAAAGACTACGTTGATTAAAGTGTTGGGATTAATTGATGAACCAACAAAGGGAACCATATATTTTAAAGAAAAGGACATCGATAAACTATGGAAAGACGAATTAGCAGATATCCGACGCAGAGAAATCGGGTTCGTATTTCAGGATTTTTATTTGATGGATAGTCTGTCCGTAAAAGAGAATATCATGCTTCCGATGATTCTAGATAAAGCAGAAGCTGAATCATGCATCGAAAGAGCTGAAAGCCTGGCAGAACAATTCGGCCTTACCCATCTTCTTGACAAAAATCCATACGAATTATCAGGTGGAGAGAAACAAAGAGCAGCAATCTGCCGGGCACTTCTAAATAATCCCGAATTAATCTTAGCCGATGAGCCTACCGGAAATCTTGACTCAAAATCCGGGAAAATCGTGGTAGATGAATTCATAAAAATCAATGAAGTTATGAAAAAGACCATCATTATGGTTACACATGACCCACAGATGGCAAGCAAATGCAAAAGAATCATATTCTTAAAAGATGGAATCGTGCTGGAAGATCTAAGACGTATTGGAAGCTGCGAAGAATTCTATCATAAAGTGTTAGAAAGAATGGCAGAATTGTAAATTGGGTACAGGGCATATGACGATTGGGTACACCACATTTTTTAATAGGGGACGTAGTAAAATTGCATTTTACTACGTCCCCTATTAATTAAATTGCTCTAGTATATTCTTTTAACCATTCTCTTTCTTCATCTGTCAGATGTGGTCCGATTTTTTCATATACTTCTTTATGGTAGTTGTTCAGCCATTCTTTTTCATCTCTGCTCATTTCATCAGGGTCAATTCCGTCTAGGTCGATTGGAGCGAATGTGATAGTCTCGAAGTGCATGAACTGTCCATATTTGTTCTTATTGCCTTTTTTTACGACAAATTCATTTTCAATACGAATACCGAATTTTCCATCTTCGTAGATTCCTGGTTCATCGGTGATGACCATGCCTTCTTCTAACTGATGATGTTCATTCTTGCTTGGAACGACATACCAGCGGAAGCCAGTCGGTGCTTCGTGGATGTTACCGAGGTATCCGACGCCATGTCCGGTACCGCACTGATAGTCGAGATCAAGATCCCAGATTGGGCCTCTTGCAAGGACGTCAAGATTGTATCCGTAGCATCCGTAAAGGAATTTTGCACGGGACAGGCGCATCATGGCACGTACAACAGCAGTAAAGTATTTTTTCATCTGCTGGTCAACAGAACCAAGGATAAATGTTCTGGTGATATCGGTAGAACCTTCATAATATCCACCGCCAGTATCATTTAAGAAAAATGCGCCGGATTTAAGTTGTACGTCAGACTCTTCGCAAGGAGAGTAGTGCATCATGGCTGCGTGGTCGTCAAATGCACACAGTGGTTCGAAACTGTCGCGGATATAGCCTTCTTGTTCTGCACGAAGCTCCGTTAATTTTGCAGCAGAGCTAAGCTCTGTGATTGGTTCTTTGTCATAACGTGTTTTTACCCAATACATGAATTTGGTGATTGCAACACCATCCTTGATATGAGCATTTTTGATGTTCTTAAGTTCTACATCATTTTTCATGGCTTTCATAAGGATAGTTGGATTTGCAGCTTCTACGATTTTGCAAGGGATATTCTTGTACAAAGCGTAGTTCATTTTCATTGGGTCAATCAGTGCAACACTGTCAGTGCTGATATTCTTGATATCTTCATAAATATTATTGTAAGGATGAATATTGACGTTATTCTTCTTTAATTCTTCATGGATTCGGTCATCCAGTTTGGAGTCGTCAACATATAGTTCAACAGCATCCATGGTTACGATTGCATAGGAAAGCAGTAATGGGAAGAAATCGATATCATCTCCACGGACATTCAGAAGCCAGCATACATCATCAAGAGAAGCAATGATATGTGTATCTGCTCCGTTTTCTTCCATTTTCTTTCTCACGCGTGCAAGTTTGGAAGCTGTACTCTCGCCAGAATATTTTTCTTCCAGGAAGAATGCTGGTTTTTTAGAAAGAGATGGACGGTCTTCCCAGATTGCATCAATCAAATCTTCAGAATAATCAATCTGAATATTCTTTGCTGTTAATGCATCTTCATATTCCTGACCTTCTCCCATGGAAAGCACACGGCCATCGAAGCCTACCGTGCCGCCTTCTGGTACATTATCGCATAAATATTCTGTGATAGATGGAGTATCACCCACGAACATTTTCATCAGTCGGATGCCGCTTCCTTCCAGTTCGTTAGTTGCCTGGAAGAAGTACCTTCCATCTGTCCATAGACCACCGTCATCTTTTGTAATCACGGCTGTACCATAAGAGCCACTGAATCCGGTAATGAATTTTCTTGCCTTAAAATGTTCTCCTACATACTCGCTCTGATGGAAATCGGCAGTAGGAACAACATATGCATCAATCCCTTTTTCAGCCATCAAAGCACGAAGTTTTGCAATTCTTTCTGCTACAATTGTCATAATCAATTGCCTCCTTTATATTGTAATTTCATTATGAAATACACAGATATATTTTGGAAAATGTGATTTCCTGTAGAAAAAAAGGCTCCCGGGGAACCGGGAGCCCTTTCCTTCAAAAAGTAAATCCTTTTATGTATTGACTTATTTACCGCCAACCATTTCGTCAAATTTCTTCGTGAACGCTAACATGATAACACCGCAGGCGATGATCAGGATTGTAACGATACCGTAAGCTTTAACGAATGAGAACTGTGCAAGGAAGTTGTAAAGTGGACCATATCCTTTTCCAGCGAAGAAAATGATGAGTGGCCATACACCAAGCAATGTTCCAAGCAGTTTCTTAGGAGCATATTTGTTGATGAAAGAGTTTCCAAGTGGTGAGAAGATAACTTCACCGACAGACATAGCAACAGCTGTCAGGATGATAACCCAGATACCAACTGGATCTTTTGTTCCTTCACCGCTAAGGAATGCAGCAAGTACCATGGATGCTGTACAAAGACCAAGGATAATAATACCTACAGATGTCTTTGTGAACATTCCCCAGTCGCCCTGTGGTCTTTGTTTCATCTTAGCCCAGATTCCAGCGAATACAGGACAAAGAATAATACAAAGAAGACCATTCATAGAGTCAAACCATGCAGTAGGCATCTGGAAAGAACCGATGTTCCAGTTAGCCCATCCGGAACCGCCCTGCTCAATTGGACCAAATTCATAGTAAACTGGCATGTAAGCCATGTACCAGATTAACCAGAATACACCAGAGAACAGTGTTACGATTAAGATAGCGATAACACGATTTTTCTCAAGCTTTGTAAGAGGAGCATTGTCTTTCTCTTTGTCAGCTTTGTCAACATCTTCAGTTCTGTTGTCAACAAGGAATGGTTTTTTACCAGCATCACCTAAGAACTTCATTCCAAAGAGCCACCATGCACAGTCGATGAACATGAAGATTCCGCAAAGAAGGAACATGAAGCGATAGCTGTAGTTTGTAGCAACAAGAGTCAGGAATGTTGTTCCGCAGAATGAACCAATATTAACGAATGAATACTGGATACTGAAGATAGAGTCCAAAGTATCTGCGTCAGCTAATGGGAACAGACGTCCGTTGATACCAGATACATTTCCTTTGAAGAAACCTGTACCGATAGCAATCAGGATAATCATAACCCAAACCATACCTTTGCTCTGTGCCTGCCATGCACATAAATAACCAAGACCCATTAAAATCTCTCCGATTGGAACGAGGAGTCTTGGGCTAATCCAACGGTCAGCAATGTATCCACCGATAACTGGTGTGATATAAGTAAATGCTACCAGGTTGGAACTCATCAACGCACCCTCAGCTTTGGAAAGTCCAAGACCTCCTTCTGCTGCAGAAAGAACGATGAAGATGGCAACGCCCCATTTAGCAGCGTAGTATGCAAGTCTTTCAAGAGTGAAAGAGAAACTACATACATAGAAACCAAATGGCCATTTCTTTTTTGTTGTTTCCATTTTTAACCCTCCAATTAAAAATATAGTATTGTTTCGGTTTTTGTGTAGAAAAATGTCTACATTTAAAAACCATGATAAATATATCATAAATTAGACTAAAGTACAATAAAAAGTTAAGAAAAAGTTAATGAATAGTGCAAAATTCACAGTTGCTTTAACGTGCTGCCATGATAACTTGATATAATAAAAAAATAATTCGATAATATTTTAACAGAAAAATGCGAAAAGTATTGCATGGAGAGAAGAAAAACGATATAATACAATTGGCAAAAATTTGGTTCTACTTTACAATTAAGTATCAACCCAATTTAAATATGTAAGAAAATGGAGGACTATACTATGGGCAACATGGCAACAGAAAATGTAGCAAGTGCAAGAATTGCTTCTTTACTTGATGCAGGAAGCTTTGTTGAAATCGGTGGTGCTGTTACTGCCAGAAGCACTGATTTTAACATGCAGGAAAAAGACACTCCGGCTGATGGTGTAATTACTGGTTATGGAGTAATTGACGGAAATTTAGTATATGTATATAGCCAGGACGCAACGGTATTAAATGGAGCAATTGGTGAGATGCATGCGAAAAAGATTTCAAATATCTATGATATGGCAATGAAGATGGGTGCGCCGGTAATCGGTCTTGTAGACTGTGCTGGTTTTAGACTTCAGGAAGCGACAGATGCATTAGAGGCATTTGGTAATCTGTACTTAAAACAATCAATGGCTTCTGGTGTGATTCCACAGATTACAGCAATCTTTGGGACTTGTGGTGGTGGACTTGCTCTCGTCCCTGCTTTGACAGATTTTACCTTCATGGAAGCATCTGATGCAAAGTTATTTGTGAATTCACCAAATGCAATTCCTGGCAATGAGATTTCAAAGCTGGATACCTCTTCTGCAGAATATCAGAGTGAAAAGTCTGGTCTTGTAGATGTGGTGGGAACAGAAGCAGAAATCCTTGAAAATATTCGTGCCCTAATTTGTATGCTTCCTTGTAATAATGAGGAAAATGTTGCCTACGATGAGTGTACAGATGATCTCAACCGTGTATGTGAAGGGATTGAAAATGCAGTTGAAGATACTGCAATTGCACTGGCCAATATTTCTGATAGCAACGTGTTCTTTGAGACGAAAAAGAATTTTGCAAAGGATATGGTGACCGGATTTATTCGATTGAATGGGATGACAGTGGGTGCTGTTGCGAACCGTTCAAAAGTATACAATGAAAATGCAGAAGTTGTCGCAGAATTTGATGGCTCCTTGTCTGCTCATGGAGCAAGAAAAGCAGCGGAATTTATAACATTTTGTGATGCTTTTAATATTCCGATTCTTTCTTTGACAAACGTGTCTGGATTTAAAGCCGGAAAATGTGAAGAAAGAAATCTTGCGAGAGAAGCTGCAAAGCTTACTTATGCATTTGCCAATGCAACAGTTCCAAAAGTGAATGTTGTGATTGGAAAAGCATTTGGAAGTGCTTATGTAGCAATGAATAGTAAGTCTATCGGTGCAGATATAGTGTATGCATGGACAACTGCAGAGATTGGTATGATGGATGCAAATCTTGCAGCTAAGATTATGTATGCAAATTCTGATTCGGCTACTGTAAAAGAAAAAGCAGCAGAATACAAAGAATTGCAGTCAAGCCCGCTTTCAGCAGCAAGAAGAGGATATGTAGATACGATTATTGAACCAGCTGATACCAGAAAATATGTCATCGGTGCATTTGAGATGTTATTTACCAAGAGAGAAGAACGCCCGATGAAAAAACATGGTGCAGTTTAGAGAGGTGAGGTAAAGTGAGAAAAAAGATTAGTTTATTACTCTGTGTGCTTGCGACAATGCTCTGCTTTACCGCATGTGGAAGCGGCAATAAAACAATGGATTATGATGAAGCTACCATTGAACAGACGACAGAATTTCTGTTGAGTTATTGTGCGAGTACCGATGAAGCAACGCTCGAACAGTGGAAGTCCATGACAGATTTTAATGTTGAGCTACAGTTGACTGAGGCTGGGATCCCTGTTACGCAGGAAAGTTTCCTTGGAGCATTGGAGGCGTGGCAAGCGGCTACTAAAGAGTGTGGTGAATATATAGGTCATGGTGATTATACATTTGAGGCATCTACAGATGAACTTAAAGTTACAACAGCAGTTGAGTTCTCAGACCGTGAAGCAACGATTACATTTGTATTTGATGAAGATTCTTATCTGGACAGCATGACAGTTGATGCAGAATATTCAACAGGAGAAATATTGGAAAAAGCAGGATTAAATACGATACTTGGAATGGGAACGGTATTTATAGTACTGATTTTTATTTCATTCCTGATTTCCTTATTTAAATATATTCCTGCGATTGAGAAAAAATTCAAAAAGCAGCCTGTACAGGAAGTTAAGACAGAGAAAGCTCCTGTTCAGAATCTTTCTGCAGTTGAGACTCCGGTCGCAGATGATCTGGAATTGATCGCAGTCATTTCTGCAGCAATTGCTGCCGCCAGAGAGGCAGAAGGATGCAGCAAAGATGGATTTGTTGTAAGAAGTATTAGACGTCGTCCGTCAAATAAATGGAATGCATAACTACCCAAAGGAGGAATTTAAAATGAAAAATTATACAATTACAGTAAACGGAAATGTATATGATGTAACAGTAGAAGAAAAAGGTGCAGGTGTGGCATCGGCTGCGCCAGTAGCAGCACCAAAGGCCGCACCTGCTGCAGCACCAGCAGCACCAAAGACTGCTGCACCGGCTGCAGGAGCAGGTTCTGTTGAAGTAAAAGCCGGAGCTGCAGGAAAAGTGTTCAAGATTGAAGCAAATGTTGGACAGAGTGTAAAAAGAGGCGATGCGGTTGTAATTATTGAAGCAATGAAGATGGAAATTCCAGTTGTGGCACCAGAAGATGGAACAGTGGCAAGTATTGATGTGGCAGTTGGTGATGCTGTAGAATCAGGAGCTGTTCTTGCTACATTAAACTAGAGACATAATCTGATTATGTTTATTTAACACGACTGGAGGTTAAAAAATGGAATATATAACAACAACATTAGGAAACCTCGTGCATCAGACAGCATTTTTCAGTCTCACATGGGGCAATTTGATCATGATTGCAGTTGCATGTTTTTTCCTATATTTAGCAATCAGACATGGGTTTGAACCTCTGCTCCTGGTACCAATTGCGTTCGGTATGCTTCTTGTAAATATCTATCCAGATATTATGTTGCATGCAGATGAGGCAGCCAATGGAACCGGAGGATTACTTTACTACTTCTATGTTTTGGATGAGTGGTCAATTCTTCCGTCTCTGATATTCCTCGGGGTAGGTGCGATGACAGATTTTGGGCCATTGATTGCTAATCCAAAGAGTTTCCTGCTGGGAGCAGCAGCGCAGTTTGGAATTTTTGCAGCATATCTTGGTGCAATGGCAATGGGATTCTCTGATAAAGCAGCGGCAGCAATCTCTATTATTGGTGGTGCAGATGGACCGACTTCTATCTTTCTTGCCGGTAAATTACAGCAGACGGCATTAATGGGGCCGATTGCGGTGGCGGCATATTCTTACATGTCACTGGTTCCGATCATTCAGCCGCCAATTATGAAGTTATTGACAACTGAAAAAGAGCGAAAGATTAAGATGGAACAGCTTCGCCCAGTTTCTAAATTGGAAAGAATTCTTTTCCCGATTATTGTTACTGTTGTAGTGTGTACGATT
Source organism: Dorea chungnamensis (assembly GCF_039832125.1). Lineage (NCBI taxonomy): Bacteria > Bacillati > Bacillota > Clostridia > Lachnospirales > Lachnospiraceae > Dorea > Dorea chungnamensis. Next base: position 44,302 of record NZ_JBDOHT010000012.1, on the reverse strand, counting down.
CTTCCGACGACAGCACCGCTGGTTGGTATGCTGATGCTTGGTAACCTGTTCCGTGAATCGGGAGTTGTAAGACAGCTGACTGAGACTGCCTCTAATGCATTGATGTATATTGTAGTAATCTTGCTTGGTACTTCTGTAGGTGCAACAACGAGTGCAGAAGCATTCCTGAATATGGACACCATTAAAATTGTTGTTCTGGGACTTGTAGCATTTATGTTTGGTACAGCAGCCGGAGTATTGTTTGGTAAATTGATGTGCTATGCAACGCATGGAAAAGTAAATCCTTTGATTGGCTCTGCCGGTGTATCTGCAGTTCCAATGGCGGCCAGAGTATCACAGAAGGTAGGTGCAGAAGCGGATCCTACAAACTTCCTTCTGATGCATGCGATGGGACCGAACGTAGCGGGTGTAATCGGTACTGCAGTTGCAGCCGGAACATTTATGGCAATTTTCGGCGTAGGTGTATAATGATCTAAAAATTGTTGATAGATTATAGGAGGATATAAAATGGCAGAAATTGAGAAAAAACCAATTAAAATAACAGAAACCATTCTGCGTGATGCACATCAGTCTCTGATTGCTACCCGTATGACAACAGAACAGATGCTTCCGATTATTGAGAAGATGGATAAAGTAGGATATCATTCAGTGGAATGTTGGGGAGGTGCTACATTCGACGCATCCCTTCGTTTCCTGAAAGAAGATCCGTGGGACAGACTTCGCAAATTCCGCGATGGATTTAAGAATACAAAATTACAGATGTTATTCCGTGGACAGAACATCTTAGGATATCGTCCGTATGCAGATGATGTGGTAGAATATTTTGTTCAGAAATCTGTAGCTAATGGTATTGATATCATTCGTATTTTTGATTGCTTAAATGATCTGCGCAATCTGCAGACTGCAGTAACTGCAGCTAATAAGGAAAAGGCAGAGGCTCAGGTGGCTCTTTCTTATACTTTGGGTGATGCTTATACATTAGAGTATTGGGTTGATATTGCAAAGAGAATTCAGGACATGGGCGCGGATTCTATCTGTATTAAGGATATGGCAGGTCTCTTGAAACCATACCAGGCAACAGAACTGATTGGCGCGTTAAAAGAAGCTGTAGATCTTCCGATCCAGCTTCATACGCACTATACATCAGGTGTTGCATCTATGACTTATTTGAAAGCTGTAGAGGCTGGAGTGGATGTCATTGATACAGCAATGTCACCATTTGCACTTGGAACTTCTCAGCCGGCAACAGAAGTTATGGTTGAGACTTTCAAAGGTACACCATATGATACTGGATTTGACCAGAACTTATTGGCTGAGATTGCTGATTACTTCCGTCCGATTCGTGACGAAGCATTGGAAAGTGGTCTGTTGAATCCAAAGAACATGGGTGTTAATATTAAGACTCTGTTATATCAGGTACCAGGTGGCATGTTGTCAAATCTTACTTCTCAATTGAAGGAGCAGGGTGCAGAAGATAAATTCTATGATGTACTGGAGGAAGTTCCGAAGGTACGTAAAGATTTGGGAGAACCACCTCTTGTAACTCCTTCTTCCCAGATCGTAGGTACACAGGCTGTGTTTAACGTGCTGATGGGTGAGAGATATAAGATGGCAACTAAAGAGACAAAAGATATCTTAAGTGGTAAGTATGGTGCAACTGTAAAACCATTTAACGAAGATGTGAAGAAAAAAGTATTGGGTGAAAATGCTGAGACGATTACCTGCCGTCCGGCAGATTTGATTCCTGATGAATTGGATACATTGCGCAAAGAGTGTGAGCAGTGGATTCAACAGGATGAGGATGTTCTGTCTTATGCGTTGTTCCCGCAAGTAGCTGTTGACTTCTTTAAATACAGAGAAGCACAGCAGACAAAAGTGGATCCAACAGTAGCTGATACGGAAAATGGAAGTTATCCGGTTTAATTCAGAGATATAGAATGACAGAAAGCATGATAAGAACAAGGTGTGCAGATTTTTGCACACCTTGTTTTGGTGAAGAAGAGTAGAATCTTCAGATGTCCTCTTGAATCTTAAGAGGTTTGGCTATATAATGGAAACAATGTTGAAATGGAAAGAGAAATGTCACATGCAAAGTAAAAATGAGTTGTTAAAGAAAATAGAAGACGGTTATCCGAAATTCAGTAAAGGTCAAAAAAAGCTGGCAGATTTTATTCGTGAAGATTATGACAAAGCCGCTTTTTTGACGGCTGCGAAGATGGGAGAAGAAGTCGGAGTCAGTGAATCTACAGTCGTTCGTTTTGCAACAGCGCTTGGATATGACGGTTATCCGGGATTTCAAAAAGCACTTGGGGAGTTGGTACGGACGAAATTGAATTCCATCCAACGTATGGAAGTGACTTATGGACGTATCAGCCAGGGAGAGATTCTGACCTCTGTATTACAATCCGATATTGAGAAGATAAAACTGACAATGGAAGCAATTGACCATGAGGCATTTGAATTGGCTGTGGATACGATATTGAATGCCAGAAAGATCTATGTGGTTGGCATTAGAAGCTGCGCTCCTTTAGCCAGTTTTTTGTGCTTTTATCTGAATCTTGTCTGTGATGATGTAGTGGCTGTGAATACAAATAGTTCCAGTGAGATTTTTGAACAGTTACTCCGCATTAATGAGGAAGATGTCATTATTGGAATTAGTTTTCCGCGATATTCTATGCGTACACTGAAAGCATTGGAGTATGCAAGTAATCGAAAGGCGAAAGTAATTACTTTGACAGATAGCGTACATTCTCCTATGAATTTATATTCTTCATGTAATTTAATTGCAAGAAGTGATATGGCTTCAATAGTAGATTCATTGGTTGCACCTTTAAGTGTAGTTAATGCGTTGGTGGTTGCTTTGTGTATGAAGAAGCAGAAAGAGGTTATTTCCACTCTGGAGACATTAGAACGGATTTGGGATGAATATCAGGTGTATAGTAAAGATGAATTGAATATGGTAGGCGATAAGGTGGAATTATCGGGAAGTGTCGAAAATGAAAACGCAAAGGATATGAAAGATGAGTAAAGTGTTGATAATTGGCGGGGGCGCGGCAGGAATGTTCGCATCCATTATTGCAGCGAGAAATGGGCATGAAGTCCTGGTGTTTGAAAGTAATGAAAAACTAGGGAAAAAGCTATTCATCACAGGAAAAGGAAGGTGTAACTTGACCAACGCATGTGATATGGATGTGTTATTTGATTCTGTGGTTTCAAATCCAAAGTTTTTATATAGTAGTTTTTATGGGTTTACGAATCAGGATGCCATTGCGTTTTTTGAAGAACTTGGACTTCGGACGAAGATAGAGCGTGGGGGCAGGGTGTTCCCGATATCTGACCATTCTTCTGATGTGATTCGTGTTCTTTCCGATGAGATGCATCGCCTTGGAGTTGAAATATCTCTTCGGACAAGAGTGAAAAAGGTCGTATCAGAGGAAGGAGTATTTCATCATATTATATTAGAGGATGGCACGATAGTTGCTGGAGATGCTTGTATGATTGCAACGGGTGGTTTGTCCTATCAAAGTACAGGGGCTACTGGAGATGGATTTCGATTTGCGGAGGATCTGGGACACCATGTTACAGAGTGTATGCCATCACTTGTTCCAATAGAGACAAAAGAATCGTGGGTAAAAGAGCTGCAGGGATTATCCCTGAAAAATGTAAACATAACTATTTGTGATGGTAAAAAGATCTTGTATGATGAATTTGGCGAAATGTTGTTTACCCATTATGGTGTCAGTGGTCCCCTAATTTTAACTGCCAGCAGTTATGTGGGAAAGAGGTTAAAAACAAAAGAATTACGTCTTTCAATCGATTTGAAGCCCGCACTTTCGGCTGAACAGTTGGATCATCGGATATTGAAAGAATTTGAAGAAAATCAGAATCGTCAATTTAAAAATGCGGTTGGAGGATTATTTCCTTCCAAATTAATCCCGGTTATGATAAAATTGAGCAATATTCCGCCAGAGAAGAAAGTGAATATCATTTCTAGAGAAGAAAGAAGGTTCTTTGCAGAGTTGATTAAGAATCTTTCAATTACGCTGACTGGACTTCGTGATTATAATGAAGCGATTATCACAAAGGGTGGTGTCAGAATAAAAGAAATTGATCCGAGCACCATGGAATCCAGAATGATAAAAAACCTTTATTTTATTGGCGAAGTCTTAGATCTGGATGCTGTAACGGGGGGATTTAATCTTCAGATTGCGTGGTCTACTGCGTATGCGGCAGGAAATAGTATTATATAGAGTGAAGGAGAAGAATATGAAAGGAAAATATCAATTTAGATATATAGAAACAGAAGAAGTATTGACAGATTTTTTGAAAGTCCATGGAATGACTAAGATTTCAAAAAATTATAAAATCGTGGTTTTTACGGGAGGAGTATTCGTATTATTGTTCATGCTTGTATACAGTAATGTATTACATGGTACGGCGGGCAGCATTGCCTTTTTCGCGTTAAAATATCTTGTGTGTTGGGCGCTGGCTTTTGTTATAGCAGAAGTTCTGGCAAGGACTTTCGGGAAAAAGATGGAGATGCTTGCGTCAACCGGAGACGGGCAGACAATGTATGAAGAAAGAATGAAAAAATGGAAAGAACCTTTTAATGTAAAACTGGAATTCGGTAAAGATTCTTGGACGAGTTTTGTACATGGTAATAAACAGACGCTTTATTATAAAAATGTAGAGCGAATTATCGAAAGTGAAAAGATTATAGCAATGATTGTTTATGTAGAAACTGGCGGAAAGAAATTCTTTGGTTTTCCAAAGGATGGGATTCAGGATGCTGATATTGAAGAATTTAAACAATTTTTAATACAGAAATGTACTGGAGTTAAAAAAGGAATCGAAAAAGTAAATATTGAATAAAGGAGAAATATCATGGGATATAATGTGGCAATTGATGGTCCAGCAGGTGCAGGAAAGAGTACGATTGCAAAATTAGTGGCAAAAGAAAAGGGATTTATCTATGTTGATACCGGTGCCATGTATAGAGGTCTGGCGATTCATTTCCTGAATCAGGGAATTCAGGCGGATGAGACGGAAAAAGTGATTAAGGCATGCCAGGATGCTGAAGTAACCATTCGCTACGAAAATGGTATCCAGCAGGTTTATCTGAATGGAGCAAATATTACTTCCAGATTGAGGGATGAGGAAGTAGGAAATATGGCATCTATGACATCGGCAATCCCAGAAGTAAGAGCCAAGTTATTGGAGCTTCAGCAGAATCTTGCACGTACACAAAATGTGATCATGGATGGCAGGGATATCGGAACGTGTGTATTGCCGAATGCTGACGTGAAGATATTTTTAACTGCAAGTGTTGAGACGAGAGCCAAGCGTCGCTATGAAGAGCTGATGGCAAAGGGAGTCCCTTGTAATTTGGAAGAAATTGAATCGGACATTCGAGAAAGAGATTATCGTGACATGACAAGAGAGATTGCTCCGCTGAAACAGGCTGAGGATGCAGTAAAGGTAGATAGTTCTTATATGACAATTCCTGAAGTTGTGGATAAAATTGTCGAATTGTGCAGGTGATGTGGATTAAGGAGAGAAAAGAATGGAGATAGAGTTGGCAAGAACAGCGGGATTCTGTTTTGGTGTAAAGAGAGCTGTTGACACTGTATATGAACAGGTAGAACAGCACCGGGAAGATAAAATCTATACCTATGGTCCGATTATCCATAATGAAGAAGTGACAAAAGATCTAGCCAAAAAAGGAGTTGAAGTGATTGACTCTGAAAAAGAATTAGATGCAGTGGATAAAGGCGTTATTATTATTCGTTCTCATGGAGTAGCCAGAGACATATATAAAAAAATACAGGAAAAAGGCCTGACTTGTGTAGACGCTACCTGTCCTTTTGTAAAGAAGATACACAGAATCGTTGAGGAAGAAAGCAAAAAAGGGGCGTTTATTGTCATTATTGGTAACAGCGAACATCCGGAGGTAGAAGGAATCAAAGGGTGGGCAGGAAAACAAGTAATTGTTGTACAGACAGCAGAAGATGCCAGACAGTTTCAGTTGAAAGATGCTGAACAGAGGGTCTGCGTCGTTTCTCAGACGACATTTAATTACAATAAATTCAAAGATTTAGTTGAAATAATCTCAAAAAAGGGGTATGATGTAATTGTTTTAAATACGATTTGCAATGCAACAAAGGAACGTCAGGAGGAGGCTTGTGAAATTGCAAAGAGAGTAGATGCTATGGTGGTTATCGGCGACAAACGTAGTTCAAATACTCAGAAGTTATTTGAAATATGTAAGAATGAATGTTTGAATACGTACTATATACAGACACTTGACGATTTGGATATGAATCAATTAAGGTCCGTGGAAACAGTAGGTATTACAGCAGGGGCATCCACGCCCAATAATATAATTGAGGAGGTTCAAAATAATGTCAGAATTAACTTTTGAACAAATGTTGGAAGAGTCATTCAAAACAATAAGAAATGGAGAGGTCGTAGATGGTACTGTCATCGATGTAAAGCCCGATGAAATCATCTTGAATATAGGTTACAAGGCAGACGGTATCATTACAAGAAGCGAGTACACAAACGAAGCAAATGCAGATTTAACGACTATGGTATCCGTTGGTGATGCAATGACTGCAAAAGTCCTGAAAGTTAATGATGGAGAAGGTCAGGTGCTTTTGACCTATAAGAGACTTGCAGCAGAAAAAGGAAATGAAAGATTGAGAGAGGCTTATGAGAATCATGAGGTGTTAAAGGCTCCTGTTGCTCAGATTCTTGGCGGTGGATTAAGTGTTGTGATTGATGAAGCAAGAGTGTTTATCCCTGCAAGCCTTGTGTCAGATACTTATGAAAAAGATTTGAGTAAGTATCAGGATCAGGAGATTGAATTTGTAATCAGTGAGTTTAATCCTAGAAGAAATCGCGTAATTGGAGACAGAAGACAGTTACTTGTTGCTGAACGTGCAGAAAAGCAAAAAGAATTATTTGCTAAGATCCAGGCTGGAGACAGAATGGAAGGAACTGTTAAAAATGTGACAGATTTCGGCGCGTTTATTGATCTTGGTGGAGTTGATGGACTTCTTCATATTTCTGAAATGTCTTGGGGACGTGTTGAGAATCCAAAGAAGGTATTCAAAGTTGGTGAGACATTAGAAGTAATGATTAAAGAAATCAATGATACAAAGATTGCCTTGAGTTTGAAATTCCCGGAGACTAATCCATGGGCGAATGCAGCAGAAAAATATGCAGTTGGTACTGTGATTGAAGGAAGAGTTGCTAGAATGACTGATTTTGGTGCATTTGTTGAACTTGCACCTGGAGTAGATGCATTGCTTCATGTTTCTCAGATTTCAAGAAATCATGTGGACAAGCCGTCAGATGTATTGTCTGTAGGTCAGGAAATTACGGCTAAGATTGTCGACCTTAATGAGGATGAGAAAAAAATCAGTTTAAGTATGAAAGCTTTAGAGCCGGCAGCAAATGAACAGACTGAGGCAGAAAGCGTGGATGAAAGTGCTGAAGAGGAAACTAGCGAAGAATAATTTGCATGTTGAATATTGTTGGGATTGTAGAGATAGAGACCGCTAGGTCTCTATCTTTTATATGTTAAAATTTCGACAAGATGTTTGCGGAAATATACAATGAAATCCCTGGATTTACTGGATTATTAGGGAGTTTTCATGTATAGTATATAAAGAGTAAAAAGGAAGGAAGGAAAAAGGATGGCATTGTTAACATTTAAGGGTGGTATTCATCCGGATGACGGCAAGAGCCTGGCAAAAGATAAGGCGATTGTCGAAGTAAAACCCAAAGGGGATTTGGTATATCCAGTTTCTCAGCATATTGGCGCTCCGGCCAATCCGATAGTGGCTGTAGGGGATCGTGTTTTAAAGGGTCAGATGATAGCAGAAGCCGGGGGGTTTGTGTCTGCGCCTATCTATGCATCGGTTTCCGGAACAGTTAAGGCGATTGCCCCACATTTAAATCCAACAGGGGGTATGGTAAACAGTATCGTTATTGAAAATGACGGTGAATATGAGGAAGTGCAATATCCAGAAGTGAAACCTTTGGATGAGATGACAAAAGAAGAAATCCTCAATACAATCGGTAATGCTGGTGTTGTAGGTATGGGTGGTGCAGGATTCCCAACGAGAGTCAAACTGTCACCGAAAGAACCAGAAAAGATTGATTACATTATTGCTAACTGTGCAGAGTGTGAACCATATATCACCGCTGACTACAGATCAATCATGGAGACGCCGGAAAAATTAGTCGGCGGTATGAAAATTGTATTAAAGCTTTTTGATAATGCAAAAGGTGTTTTTGGAGTAGAAGATAATAAACCGGATTGTATTGAAAAGTTAAAAGAACTGACAAAGGATGAACCACGTATGGAAGTACTTGCGTTAAAGACCAAGTATCCACAGGGTGGTGAGCGTCAATTGATTTATGCAACAACTGGAAGAGCAATTAATTCGGCAATGCTTCCGGCAGATGCAGGATGTGTTGTAGATAACGTGGCAACATTGATCAGTATTTATCAGGCAGTGGCAGAAGGAAAACCATCTATGGAACGAGTTGTTACTGTGAGTGGAAATGCAGTAAATGAACCAGGTAACTTCAGAGTACCATTTGGAACAAATCAGGCTGAACTTGTAGAGGCTGCTGGTGGATTCAAAAGTGAACCGGAAAAATTAATCTCCGGTGGTCCGATGATGGGATTCTCTATGTTTACACTGGATGTGCCGGTCACTAAGACTTCTTCGTCTATTCTTGGCTTTACAAAAGATGAAGTGGCTCAATATGAACCATCTGCATGTATCAATTGTGGACGTTGTGTAGATGCCTGTCCAAGTAGATTGATTCCGTCAAGACTTGCAGATTATGCAGAACATCATGACGAAGAGACGTTTACAAAACATGAAGGTCTGGAATGTATGGAATGTGGTTCTTGTAGTTTTGTATGTCCTGCAAAGCGCCCATTAAAACAGGCAATTGGTTCAATGAGAAAGATTGCGATGGCAAACCGCAAAAAGAAAAAATAGTCAAATAGAAGAGGAAGAGGTGAACAAACGTGAGTGAGAACAAATTAAAAATGTCATCTTCACCACACATTCGTTCCAAAGACACCACAAGCAGTATTATGATGTGGGTAACGATTGCACTGTTGCCGGCTTCAGCCTTTGGTGTATGGAACTTTGGATTGTCAGCGCTTATTATGCTGATCAGTACAACTGCAGCATCTGTTCTGACAGAGTACATATATGAAAAATTAATGCACAAGAAAATTACAATCGGCGATTGGAGTGCCGTTGTTACAGGTCTTTTACTTGGCCTGAATATGCCGGCTTCAGCTCCATGGTGGATGGGTGTTATCGGTGGTATCTTTGCCATTCTGATTGTAAAACAGTTATTTGGTGGTCTGGGACAGAACTTTATGAACCCGGCACTCGGAGCAAGATGTTTCCTGTTAATTTCTTTCACAAGCCAGATGACTACATTTGTATATGATGGAGTATCTGGTCCTACACCTTTGGCACAGCTGAAAGCTGGAGAGGCTGTAAATTCTATGGATATGCTGATCGGTACTATCCCAGGAACTATTGGTGAAACATCTGTAATTGCGATTATTATTGGTGCAATTATTTTGATTTTGAAAGGGATTATTGATCTTAGAATCCCAGGAACTTATATTGTATCTTTTATAATTTTTATTGGTATCTTCGGACCGTTTGCAAATCCGAATGTTGGATTCTTTGATCCTCAATATATTACTGCACATCTGTGCGGCGGTGGTCTGATGCTTGGTGCATGGTTCATGGCTACCGATTATGTAACATCTCCAATTACGAAGAAGGGCCAGTATGTATATGGAATTCTGTTAGGTGTACTGACTGGATTGTTCCGTCTTTTCGGCGGTTCAGCAGAAGGAGTATCTTATGCAATCATCATCAGTAACCTTATTGTTCCATTGATCGAGAGGGTTACTCTTCCAAAACCATTTGGTAAAGGAGGAGAAAAATAATGAATAAGATTCTGAAAAATACATTGATTCTTACAATGATCACTTTGATCGCAGGTCTTGCACTCGGTGTGGTCTATGAGATTACAAAAGACCCGATTGCTCAGGTGCAGGAAAAGTCCAAAAAAGAAGCATGGCAGGCAGTATTCCCGGAAGCTGATCTGAATGATTTTGAGGAGACCGAAGTAGATCAGAAGGCTGCAGATCAGGCAATCGCCGATATGGGCGTGAATGCAACGATTGATGAAGTTTGTACAGTAGGTGATCAGGGATATGTTATTACAACTACAGATAAAGACGGATTTGGCGGAAGTATTCAGATTACAGTAGGTATAACAACTGATGGTACTGTAAACGGTGTGTCTATTTTATCTATTAGTGAAACAGCAGGTCTTGGTATGAAAGCAACAGAGCCTGCATTCTATGGCCAGTATGAAGGAAAACAGGCTGAGAAGTTTGTTGTGTCAAAAGACGGCGGAGATGGTGAACCTATCGATGCATTAAGTGGTGCAACTATTACTTCAAGAGCAGTGACCGGAGCTGTCAATGCTGCTCTTGGTTATTATCAGAATGCATTTCAATAGGAGGTAGTTAAAAGATGAATAAATGTACGGAACGATTATATAACGGTCTGATCAAAGAAAATCCTACCTTCGTTTTGATGTTAGGTATGTGTCCGACCCTGGCGGTAACAACATCCGCTATTAACGGTGTAGGTATGGGCCTTTCTACAACGGTCGTACTTGTACTGTCAAATATGTTGATTTCCATGCTGCGTAAGATTATTCCGGATTCTGTCAGAATGCCGGCATTCATCGTAGTCGTAGCATCTTTCGTAACAATTGTACAATTTTTGCTGGAAGGTTTTGTTCCAAGTTTGTATGATTCACTTGGAATTTATATTCCGCTGATCGTAGTTAACTGTATCATTCTTGGACGTGCAGAAAGTTATGCTTCTAAGAATCCTGTAATCCCATCTATTTTTGACGGCATTGGTATGGGACTTGGTTTTACATTTGGACTTACTTGTATTGGTATTGTTCGTGAGCTGATCGGTACAGGTGCAGTCTTTGGAGCACAGATTTTGCCGTTGGCTGATGCAGCTGCCGGTAAAGGTGGTTATGTTCCTGTAACTATCTTTATTCTTCCTCCAGGAGCATTCCTTGTTCTGGCATTCCTTGTTGCTGCTATGAACAAGATTAAGAAGAATGCTGCAAAGAAGGGCAAGAAGATTGCAGATGCTCAGGGATGTGGTACAGATTGTGCATCCTGTGGCGGATGTAACGGTAAGGTGTTCCCAACAGGAAACGAAGAGTAGGAGGAGTACATAGATGAAAGAATTATTGATTATTGCAATTGGTTCAGCTCTTGTAAATAACGTTGTACTCAGCCAGTTCCTTGGAATCTGCCCGTTCCTTGGTGTTTCTAAGAAGGTTGATACAGCAGCCGGAATGGGTGGCGCTGTAGTATTTGTTATTACAATTGCTTCATTTGTTACAGGTTTGATTTATAAGTTTATTTTGACACCATTGGGATTCGAATATTTGCAGACTATCGTATTTATTTTGATCATTGCGGCTTTGGTACAGTTTGTAGAGATGTTCCTGAAAAAGGCAATGCCGCCATTGTATAATGCGTTGGGTGTATATCTTCCGTTGATTACAACGAACTGTGCGGTACTTGGTGTAGCACTTACGAATGTTCAGAAAGAATATACACTTCTCGAAGGTGTTATCAATGGTGTTGGTACTTCTGTAGGATTCCTGATTGCAATTGTAATCATGGCAGGTATCCGTGAGAAGATTGAATATAATGATATTTCTGAGTCCTTCCAGGGAACTCCGATTGTTCTGATTACAGCGTGTCTGATGGCAATCGCATTCTGTGGATTCTCAGGACTGATTTAGAAGGAGGCATAACAATGAGTGTTACAGGTATTATTATTGCTGCGATCATCGTAGGCGGCACCGGATTATTCATTGGTGTGTTCCTTGGAGTCGCTGGCAAGAAGTTTGCAGTAGAAGTAGATGAGAGAGAAGAAGCTATTCTTGGAGTTCTGCCTGGAAATAACTGTGGTGGATGTGGTTATGCAGGATGTTCTGGTCTTGCAGCAGCAATCGTAAAAGGTGAAGCCGAAGTTGGTGGATGTCCGGTCGGTGGAGCACCAGTTGCTGCAAAAGTTGGTGAGATCATGGGAATTGCAGCTGGAGAGCAGGTTCATCAGGTTGCATTCGTGAAATGTGCGGGGACTTGTGATAAAGCACAGCAGGAATACGAGTATCATGGATTAAATGATTGTGTAATGGTCAACATGATGCAGGACGGCGGACCGAAGGCATGTAATTATGGATGTCTTGGCGAAGGAAGCTGTGTAAAGGCATGTCCATTTGATGCAATTCATATTGTAAACGGGGTTGCTGTTGTTGATAAGGAAGAATGTAAAGCTTGCGGTAAATGTATTGCTGTATGTCCGAAGAAGCTGATTGAGCTGGTTCCATATGAACAGAAACATATGGTTCAGTGTAGTTCCAGAGACAAAGGTAAGGATGTTATGAAAGCATGTTCTGTTGGATGTATTGGATGTAAGATGTGTGAAAAAGTCTGCCAGTTTGATGCCGTAAAGGTTGAAGGTAACATTGCACACATTGATCCAGAAAAGTGTACGAACTGTGGAGCATGTGCAGAAAAATGTCCAAAGAAGATTATTTTATAATTTTATGAAAAGAAAAGAATGTTCTTTAAAAAAGATCATATGCAGAGCTCTCACTTTATTGTGGGAAGATATTAAGGCGGCAAAATGGGTGATTATTCTTATAATCGCCTATTTTGCGTTCATGAAAAAATTTTTATATAGCTTATGTCCGATGGTGCTTATTACGGGATTCCCATGCCCGGGATGTGGATTAACCAGAGCAGCATTCTGTCTGTTTCATTTCGATTTTTTGAATGCATTTTTTATACATCCTTTTATATATCCGATTGTGATCTATCTGGTGATATTTGGGTGGAACCGCTACCTGTTGGGACGCAAGATGGGGAGAGGATTGTTGTGGGGAATGATTGGAATTATGGCTGCGATGATGTTGTTTTATATATTGCGGATGTTTGTCTGTTTTCCTGGTGACCCTCCAATGAGTTATTATGAATATAATTTATTTGCATATATACAAAAAGTTATACAAATAGTATGGTTTGTTTAGTGATTGAAATTCATGTATCTGCATGATAGAATATAGTTGTTAATAAGGCAAGGAGGATAATACGATGGAAAACCAAAATGATAATATTCCAGAGGAAACTCAGGATTCTCAACAGACATACAATAGTGCGGATATAAATGGACAACAATATACAGATCCAAATGCAGGACAGCAGCCTTATCAGAATCCACAATACCAAAATCAACAATATCAGTATACGAACCAGAATAATGATTATAATCAATACCAGAGTGGTTATAATTATAATCAGCAACAGAATTATAATTACAATCAACAGAATGGTTATAATTATCAGGATAATTATAGTTATAATACAGGAACCTATAATCAGGCATATGAACCGGGTATGGATAATAGTCCCATGACTATGGGTGATTGGGTGTTGACGATTCTAGCATCCTGCATTCCATGTTTCGGAATTGTTATTTACTTTGTTTGGGCATTTAGTAAAAAAGGTAATGTAAACCGCAGAAATTATTGTCGGGCTTCTTTGATTATTACAGGAGTCATATTGGTTGTTTATCTGGTATTTATGATAATTTTTGGAGTAGCATTTTTTAGTGCATCAGGAACATATTGATAAGATGAGTAGATAAAAAACATCAGGAATGCTTTCCTGATGTTTTTATGCTGATTAATATTGGAAATTTTTGGAATAGTGGATTTTGTTATCGTTTGTGATGAACACAGCATCAACATTATCCAGCTGATTAATTAGTTTCATACCTTCATCAAATCCAAGTAGAAAACAGGTTGTACTCAATGCATCTGCAGTAAGAGATGAATCGGTGATGATAGTGACACTATATAAGTTGTTTTCACAAGGATAACCTGTATTGGGGTCAAGTATGTGATGATAAATCTTTCCATCAGATTCAAAATATCGTTGATAGATACCGGATGTTACCACAGATTTATTGGAAACCTTTACAGAAGTAATAGGTTGCCCGCTTTCGTCAAATGGTTTCTGGATGCCGATATTATAGTCTGATCCATCTATTTTGCCACCCATTGTCAGTACATTTCCGCCAAGATTAATAACTGCGTGTTTTACACCTTGCTCTTTTAGGTACGCTTTCAATCGATCGGCGATGTAACCTTTGGCAATAGCCCCAACATCAATAGATGCATAAGGGTCGGTCAGACGTACTGTGTTGTTGGTAATTATAATCTGGTTGTAGTCTACATGACTGACTGCAGAGGCAACGGTATCAGCTGCTGGAATCTCAGGAGTTTCTGATTTAAAGTCCCAGAGATTGGAGACGGCGCCGATAGTAATGTCGAATGCACCATTCGACATCTTGCTGTAATAGATTCCTTTTTTAATAATTGTTATTGTTTCGTCTGATACTTCGACTGGATTTCCACCGGCATGGTTAATCTGAGATATTTCGCTATCTTCTGTTTTATTCGAAAACATAGTATCATATTTTTCACAGAGCTTTGCGCAGCCATCTAAAACGTCATCCTCTATGGCATCATAGATTTGGATACTGATCACGGTATCAAAAAAAGTTCCGGTATACGTCTGATCACGTTCTTTGGGAAGCCCTGAGCAGCCAGATATTAAAAGAACAGCAGAAATAAGTAATGCGGTTAATCGTTTATATTTCATAGAACACCTCGTGATTTTGATAGTCTTAGTATAACACAAAAAAGAAGATATGCAATCGAACATGTGGTTGAAGGTAAGATTGGGTTGTGTTAGAATAAAACTCATAGGAATAAAGAGGTAAATGAAATATGAAAATGGAATTTAAGAAAAAAGATGGTATTCTGATACTGACAATTCTATGTATCGCTGTTTTAACGATACTTGTGCATGTGTTTATCGGAGGAAAAGGGGCAAGTAAGGCAATTGTTAAAGTGAATGGAGAGATTCAGGGCGTTTACAGTCTGTCAGAAGATCAGGAGATAGAAATCAATCATGGAACGAATATACTTCAGATTAAAAATGGAAAGGCCGATATGATTGAGGCAGACTGCCCAGATCAATTGTGCGTGCACCAGAAAAAAATTTCAATGAATCATGAGAGTATTATCTGTCTTCCGAACAGAGTTGTTGTGGAGATTGAAAGTAGTGAAAATAGCGAATATGATGCGGTGACGAATTAGGAGGTAGATACATGTGAAGAGCAAAGTTGCTTATTTTGGGGTATTTACGGCATTAGCGTTGATTTTTAGTTATGTTGAAACTTTGATACCGATTAATTTTGGAATTCCGGGAGTAAAGTTGGGGCTTGCTAACCTGATTATTGTGATTGCACTGTATAAGATGCGTTTGCGAGAAGTTTATCTGCTGTCGATTGTCAGAGTTTTATTGTCCGGTTTTATTTTCGGTAATTATTTTAGCATTATCTATAGTTTGGCAGGAGGGCTTCTTAGTCTTACAGTTATGGCAGTTTTTAAGCGAAAAGATGGGTTCAGTATTATGGGGATTAGCATTGCCGGCGGAGTATTTCATAATGTTGGGCAATTGATTGTGGCTATGTTGGTTGTGGAGACATTTAGCGTGGCATATTACGTTCCGGTGTTATTAATTGCTGGAATGATAACTGGACTGCTTATTGGAATTGTGTCAAATGAGATGTTAAAAAGACTGGTGAATGTACATTTTTAGGAGGGATATATGATATCTTATTTAAGGGGAGAAATTGCAGCATACGAAGAAGATAAAGTGATTATTGATGTAGGCGGAGTTGGCTACGGTGTATTTATGTCAGGTCGGGCAATGGGGCTTATGCCGGCTCTCGGGACAGAAGTGAAGATACATACATATCTGAACGTGAAGGAAGATGCCATGCAGTTATATGGCTTTTTAACGAGAGATGAATTGAATGTGTTTCGATTGTTGATCGGTGTAAACGGAATCGGTCCAAAAGGTGGCTTAGGAATTTTGTCAGCGTTAAGCCCGGATGATCTTAGATTTGCTGTGATGTCAAATGATATAAAGGCAATTTGTGCAGCACCTGGGATTGGGAAGAAGACAGCAGAAAAGATGATATTGGAATTAAAGGATAAGTTACGTCTTGAGGATGCTTTGGAACACAGTGCTTCTGCTTCTGTGATGTCTGGTAGTGTGAATTACCACAATGAGGTACAGAGTGAGGCCGTACAGGCATTGGTAGCCCTGGGATATGGCAATACTGAGGCATTAAAAGCAGTCAAACAAGTGGAATTTGAAGAAAATATGGAAGTAGAGGATGTGCTGAGGCAAGCTTTAAAATATATGATGTTTTAGCACAGGGTGAAAGACATGAGCAGGCGAATTGTTACAACAGAAAATCTGGAAGAAGATGTCAAGATAGAGAATCATCTGCGTCCACAGTTGTTGAAAGACTATATAGGACAGGAAAAGACAAAAGAGACTCTGAAAATTTATATAGAAGCTGCAAAGGCAAGAAATGAGGCGTTGGATCATGTGTTGTTTTATGGTCCGCCAGGATTGGGAAAGACGACACTTGCAGGAATCATAGCTAATGAGATGAATGTAAACATTAAGATTACTTCAGGTCCGGCAATAGAAAAGCCTGGAGAGATGGCAGCGATTTTAAATAATCTGCAGGAAGGAGACATTTTATTTGTTGATGAGATACACAGGTTGAATCGTCAAGTGGAAGAAGTACTCTATCCGGCGATGGAAGATTATGCTATTGATATTATGATTGGAAAGGGTGCCAGTGCAAGATCTATTCGCCTGGATTTACCCAAATTTACCCTGGTGGGAGCTACGACAAGAGCAGGAATGTTGACAGCTCCTTTGAGAGATCGGTTCGGCGTTGTCAATCGTCTGGAATTTTATACGGTCGAAGAATTAAAAACAATCATTCTTCGATCGGCAAAGGTGCTGGAAGTAGGAATTGATGACAAAGGAGCATACGCTCTTGCAAAGCGCTCCCGTGGAACGCCGAGAATTGCAAACAGACTTTTGAAGCGTGTCAGAGATTTTGCACAGATTAAATATGAAGGATATATTTCCGAGGAAGTGGCGAATTATGCATTAGATCTTCTTGATGTGGATAAAGAAGGCTTGGATCAAACCGACAGGAATCTTCTGATAACCATGATCGAAAGATTTCAGGGTGGACCGGTAGGCTTAGAAACTTTAGCAGCTACTGTAGGTGAAGATTCCGGAACCATAGAGGATGTTTATGAACCATATTTACTGAAAAATGGATTCATTCAAAGAACACCTCGCGGGCGGATCGTTACAGACAGTGCTTATTGTCATCTGGGAATTTCACGTGAAAATGATGAAAAATAGTTGGTTTTTATATCAGTTTAGTTTATAATAGTTATCAGATATTATAAAAGTTCGAGGAGGCTTCTATGGCATCATCAAAAAACTATACGGAAGTATTAATAGGAGGAAAGGTATTTACCTTGAGTGGCTTTGAAAGCGAGGATTATTTGCAGAAGGTATCTACCTATTTAAATCATAAGATTGAAGAATGCAGCAACAGTGAAGGATATCGTAAGCAAAGTGCGGAGACCAGAAGTATTCTTTTGGCATTGAACATTGCGGATGATTACTTTAAAGCCAGAAAGCAAGGCGGCTCTCTAGAGAGTGATATAGAAGCAAAGGATAAAGAGATGTATGATCTGAAGCATGAATTGATATCTGTTCAAATTAAGCTGGAGAATGCGGAGAAATCTATGGACAAGCTAAAAGAAGAGAATAAGGAACTTCAGATGAAGATTGTCCAGCTGGAAACAGAGATTAAAAATAATCATAAAAAATAGGCTGTCTATGGACAGCCTATTTATCATATAGGAGAATACTTCGAATATAGATGAATTTTGATAAGGAAGCAGGAAAAAGATATATGAACAGGAAAATTGAAATACTGGCGCCTGCCGGTTCTTATGAAAGCCTGAAAGCAGCTATATGTGCAGGAGCAGATGCGATTTATGTCGGAGGCAGTCAGTTTGGCGCAAGGGCTTATGCAAAGAATCTGGCGCAGGATGATATGCTTCAGGCTATAGACTATGTACACATACATGGGAGAAAGATTTATCTTACAGTAAATACTTTACTTAAAGATGATGAACTGAATAGTCTGTATGAATATCTTCTTCCTTTTTATCAGCAAGGATTGGATGGAGTGATTGTCCAGGATGTTGGAGTGGTCAGATTCCTGAAGAAATATTTCCCAGATCTTGCGATTCATGCCAGCACCCAGATGACAATTACTAATCAGAAGGGAGCAGAGTTCTGGAAAAATCAAGGTATCGTACGGGTAGTGCCGGCGCGGGAACTCTCTCTTTCAGAGATTCGAAAGATGAAAGAAGAGACGGGATTAGAGATTGAATGCTTTGTGCATGGAGCGCTGTGTTATTGCTATTCTGGACAATGCCTTTTGAGCAGCATGATTGGAGGAAGGAGTGGAAACCGAGGGCAATGTGCCCAGCCATGCCGTCTGCCTTATAGTGTCGAAGGGCAAAAACCGGCAGATATCATGAGTTTAAAAGATCTGTGCACGATTGATTTTCTGCCAGAGTTAATAGAAGCTGGAATTGATTCTTTTAAAATTGAAGGGCGAATGAAGCAGCCAGACTATGTATATACGGTGGTAAGTATGTATCGAAAATATACAGACCTTTATTTCGCGGAAGGGGCTTCTGGATATAAGGTCCTGAAATCGGACCGTGAGAAATTGCTTGGCGCTTATCAGAGAAGAGGATACAGTGATGGATATTATAGGCAGCATAATGGAAAGAATATGATTTCTTTCCAACGTCCGACAGGAAATGAAGAGGTAATGGAGCTGCCAGAATACAAAACCCAAGAAAAAATTAATGGGAAATTAATACTTTCTTTGGGGGAAAGTGCTAAACTGTTTCTGGAATATGGGGATTGTGAGATTGTCTGTGAAGGAGCTGCGCCGGATATGGCTAAGCGACAGCCGCTGGATAAAAAGCGAGTGGAAAAGCAGATGCGAAAAACAGGGAATACACAATTTATATTTGATCGATTTGATGTTGAGATAGATGGGGCAGTATTTCTTCCGATGCAGGCATTAAATGAGCTTCGCAGAGAAGGAATTGAAAAATTGTCAGTGTGTATACTTGAAAAATACCGAAGGGATATTCCACAATTTTCAGGAATATTTGTGAATGAGAAAAATGTTGCTTCATCCTTTGAAGCAACCGTTTTGTCAGCTTCGGTTCAATCAGTAGAACAGCTTGAGTTTGTTATACAATCGGAGATAATAAAGAATGTTTATGTAGACAGTGCAGTCGGAATGGGGCAGCGAGCAATTAAAATCTTAGAAGAAAAAGCTCAAAACCAAAAGTATTATCTGGCAATGCCTTATATTTTCCGAGAGAAGACCATTAAGAATTATGAAAAGAAATATCCAATATTAGAACAGTATTATGATGGAGTGCTAATCCGTAACTGGGAAAGTTATCAATGGCTTACAGAGCATGGGTTTCATAAGGAAATCCGTTCGGATCACAATATGTATGTCTTCAATCATTCTGGCAGGGCGTTTCTTCAAGAACAAGGGATTGCTCAGTTTACCGCTCCGGCGGAGTTAAATGACTGGGAACTTAACAAATTGGGAATTGATAATGCCAGTCTGATTGTGTATGGATATCAACCGGTAATGGTAACGGCAAATTGTATCCAGAAGACTAGTGGCAAATGCTTGAAGGAAGAAGGATATCTATCTATTCGCGACAGATATCAGAAGAAGTTTACAGTAAAACGATGCTGTCAATACTGCTATAATATAATATATAATTCTGCACCGCTTTTCTTGGCGGATAAAGCAGAAGAAATTCAAAAACTTGCTCCGGCGGAATTACGCATGGATTTTACGACCGAGACGTGTGGACAGATGCAGAAGATTGTAGAATGTTATCAGTCAGCATTTCTGGAGCATCAAAAAGTATCCACACCGGAAACGGAATTCACAAGGGGACATTTTAAACGGGGCGTGAAGTAGGTGAAGATTTGGTAAATATTATTGTTGAATTGTCAAAATATCTTATGATCGTGCTGATTACGGCTTATACATACTTATGTTTCAGCATATTTGGATATTATGATCCGGATAAGAAAAAAAGTCTGCTTAGAAAGCAAAATGTATTAATGTTTATGATACATATTATTGCATTTCTGGTATTGTACCTAAAGACAGAAGAAATAAAAATACTGGCATTTTATTTAATGCAGGTGGTATTATTTGGTGTAGTTATACTTTTGTACACGAATATCTATCCCAAGGTATCCAGACTAGTCGTTAATAATATGTGCATGCTTTTGTGCATCGGGATGATTATTCTGACCAGGCTAAATTACGAAAAGGCGGTAAAGCAATATGTGATTGCTGCTGGAGCGATTGTAATCAGTCTCGTGGTTCCGGTCATTATCCGGAAATTCAAAAAACTTTCCGAATGGAGAAATCTATATGCAATCGCTGGAATTGCATCTCTGGCATTTGTTGTAGTAGCTGGACAAGTATCTTATGGGGCGAAGTTGGGATTTACGATAGGCGGTATCAGCATACAGCCTTCGGAATTAGTGAAAATTATTTTTGTTTTTTTTGTTGCCTCAAGTTTTAAGAAATCGTTGGAATTTAAAAATATTGTGATAACAACAGCACTTGCAGCTTTTCATGTATTGATTTTGGTGGTGTCAAAAGATCTTGGAGCAGCACTTATTATTTTTGTAGTGTATCTTGCGATGCTTTATGTTGCTACACATCAGCCTCTTTATATATTGGCAGGACTCGGTGCCGGAAGTGTAGCATCTGTAGGAGCATATTATCTGTTTAATCATGTAAGGACTCGAGTGATCGTGTGGAAAGATCCATTCGCTTCTTATGATAATGGTGGATATCAAGTAGCACAGTCTTTATTTGCCATCGGGACCGGTGGATGGTTTGGAATGGGACTGTATCAGGGAATGCCGGATCAGATTCCTGTTGCAGATGAAGATTTTATCTTTTCTGCAATATCCGAAGAATTGGGATTGATATTTGCGTTATGCACAATCTTGATCTGTGTCAGCTGCTATATTATGTTTTTGAATATCGCAATGCAGCTTCATAATATGTTTTATAAGATGGTTGCGTTGGGACTTGGAACATGTTATATCTTTCAGGTGTTCTTGAATATCGGTGGTGTGACAAAATTTATTCCATCAACTGGTGTAACACTTCCGTTGGTAAGTTATGGAGGAAGTTCGCTCCTTAGCACACTGATTATGTTTGCGATTATTCAAGGACTATATATATTAAGGGAAGACGAGGAAGAAGATATTGAAAGAAAGAAAAAGGAAAGGCTACGAGCAAAGAGAAGCGGACAAGAGAATAAAAAGAGAGCAAGAAAAGCAGCAGATGTCCCGGAAAGAGCGCAGAGAAGCCAACCGAAACGACAAGCGCAAGGCAAAGGAAAAGCGCGCAAGGAACAAAGAGTTCGCTAGGGTTACTTATATTTTTGTGGCATTGTTTCTTGTTATGATGGGATATATCGTTTATTTCCAGGTAGTCAAGAGCGAAGAGATTATCAGAAGCCCTTATAACGCAAGACAAGACGCTTATGCAGATCGTGTGGTCCGAGGAAAAATTGTTGATAAGAATGGAAATGTTCTTGCACAGTCATCCGTCTCAGAAGATGGGACGGAGAGTCGTGAATATCCTTACGGGAATATGTTTGCTCATGTTGTGGGATATAGTGTGCAAGGCAAAGCCGGGCTTGAGTCGGTAGAAAATTATGAGCTTCTGACATCTCATGCATTTTTTCTGGAAAAACTGGTCAACGAATTCCAGAATAAGAAGAATACAGGAGATACGGTTGTGACAACCTTGGATCTGAATCTTCAGCAGGCGGCTTACAATGCGCTGGGAGATTATAAAGGAGCGGTTGTGGTAATAGAACCTAGTACCGGCAAGATTTTGGCTATGGTGTCCAAACCGGATTTTGATCCGAATACAGTAGAACAGAACTGGGAAACCTTAAATACAGATGAAAATAGCGTGTTGTTAAACCGGGCTACGCAGGGACAGTATGCGCCGGGATCAACTTTTAAAGTTATTACGGCATTGGAATATATGCGGGAACATGCAGATTATGACACATACAGCTATAATTGTACGGGAACCATAGAGCAGGATGGAGTTTCTATTCACTGTTATAACGGTCATGTGCATGGTCAGGTTGATTTTCAGGATAGTCTGGCTTATTCATGTAATACATCATTTTCAAATATTGGTTTGTCATTAGACGTAAGCAAATTCCAGGAAACAACCAAGGAATTGTTATTTGATTCAAAACTTCCGTCAGAGTTATCATATAGTAAGAGTAAATTCTCACTTAATACTAGTGATGGAAGTGCAGATAAGATGATGACAGCCATGGGACAAGGAAAGACGCAGGTAAGCCCATATCATATGGCGTTGATTACAGCTGCGATTGCCAATGGGGGAACATTAATGAAGCCTTATCTGGTAGATTGTGTGACGAATTATGCTGGTCAGGAAGTGACAAAAAATACTCCGGAAGAATATAAAACTTTGATGACGCAAGAAGAAGCTTCGCAATTAAAGCAATATATGAAGAGTGTGGTAGATTATGGAACAGCATCCGTATTGAGTGGACAGAGCTATACGGCGGCTGGTAAAACCGGAACAGCAGAATATAGTTCCGATAAGGAAAAGGATCATTCATGGTTTATCGGAATGTCGAATGTAGATAATCCAGAACTGGTCATCAGCGTGATTATTGAAGCTTCAGATGGTTCTGCAAAAGCCGTAAATGTGGCAAAACAAGTATTTGACGCATATTATTATTAATTCGGGGTTTATAGGAGTGGAAATATGCAGTACTATAGGCATTTGTATCTGACAGAAGGGCTGAAAAAAAAGAAGTCAAAGATCATTGAAAAACTGGAAAACAATAAATTCCAGATGAATATTCATATTGTGACGTTGGCAAACAATAAACAGAACCATTTGGAAATCTATCATTCCGCAGTGTTATTACAGCCGAATTTCCCTCATGATGATTTCTTTGTAGTTGGGATTGCAAAAGATTATGAGGATGCGTTGGAACTTGTGGAAGAAATTGTGCAGGAAGTGTATAATGAGACCAAAGGAGCAGATATTCGTTCCTATATATTAAGAAAAGAACAGGAAGAGTAAGATGCTACATATTCTATTGCTTATCTTGAAAATTCTAGGAATTATAATTGCAGTGATACTGGGGATACTGGTATTACTGGTTTGTATTGTCCTTTTTGTTCCTATCAGATACAAAGTAGAAGCTTCTTGTGATGGTACCCTTTCCGGAGTCAAAGCGAAAACCAGAGTGACTTGGTTGTTGCATCTGATAAAAATAACGGCATCTTATGAGGAGAAACAATTATTCTGGTGTATCAGGATTGCATGGAAGCATATTCAAAGTGAGCAGGAATCAACACAATCTGTGAAAGAAGAGGTGGAATCTTATGAAAAAGAATTGGAACAATTATTGGAGGAAGATGAAGAAGGAACTTCAGAGGAGTCGGAAAAGAAGCAGGAAGAAAGGCTGGAAGTCCACGGTAAAAGCGATCAAGACATTTCGGAAGAAATTAAAAAAGAACCCCAAATATCTGAAAGAATTACAGAAGAATTTCAAGAAGATCAAAAAGCAGTGGAAGAAGCAGAAACCTGTTTTGATGAGGCAAGGGAAGAATCTGATGATGGCAGTAAGAAAGAACGGAAGCGCATATGGCAGAAAATTGCAGGAATCTATCAGAAAGGTGTTCAAAAGATAAAAGATATCTATCGGAAGATTAAATGTACAATCAAAGGTTTCTGTGATAAAATAAAAGCATTATTAGAAAAGAAAGAGAAAATCTGCATGTTTCTCACGGATGAGATTCATAAAAAAGCGTTCCTCAAGGTGAAAGATGAGGTTTTTTGTCTTTTGAGGAAGCTAAGACCAAAGCGATTGGAAGCAGATATTCGTTTTGGTTTTGAAGACCCTTACAGAACAGGACAGTTACTTGCAGGATTTAGTATGCTCTATCCTTTCGTAGAAGACCATGTTAGGGTGGAACCAGATTTTGAAAATCAGATTCTGGAAGGCAACCTGCATGTAGTGGGAAAAATACGAGGCAGTTTTTTTATAAAACTTTTGTGGAGTCTTATCTGGAGCAGGGAAGTGCGAATGACGTATCGAGATATAAAGAAGTTTGAATTATAAGCATTTAGGAGGAAGAAAGATATGGCAGATAATAATTTTAAAGGAACGGTTGAGGCGCTCTTTCAAGGAATGGATGGAGTAGTATCCTCAAAGACGGTTGTTGGAGATGCAATTCATATAGGGGATACCATTATTCTTCCGCTGGTGGATGTATCATTTGCAATTGGAGCCGGAGCATTTAATGGAGATAAGAAAGAAAAAGGGGCTGGAGGATTGGGAGGAAAGATGACTCCTAGTGCAGTGCTTGTGATTCAGAATGGACATACTAAGCTTGTCAATGTCAAAAATCAGGATACGATTACTAAGATACTGGATATGGTACCGGACGTTATTGACAAATTTTCTTCGAACAAAGAAGATAAGATGACGGAAGAAGATGTTATGGATATTCTGGATGAGGCAGATCAGGATTCTGATGGAAAATAGGATTAGTCATGAATTTGCATGAATTTGCATATATTATATAAAATGCAGGCAAAGGTGAAGACAATGAAGCGCGTGATAGGTTTTGCCTTGTTCTGGGTAGCAGTTGGCATTATTCTGGCATTGATTTTGCCGAATACTTTTATAGAAGTGTTATGCATCTTGTTGTGTGTATTAGCAGGATACAACCTGTTCTGTTGTTAATACTTTTTTCAAAGCATGATGCTAGGATGAATCGTGGATTTGTGCATCGTATTGATACTATAATCAAAGAAAAATGCAAATAATACTTGCAATTCATATATTCTTCTGTTACAATAACTAGTGTTGTGAGTCTGGAGAACAGACTATATATGAGCGTTAGGAGGTGCAGTCATGGCAAAATGTGCTATTTGTGAAAAGGGTGCTCACTTTGGAAATAATGTAAGCCACTCTCATAGAAAATCACCAAAGATGTGGAAATCAAATGTAAAATCTGTTCGTGTTAAAACAGAAAATGGAGCTACAAAGAGAATGTATGTTTGTACTTCTTGTTTAAAATCAGGCAGAGTTGAGCGTGCGTAATGAAGGTTAAAACTCAGATTTCGCTTTGGAATCTGAGTTTTTTATTGCCCATTACTTGATATAATAAAGTAATTTTGTAATACGAAGCATCAACGTTTTCGTATTGTAATATATAGAAAAAAAGAGTATAATATGCTTATTATTATGACTTCATAAGTTTAGAGAAGAATTGGAGGTTTTAGATATGAAGGGATGTATGAGTACAGATCTTGGTATTGTGACGATTGACTCTGAAGTGATTGCAAAATATGCTGGAACTGTGGCAGTGGAATGTTTTGGTATTGTTGGAATGGCTGCGGTAAATGTAAAAGATGGTTTGGTTCATCTGTTGAAAAAGGAGAGTCTGACCAGAGGAATTCAGGTGGGTATCTCAGATGATAATCATATCAGCATTAACTTCCATATTATTGTTGCATATGGTGTAAGTATTTCTGCTGTTACTGAGAATTTGATCAGTAATGTAAAATATAAAGTAGAAGAATTTTCGGGAATGCCGGTAGATAAGATCAATGTCTACATTGAAGGCGTCAGAGTCATCGATTAGTTAAGGAGGAGCATTAGAAGTGGCTACGAAAACTATAAGTGTGGACATGCTTGCAAAGATGTTTTTGGCAGGTGCACAGAATATTGAGGCAAAGAAAGAATTTATCAATGAATTAAATGTATTTCCGGTACCGGATGGAGATACAGGAACGAATATGTCACTTACGATTATGTCAGCAGCAAAAGAAGTGACTGCGTTGAGTAAACCTGATATGAAAGAACTGGCAAAAGCGATTTCTTCTGGATCCCTTCGTGGTGCACGAGGTAACTCGGGTGTTATCCTTTCACAGTTATTAAGAGGATTTACCAAATCTATCCGTGAGGAAAAAGAGATTGATGTTCTTGGATTGGCTGCTGCCTGCTCAAGAGCAAGAGATACTGCGTATAAAGCTGTTATGAAACCAAAAGAAGGTACGATTCTGACAGTTGCAAGTGGTATTGCAGATAAAGCGGCTCAGATGGCAGAAGAGACAGACGATCTTGAGGTCTTTATCCCGGCAGTTATTGAGCATGCTGAAGAAGTGCTTGCCAAGACACCGGATATGTTACCTGTATTGAAAGAAGCGGGAGTTGTAGATTCTGGTGGACAAGGTCTTTTAGAAGTTATAAAGGGCGCTTATGATGCGTTTTTGGGAAAAGAGATTGACTATAGTGCTATTTCCCCAAGCGCTGGTATGTCTGTGACGAAGATTAATGCACAGGATACAGCAGATATCAAGTTTGGCTATTGTACTGAGTTCATTATTCTGACAGAGAAGGAATTTACAGAAACAGATGAGCATGAATTTAAGGCATATTTGTCCTCTATCGGTGATTCTATCGTATGTGTCGCTGATGATGATGTGGTAAAGATTCATGTGCATACAAATGATCCGGGACTGGCAATTCAAAGAGCTTTGACATATGGACAGCTGTCGCGTATGAAAATTGATAATATGCGCGAGGAACATCAGGAAAAATTAATTCGTGATGCAGAGAAATTGGCCGCCGAAGAGGCTGAAAAAGAAGCACAGAAAAAAGCGAAAGAGCCAAGAAAACCGATGGGATTTATTACAGTATCTATCGGAGAAGGATTGAATGAGATATTTAAAGAGTTGGGAGCGGATTATATTATTGAAGGCGGACAGACAATGAATCCAAGTACGGAAGATATGCTGAATGCTATTGATCAAGTGAATGCAGATACAGTCTTTATATTGCCAAATAATAAGAATATTGTGTTGGCTGCAAATCAGGCAAAAGCATTGGTGGAAGATAAAGAAATCATTGTAATCCCGACCAAGACTGTACCGCAAGGAATTACTGCTATTATAAACTTTATGCCAGATGCAGATGCGAAGATGAACGAAGAGACAATGCTTGAAGAGATTCAACGTGTAAAATCTGGTCAGGTTACTTATGCTGTTAGAGATACTCATATTGATGATAAAGAGATTCATGAAGGCGATATTATGGGTATTGGTGATAAAGGAATTCTTGCAGTTGGAAAAGGAATTGAAGAGACTACGAAGGCAATGTTGGAGCAACTTGTAGATAAGGAGTCTGAATTGATCAGTCTTTATTACGGAGAGGAAGTCAAGGAAGAAGATGCGGAACAGTTGATTCAAGAGATTGAAGAATTGTATCCAGATGTGGATGTAGATGCACATTTTGGTGGACAGCCAATATACTATTATGTTCTTGCAGTTGAATAAATAAATCATCAGGTAGATAAAATAATATATAGGCAGGGCCAGATTTCTGTGACTGTAGGGCGTTGTCCCTTAGGAACGGAGCTGGCCTTTTTATTGCCATACAGTTGGAAAAATTTTCGATGGAAGGTTTTGCGGGTGGAGCATATATGATAGAGCAGACTAGTATCAAAGAAATCAAAGGAATTGGTGAGAAAACACAGAAGTTATTTGAAAAAGTCGGAGTCAGCACAGTCGGGGATTTGATTCGATACTATCCCAGAGGATATGATGTCTATGAAGATGCGGTGCCGGTCAGTGAGGTAGAAGAGGGAAGGACGCAGACGATAACTGGTACTGTCTATGGTCGTATACAAGTGTCCGGAAGTAGAAGTATGCAGGTTACTACACTGTATGTGAAAGACTTGACTGGTACAATAAAAGTTATCTGGTTTCGTATGCCTTTTTTGCGGAATACACTTGCAAAAGGTGGTGTGATTACTCTAAGGGGAAGAGTCGTGCGTAAACGAGATGGTTTGGTAATGGAACATCCGGAAATCTTTTATCCAAGTGAAAAATATAAGGAGAAATTGAACACTTTGCAGCCAATCTATGGATTGACAGCGGGATTGTCGAATAATGTGGTATCAAAAGCAGTCAAACAGGCTTTGGATGGTCTGGATCTGACACGAGAATTTTTGCCTGACAAAATACGAATGAGGTATGGACTGGCGGAATATAATTTCGCAATTCGTGGAATTCATTTTCCAGAGGATAAAGAAGTGTTCTATCATGCAAGAGAGAGGCTGGTCTTTGATGAATTCCTGGCATTTATTCTTACACTTCGAAAGCTAAAAGATAAGAATGAGAAGTTGGAAAATGAATATGTGATTTCCAAAAAACCAGAGGTAGAAGAGTTTATCCGGCGTTTACCATATCGTTTGACGAATGCGCAGAGAAAAGTGTGGGAAGAGATTGCTTCTGATATGGCATCCGTTACGACCATGTCTCGTTTGGTGCAGGGAGATGTTGGCTCAGGAAAGACAATCGTTGCAGTCCTGGCGTTGTTGAATACGGCATGGAATGGA
This sequence comes from Dorea chungnamensis, assembly GCF_039832125.1. NCBI lineage: Bacteria > Bacillati > Bacillota > Clostridia > Lachnospirales > Lachnospiraceae > Dorea > Dorea chungnamensis. The sequence goes on along the minus strand of NZ_JBDOHT010000012.1, from coordinate 15,597 downwards.
TATCAGGGTGCAATGATGGCGCCTACGGAAGTGTTGGCGAGGCAGCATTATGAATCGATTACGAGGTTATTTGAAGAATACGACATTCGGATAAAAGTAGAATTGCTGACGGGATCTATGACGGCAAAGGAGAAGCGCAGAGCTTATGATAGGATCGAGTGCGGATATGCGAAGATTATCATCGGCACACATGCGCTGATTCAAGATCGGGTTAATTATGATTGCCTTGCGCTGGTAGTTACAGATGAGCAGCACCGTTTTGGTGTGAAACAGCGGGAGACATTTGCCAAAAAAGGAAGAGTGCCACATGTGTTGGTCATGAGTGCGACTCCAATACCAAGAACATTGGCAATTATCTTGTATGGTGATCTGGATATTTCTGTGATCGACGAATTGCCGGCAAACCGACTCCCAATAAAAAATTGTGTGGTAGATACCAGTTACAGGAAAACAGCCTATTCATTTATGAGAAAACAAGTGGCCGAAGGGCGCCAATGTTACATTATTTGTCCAATGGTGGAGGAAAGTGAACATCTGGAAGTTGAAAATGTAATTGATTATGCTTCTGCACTACAAGAAGAAATGGGAGAAGAAATCAATGTATCTTATCTTCATGGGAAGATAAAACAGACAGAAAAAGATGACATTATGGAGCGATTCGGAAAGAATGAGATCCAGATTCTGGTATCAACAACGGTTATTGAAGTGGGAATTGATGTACCAAATGCAACGGTTATGATGATCGAGAACTCAGAACGTTTTGGATTGGCACAACTTCATCAGCTTCGCGGCAGAGTAGGGAGAGGGAAATACCAGTCTTATTGTATCTTTATGACTGGTTCAAAATCAAAAGAAACCAAAGAAAGGCTGGATATATTAAATAAGTCAAATGACGGGTTTAAGATAGCAAGTGAAGATCTTAGACTTCGTGGACCTGGTGATCTCTTTGGAATTAGACAGAGTGGACTGATGGATTTTAGACTTGGCGATATATATCAGGATGCCCGGATATTACAGATGGCAAATGAAGCCGCTGATACCCTTACAGAGTCTGCGTGTGATTGGTTGAAAAATCTTCCAAATTATGAAGGAAATACTAGTGTAATAATCTAAATCCTCCATATACTATGATTGTAACAAAACCAAAAGTTACAAAGTTACCAAAAGGAGGAGTATAACAATGACAAGTTCATCAAACAGAGCAGCCGTGCCTGAAGCAAAAGGCGCATTAGACAAGTTTAAATACGAGGTTGCAAACGAATTAGGCGTACCGTTAACAGACGGTTACAACGGAGACCTGACATCTAGACAGAATGGTTCTGTTGGTGGTTATATGGTTAAAAAAATGATCGAACAGCAGGAAAAACAGATGGCTGGTAAATAAGAAAAATGAATGAAATTGGGACGTAGACTTTTTACAAAAGTCTACGTCCCAAATTTCATTTTGTGGTGTACCTAAATGAAAAATGTGGTGTACCTAGATGAATAAATTGTAAAAAATTGTCGATAAAAAATATGATATTTTGATAAAAAATCAGACAAATTATTTGAGATTTATGACAGTTTATGATAATCTATATATACAAAATGTTACAGAGATTTGTAGAGGTTATGATAAGGGTTCAATTGGACAATCTGTCCAATTTAATAAGCGGAAATACATATGATATGAATTCCGCTTTCTTTCTCCACAAAATGTGGAGTCTATATGGGCAGGATGGCGATATTGCCACCTGCTCTTCTTTTTTCGAATTTTAGTGAATGACAGAAAATGTTCTATTCGTCCCAGCCTTCATAAAAACGGATGTTTACGGATATATTTCTTACAATATCGCCTTCTTTAAGTTCGATATCGCTAATATCTGAGACATAGGGCATTAAAGGTTCTTCTTCGGATAATTCTAATGTAATCCAATCGCGGGCGGCTTCATTTGCACTGTCAATGGCATCATCCAAGGTTTCACCTTCTCCGTAGCAACATTCTAAATCTGGAAAGTACCCTTTGTATTTTCCATCTTCTGTCTTATGGAATACTGCGGGATATATAAATTTCATAATGTTCCTCCTATAAACTTTTTTCGAAATCTATTATAGGAGTTTTATAAGAAGAAAACAATAGTAAAATCGTATGCATGTATTTGGAATAATTTGTTTAGGCTGTTATTAGAATGGTAGTAATAGACGAATATCCAGAAGGAGTTGTTGTATGAAATTTGTTCTGGCAGTAATCCTAAGCGTCGCATTATGTGTACATCCTGTATATGCTATGGAGATAAGAGGGCCAATTTTGTACACGGATGTGCAAGAAACAACAAATACGCAGGAAACAACAGAAAGTCCGAAGGAGGAATCAATTATAGTTAGTGCACCCTCGGCAATCTTGATGGAGGCTTCGACAGGACAGGTCATTTATGAAAAGGATGCTGATACACAGAGACCACCAGCCAGCGTTACAAAGGTGATGACTTTACTCTTGATCTTTGATGCACTAGAGGAAGGAAAGATTAGTTTAGAAGATGAAGTGACAACTTCAGAATATGCGGCATCTATGGGAGGTTCACAGGTGTTCCTGGAGCCTGGCGAAGTGCAAACGGTTGATACATTGATAAAATGTATATCTGTTGCAAGTGCTAATGATGCCTGCGTAACAATGGCGGAGTATATCTGTGGCAGTGAAGAGGCATTTGTAGAGCAAATGAATAAGAGGGCAGAAAAACTGGAAATGAAAAATACACATTTTGTAAATTGTAATGGACTAGACGCAGAAGGACATCTGACGACTGCGCGAGACATTGCGTTAATGTCAAAAGAGTTGATTACTACATATCCTCAAATATACGATTATTGCAAAATCTGGATGGAAAATATCACACACACAACAAAGAAAGGTACTTCTGAGTTTGGATTGACTAATACCAATAAACTAATTCGACAATATGAATATGCGACAGGTTTAAAAACCGGTTCGACTAGTCAGGCAAAATTCTGTGTATCTGCAACTGCGCAGAAGAATGAGATTGATTTGATTGCGGTGATCATGGCGGCAGATGATAGTAAAACGCGCGTAAAGGATGCAATTACACTTTTCAATTATGGATTTGGAAAATGTAATAAATATAAAGAGGAGCATATGGAAAAATTAGCCCCTGTATCTGTACAACGAGGTGTGAAAAAAGAGGTAAAAATAGAACAGAAAGGCGCCTTTTCCTATATAGATACGACTGGTTCTGACTTAAATTCCATAGAAAGGAAGATAGTCATTGACTCGAAGATAAAAGCACCTGTGAAAAAAGGTGATAAATTGGGAGAAATTCAATATTATTTGAACGGAGATCAAATTGGAGAAAGAGATATTCTGGCGATGGAAACGGTAGAAGAAATTACTTATAAGAGTGCGTTGGAAGGGGTTGCAAAAGAGTTGTTGCTTTAGATGGGAATTTAGATGAGTAAATTTTGTGATTGAGGAGTGCACGGCGCAAGGGAGTTGGATCGGTTGGTCTGTATCTGGTATCCTTCGCTGAGAATCCATAACAGAAAAAAGAACTGCAATTTCGTGACCGGACTGATTCACCGAGAAATTTGGATAATTTCTCGATTCAGCAGTCCTTTCGAATTTGGTCTGTAACCAAATTCTCACACGGAATTGCAGTTCTTTTTTCTGTAACGGATTCTAGTGCTTGGATAAACGGATACAGACCAACCGGTCCAACTCCCTTGCGCCTGACATTCTCAATCACGGAATGAACTCATCTGGGGGAATTCCTAGCGTGAAGCGCAATGGGGAGCGATGTTTTTATACTATTCATCATTATTTCAATGGAAGATTCAGTTAGTTATTCTGCCAGTTTTTTGACAATATCTTTACTATGATCGTTCGCTCTGCATGACACGCAGGAATTCTCCCGGATGAGGAAGTTGCGGATTTGGGGGATGTCAGGCGAGAAGATGGATGGGATGGTTGCCGTTCGTTGGACAAGCGTTAGAATACGTTACAGGAAAAGAAGCAGATATTTTGTGCGAAGATTTGGCTTCAAGCCAAATCTGAGAAGGCTGCTGAGCCTCGAAATCATCAAGATTTCGGGGTGAATCAGCCTGGTCACAAAATATCTGCTTCTTTTCCTGTTATGGATTCTTAGCGAAGGACTCCGCAATGTCAACCATCCCATCCATCCTCTCGCCGTACACACCCAATTACCTACTAACTAATCTAAATTCCCATTTAAATTGTGAACAATCCGAGTGCGCTTGCTACGGAACTTATTAGAATCAGTACGAGGAAGACTGGAGCAACCCATTTAATAATGACATTGAACATTTTTTCTGCCTTGAAAGTTCCATCGGTTGCCTTTACTTCATCGGAAATTGTTTTTGGCTTGATGGTGAAACCAACAAAAATGCAAGTAAAGAATGCAACAATTGGCATTAATACACTGTTGCTGATAAAGTCCATGATATCCAGTACTGACATTCCCATCCAACTGATGAAGCTTAATGGTCCGAAACCAAGAGAAGAAGGAATTCCCATAATACATGCTAATACTGCAACGAAAATACCGGTAAATCTACGTTTCCATCCAAATTTATCCATGAAAACGGATACGATAGTCTCCATCAGAGAGATTGCAGAAGTAAGGGCTGCGAAAAATACGAGAACAAAGAAGATTGTTCCGATAACACCGCCGAATCTCATGCTTGCGAATACCTTTGGAAGCGTCATGAACATAAGTCCAGGACCGGCATTTAACATAGAACGGTCGCCGCCGGAGAAAGCAAATACAGCAGGGATGATCATCAGGCCTGCCAGGAAAGCGATTCCAGTATCAAAGATTTCTATTTGACGAACAGAGCTCTCCAGATTATTTTCTTTTTTCATATAAGAACCATATGTGATCATGATACCCATTGCCAGAGACATAGAATAGAAGAGCTGTCCCATAGCAGCCAGAATTGTTTTGGCGGATACATCGGACATATGTGGCTTTATGTAGTAGATAAGACCTTCCATAGCACCATCTAATGTAAGACCATATACTGCGATGATGATAGTAAGAATGACCAGAATCGGCATCATAATCTTACTAACTTTTTCAATTCCCTTTTCTACACCGCATAAAACGATCACAGCAGTGAATGCCATGAATAAGAAGAACCATCCGATTGGTTCAACAGAACCGCTGATGAAGTCAGTAAAGTAAGTATCTCCTGCGGATGCCTGAACACCGCCACTTATAAATACTGCAAAGTATTTGATGACCCATCCTCCGATTACAGAATAGTATGGGAATATAATGATTGGAACGAGAGATGCTAAAATTCCTAGAAATCCAAAACGCTTATCCAGGGATTTGAATGCTCCAATAGCGCTTAATCTTGTTTTGCGTCCCAATGCGATCTCGGCAATCATAAGGGTAAATCCGAAAGTGATTGCTAGAATCAGATAAATTAATAGGAATGTTCCTCCACCATATTTGGCAGCAAGGTAAGGGAATCGCCAGATGTTTCCCAGACCTACTGCAGAGCCAGCAGCGGCCAGAACAAATCCCAGTTTACTGGAAAAGTTACTCCTGCTATTCATATAAAAAAACCTCCTCAAAAATATAAAACTGACATTCCAAAATATAGAACATGCCCTATTATGGCATGAAAGCATAATTTTTTCAAGAATAATTAAGAAATATGAACGAAAAATCTTTAAATATGCAAAAAAAATTGTGAAAATAGATATTGACACATAAAAATATATATGATAAATTAGATAATGCGTGAGGCAAAAAAGAAAGTAGAGTATCCACTCTCACCATAGCACAATTGGGTGACTATTGGTTTGATATTGAGTATAGAAGTTCTTGTTATTATAGATCATTTTGTGCAGATATGTAAAGTGGATAGTCGAAAAACTATTCACTTATTTTTATTTATTTTATGATGGGGGTGCGCGACAATTAGCGATTTAATGATTAACGGGCAGATCAGAGACAAAGAAATAAGAGTTATTGGAGAAGACGGAGAACAGTTGGGTATAATGTCCCCGAGAGAAGCAATGAAGATTGCTCAGGAGGCAGAACTGGATCTTGTAAAGATTGCTCCGAAGGCTCAGCCGCCAGTTTGCAAGATTATTGACTATGGAAAATACAGATATGAGCTTGCAAGAAAGGAAAAAGAGGCAAAGAAGAAACAGAAAACCGTTGAAGTGAAGGAAGTGCGTCTTTCACCAAATATTGAGACCAACGATCTTAATACAAAGGTCAATAATGCAAAGAAATTCATCTCAAAAGGAAATAAAGTAAAGGTTACTCTGCGTTTCAGAGGACGTGAGATGGCACATATGCAGCAGAGCAAACATATTCTGGATGATTTCGCAGAATTACTTGCAGATGTTGCAGTTGTTGAAAAACCTGCTAAATTGGAAGGCAGAAGTATGAGCATGGTTTTAACTGAAAAACGTTAAAAATATATTTATAAATTTTAAGGAGGAAATTTATTATGCCAAAGATCAAAACAAATAGAGCAGCTGCAAAGCGCTTCAAAAAAACAGGTACAGGAAAATTAAAAAGAAATAAAGCTTACAAGAGCCATATCTTAACTAAGAAATCTACAAAAAGAAAAAGAAATCTTAGAAAACCAATCATTACTGATGCAACAAATGTAAAGAACATGAAGAAAGTATTACCATATCTGTAAGATATTGGGAAAGTATTGAAGGAGGAAATAAGACATGGCAAGAATCAAAGGCGGAATGAACGCTAAAAAGAAACATAATAGAACATTAAAGTTAGCAAAAGGATACAGAGGAGCACGTTCTAAACAGTACAGAGTTGCAAAACAGTCTGTTATGAGAGCTCTTACATCTTCTTATGCAGGAAGAAAACAGCGCAAACGTCAGATGCGTCAGTTATGGATTGCACGTATCAATGCAGCTGCAAGAATGAATGGATTATCATACAGCAAGTTTATGCATGGTTTAAAACTGGCTAATGTTGATATGAACAGAAAGATGCTGGCAGAGATGGCTGTTAATGATGCGGCTGGATTTGCTACACTTGCTGAGCTTGCAAAGAGCAAATTAGCATAATTTAGGAAAAGATTTACAGAAAGGCTGGGTACGTCAGGTATCCAGCTTTTTCTAATAGAGGAAAGGAATTAAAAAAATTCACCTCTCCTCTATTGACATTCGCAAGTTATCGTGGTAAAGTTTTACTAAACTGATGAGGAAGAGTAAGTACTGACAGATATTTGCCATACAGAGAGCCGCAGGTGGTGGGATTGCGGCAGGTTAAAGCTATCGGGAATGGGCTTCCGAGGGCGAGCTGAAATGGATGATCATAGCAGAGTAGGCAAGCCGGAGAGATTACTCCGTTAACAAAGTACGCGTATGATGGTACGCATGAGAGGGTATGCATGAAGTGCATATCAAGCCGGGTGGCACCGCAGGAGTTGATTTATACTACTCTTGTCCCTGCAATAACAATTGTATGGGATAAGGGTATTTTTTATTTTATTAGAATTTAAGCTGCCCTGTTCCCAGACACTTATGAATGAAAGGAGAACAGAAAAATGCAAGAAAACAAAATCCCTTACAAAATCTATCTTGAAGAGAGTGAGATGCCGAAGCAATGGTATAATGTACGTGCAGACATGAAGAATAAACCGGCACCACTTTTGAATCCGGGAACGTTACAGCCAATGACGGCAGAAGAACTATCTGGCGTATTTTGCGAGGAACTGGTAAAGCAGGAATTGGATAATGATAACCGTTATATTGATATTCCACAGGAGATACAGGATTTTTATAAAATGTATCGTCCGTCACCGTTGGTCAGAGCATATTGCCTGGAAAAGCAGTTACAGACACCGGCAAAGATCTATTATAAGTTTGAAGGAAATAATACAAGCGGAAGCCATAAGCTGAATTCAGCAATCGCGCAGGCATATTATGCCAAGAAACAAGGGCTTAAGGGTGTTACAACGGAGACCGGAGCAGGACAGTGGGGGACCGCTCTTTCTATGGCATGTGCTTACCTGAATCTGGACTGTAAAGTATTCATGGTAAAATGTTCTTATGAACAGAAGCCTTTCCGCCGTGAAGTTATGCGTACGTATGGTGCAAGTGTAACACCATCTCCATCTATGGAGACAGAGGTTGGTAAAAAGATTCTGGCAGAGCATCCGGGAACAACAGGAAGTCTTGGCTGTGCCATTTCGGAAGCAGTTGAAGTTGCAGTGGGAAGCGAAGGATACAGATATGTATTGGGAAGTGTGCTGAATCAGGTATTACTGCATCAGTCTGTCATAGGAGTGGAAACAAAGACGGCTTTGGATAAATATGGAATCGAACCAGATATTATCATTGGATGCGCCGGAGGAGGCTCCAATCTTGGAGGATTGATATCTCCATTTATGGGAGAAAAATTAAGAGGAGAAAAGGATTATCAGTTTATTGCAGTTGAACCTGCATCTTGTCCAAGTCTTACCAGAGGTGTGTACGCATATGATTTCTGCGATACCGGAATGGTCTGCCCACTGGCGAAAATGTACACATTAGGCAGTGGATTTATTCCATCTCCAAACCATGCTGGTGGATTGCGATATCATGGTATGAGTTCTATCTTGTCACAATTGTATGCAGATGGATATATGGAGGCTAGATCCGTGGAACAGACATCCGTGTTTAAGGCAGCTGAACAATTTGCAAGAGTAGAAGGTATTCTTCCGGCACCAGAAAGCAGCCATGCTATTAAAGTTGCTATTGATGAGGCGTTGAAGTGCAAAGAGACAGGTGAAGAAAAAACAATAATGTTTGGCCTGACTGGTACCGGATATTTTGATATGGTTGCCTATGAAAAATTCCATAACGGAGAAATGAGTGATTATATTCCAACGGATGGAGATCTTCAGATCGGATTCGATGGAATCCCCAAATTCCCTGGAAATATGGAATAATTGTCCGATATAGAATATTTATTTTCTGTTGGTCTGATATTTAGAAGCCTGACCAAAGAAGAAAAAGCCAAGAAGGAACATAACTGAAAGGGAGCCGACACCAGCATTGGTACTTCCACTTAACTGACTGATAAATGATACCAGGAAAGTGCCAAAGAAAGAGGCTCCTTTTCCGCAGATGTCCATAATTCCAAAATATTCACCAGATTTTTCAGCTGGAATAATCTGAGCAAAGTAAGAACGAGAAAGTGCCTGTATAGCGCCCTGGAACATTCCTACCAATACAGCCAGAATCCAAAAATCAAGCTGTGTATCTAATTTGATGGCATATAAGGCAATACCTGTGTAAGCTAAAATGCAGATTTTTATTAAGGTTACAGATGAGGCTTTCTTAGATAAAGATCCAAAGATCAGCGCACAAGGAAATGCCACGATCTGAGTCAGCAAAAGCGCCAGTAATAATCCAGTACTGTCCAGTCCAAGTGACTGGCCGTAAGCGGTTGCCATATCAATAATGGTATAAACTCCATCAATGTAAAAGAAGAATGCCAGGAGAAAAAAAGAATTTTCTTATCCCTTGTAATTTCGCTAAATGTCCTGCCCAGACGTGAAAAACTATTGTGTACTATATGTTCTTGCATAGAAATATAATATGTTTGTTTGTAATTTTGCAGAAGCGGCAGAGAAGATATCAGCCATCATGCTCCCGTTATAAGAAATGCTATGAACATTGCATGTGACATAGCAAGATTTAGCTTATCGTAATTTAATACAACAAGAAGTGATAAGATAAAAGGAATACAACTTCCAATATAACCCCAGGCATACCCGTTTGAAGATACGGTATCCATACGTTCATCGGTCGTAACATCCGTAAGCATAGCATCATAGAAGATCAAACTGACAGAATAAGCTGTTTTAGCAACGACAAAAATGCAAAGAAACCAGAGCCAGGATGGGGCAATTCCCAGAAGGACACAGCTGATCACGCCAAGAATCATAGAGCCGGCAAAAAGACGCTTCTTATAATTCTGGACATCGGCAATACTACCTAACACTGGTCCTAGAAAAGCGACAATTAGTGTAGAAACAGAGACGGCATAACCCCAGTAAGCCAGATAATCTACAGAAGATAAGCCTGCCTTGTCTCCAAGATAGTTAAAGTAGATCGGCAAGATGGTAGAGACAAGAAGAACGAAAGCGGAATTGCCGACATCGTAAAGTATCCATTGTTTTTCTAAAGCGGTAAGTTTAAATTTCATATATGTTTCCTTTCTGTTTAATGGTTTCTACAAGGATATGATTTTTTGTTTCCAGTTATCTCCGGCACCAAAAGTATGTTGAAAATAAGAAGGAAGCGAAGCATTATCCTTTAAAACTCTCTGATATTGTAAAATAGCGTCAGCTGCAGACTGTATAGCGTCATGATACAAGCGGTTTAATAAAAGACAATAGTTGTGGCAAGAGGCATTGGGAAAAGGATTCATTATCAGACCATGCATAGAATCATAATGACCGATAAGTTTCATGGCATTCAGAAGCAAGGCGCGTTTCGGGTAATGAGGGGCATGCAGCAAATAATGAGTTTGAATCATTCCTCTTAAAGCAGTTTGAATATTGTCTACAGTCAAAGTGGAAAAGCATGGGGCAATGATTTTTGCATTGCTTTTTCTAGGATCAATATGTTGAATTGGGACGTGGGTTTTGGAATCATGACCGTCTTTTTCCATCAGAAACCTGTCTAATTCTGTTTCAATCTCAGAGTGGCTGATTTTACTTATGTAAATCATTTTTTCGATATAGGGGTGGCAGATACTGTCCAGAATAAAATGACAGATAAATCCATAAAGATAGGATTCAAGTGCGTCTTGATTTAAGGCATATTTCCACGCAGTAGCATTTTGTGTAAAAAATTGTGCGGCAGGTTCGTCGTGCATCTGGTACCCAATCTGATTGATCGGATTGGTACGTACTGGATGATAATAAAAAAGAATGTCGGGACCGTGCAGACCGATATCATATAACTGACGATAAGACTCAATCTGTTGTTGCAGTTGAACCGGCAAAGTGACCAGGACATCTCTTCCAAATCTGTAATGTGTATAAGTAGATGGCATATGATAACCTCATTTCGTATTCTTTCTATCAATTATATTATGGCATGGCTGTGAAAAATTCAATCACGAATTCTGTAAAATACAAGTAAAGTTTGATTTCTGAAAAATCTTGTATATAATGAAAACAAGAGTGAATTACGGAAGGAGACTACAGCATGGATATTTTAGTTGTCGTAGATATGCAGAATGATTTTATTAACGGAGCATTGGGAACAAAGGAAGCAGAAGCAATTGTCCCGCAAGTTGTGGAAAAAATTCGGGATTTTAAGGGAAGAGTTCTTTATACCAGAGATACACATGAGAAGGATTATCTGGAAACACAGGAGGGAAAGAATCTTCCGGTAGAGCACTGTATCAGAGGAAGCAAAGGATGGGAATTGAATGCCGAGATTGAAGCTTTGCGTGAGGAAGTGCCTATTGATAAGCCGACTTTTGGTTCTACAGTACTTGGACAGTTATTGAAATCACAAGATACAGAACTGAAAGAAAGAGGAGAGACAGGAGTTGAATCGGTTACCTTAGTGGGACTTTGTACAGATATCTGTGTTATTTCAAATGCTATGTTGATAAAGGCATTTCTGCCGGAAGTCCCAGTGATTGTTGATGCCTCATGTTGTGCTGGAGTAACACCGGAAAGCCATAAGAATGCATTAAAAGCAATGGAAATGTGTCAGATTACCTGCATGAACCAATAGAGTGACAATCATCCATATAAGAGCGGGGATATTATGAAGGAGGAAAAAGTATATGGATAAATTATTCTTGGTGGGATGTGGCGGAGCAGTCGGGGCAATCTTGCGCTATGTGATCAGTCTTGTGCCATGGAAAGGAGAATTCCCGCTGCTGACACTGATTACGAATCTGGCAGGTGCAATCCTCATTGGCCTGGTCGTAGGGCTTGCTTTCAGTAAAGATACAATCAGCCCGAATATGGTGCTCTTTTTTAAGACGGGAGTATGTGGTGGATTTACAACATTTTCTACTTTTTCACTGGAGGCATTGACTTTGCTGGAACGAAATCAGAAAGGGATTGCAGTTGTCTATATCTTCTTGAGTGTAGTAGGATGTGTGATCGGAGTCTGGTTTGGGAAAAAGCTGATTATGAGATGAAAAAAGAGTTCCGGCTGGAACTCTTATATTATGAATATTGGTCTATTCTGGATAATGTAACTGTTCGTCAGTGATATTCAGAAGTACTTGATTCAGATATCTGCTTGCCAGATACTTTGCCATCGGTAGATTCATGTCCAGATAATTGCCACAGTCTTTGGCGCAGGCACCGGGAACTTCTCCCTCAAATTCTGCAATAAAGGTAAACATCTCGGTCATCAGAGGAACAATATCTTTGGATTCATAATTGCCGGAAAGAAGCAGATAAAATCCGGTACGGCAGCCCATTGGTCCAAAGTAAATAGTCTTATTTGCAAATGTTTTATGATTCCGCAGGAATGTGGCACCGAGATGCTCGATCGTGTGAACTTCGGCGGTATTCATAACCGGTTCATCGTTCGGACTGGTCATACGGATATCAAATGTGGTTACGGGATGACCTTCCACCTGATCAATACGAGAAACATAGAGTCCTGGTATCAGGCGGATATGGTCTATTGTAAAACTTGTGATTTTTTCCATAACATTCATGGCTCCTTTTTATTTTCTAAGCTATTATAACACTTTCTATGTGAATTTGCTATGAAAAACATAAGGAGATGTGCTATACTTACAAGGTACGTTAAGGAGGCTAATGATGAAGATATATTTTGTAAGGCATGGAGAGACGGAGTGGAATAAGCAAAAAAGGATTCAAGGCCGGGTCGATATTCCGTTGGATGAATTTGGCCGGATGTTAGCAAGAAAGACAGCAACAGGTCTTGCAGAGATTCCTTTTGACGTGTGTTATTCCAGCCCATTATCCAGGGCGAAAGAGACAGCAACTATCATTCTGGAAGGAAGAGATATTCCAATTATAGAAGATGACCGGATTATAGAGATGGCATTTGGAGAGTATGAAGGTAAGTGCTGTTCCAAGAGTGGATGGAATCTTCCAGAAGAATTCCACAGGTTTTTTGATGAACCGGAGAATTATGTACCGGCACCGGGCGGAGAGAATTTCGCAGAAGTAAAGAAGCGTACAGGGGAATTCTTACAAGAACTTTTCCAGAAAGAACAATATCAGAAGAGCAACGTGTTAATTTCAACCCACGGTGCGGCACTGGCGGGAATGTTAAATTATATAAAGGGTAAACCTCTGTCAGAGTATTGGGGCATTGGCGTACATAGGAACTGTGCAGTAACAGAAGTGCAGGTAACAGACGGTGTCCCTGAGATTTTGTCAGAAAATGTGGTCTATTATGATGATGAAGTAGAACCATGGGAAGAAAGATGAGAGTGGAGGAAGAAAAATGATTAACGATAAAAAAGTATTATTTAGCGGAATGCAGGCAACCGGGAACCTTACATTGGGAAATTATCTGGGAGCTTTGAAGAATTGGGTAAATTTAAGCAATGAATATGAATGCTTCTACAGTGTGGTGGATATGCATTCTATTACTGTCAGACAAGATCCGGCAACGCTCAGAAAGAGAGCAAGAGCATTGTTGACTTTATATATTGCAGCAGGCCTGGATCCGGAGAAGAATTGTATCTATTATCAGTCCCATGTTTCAGGTCATGCAGAGCTGGCATGGATCCTGAATTGTTTTACTTACATGGGAGAACTTAACCGTATGACGCAGTTTAAGGATAAGGCTGCAAAGCATGCAGATAATATCAATGCAGGTCTGTTCACATATCCGGTATTGATGGCAGCGGATATCCTGCTGTATCAGGCTGATGTGGTTCCGGTAGGAATTGATCAGATGCAGCATCTGGAACTGACCAGAGATATTGCAGAGCGTTTTAATAATATCTATGGTGATGTCTTTACGATTCCAGAAGCTTATATCGGCAAAGTAGGAGCTAAGATTATGAGCCTTCAGGATCCATCAAAGAAGATGTCCAAGTCTGATGAGAATCCAAACGCAAGTATTTACCTGATGGATGATCCTGACACTATTATGCGTAAATGTAAGCGTGCTGTAACGGACTCTGAAGCACAGATTTTATATCGTGATGAACAGCCAGGTGTAAAGAATCTGATTGATATTTACAGTGCATGTACAGGCAAGAGACCGGAGGAAGTTGTAAAAGAATTTGATGGCAAGGGTTATGGTGAGTTTAAGGTCGCTGTAGGAGAAGCTGTGATTTCTGTATTAAAGCCATTGCAGGATGAAGTTGCACGTCTGGAAAAGGACAAGGCTTATATTGATGGTATTATTAAAAATAATGCTGAGAAAGCACAGTATTATGCAAATAAAACATTGAGAAAAGTTCAGAAAAAAGTTGGATTTCCAGAGAAAGTACGCTAATAGAAAATAGAATATAAGGCGGGAGAATAGAGAGAGTGACCAAAATGATGAATATCCAGACGGCAGGTCAGCAGAAATATTATGATTTTATCCAGGAGAGGGCAAAGAGACTTAAGACAGGTATGATTGTATGGATCAGCCTGCTGGCGGTAGCATTGATATGCATGTTTTCCAATGTTAAGTTAGCGATTGTCCTGGCATTAGCCGGAATTTTTCTGGCAGTGATGAATATAAAATCACAGAAAGCATTGAAATCTAAATTGGATGGGGTTACCGATAAAGAGGAATTCTTTCATCAACTGGCAGATCCTTCGACACTGCAGATTCCAGAATATCGTTTAATAATCTTAAAAGATTATGTTCTTGTGGAGAAGAGTGATATCTGTGTGTATCAGTTGGCGGATATGCAGAAGATAGAAGTCGGACTTCAGGGAAATATCGGGAAAGTATTGTTTCTAACTGACAAGCAAGGAGCACGACATGAAATCGTATCCTGCACGAAAGGAGATGGAATGCAAGAAACTTTCGATAAAGTTTATTATTCGTTGCATGAGAGAATGGGAATTTAGATTAGTTAGTAGGTAATTGGGTGTGTACGGCGAGAGGATGGATGGGATGGTTGCCATTGCGGAGTCCTTCGCTAAGAATCCATAACAGGAAAAGAAGCAGATATTTTGTGACCAGGCTGATTCACCCCGAAATCTTGATGATTTCGAGGCTCAGCAGCCTTCTCAGATTTGGCTTGAAGCCAAATCTTCGCACAAAATATCTGCTTCTTTTCCTGTAACGTATTCTAACGCTTGTCCAACGAACGGCAAC
The DNA here is from genome assembly GCF_039832125.1 of Dorea chungnamensis. Taxonomy (NCBI): domain Bacteria; kingdom Bacillati; phylum Bacillota; class Clostridia; order Lachnospirales; family Lachnospiraceae; genus Dorea; species Dorea chungnamensis. Next base: position 314 of record NZ_JBDOHT010000012.1, on the reverse strand, counting down.
CATCCCATCCATCTTCTCGCCTGACATCCCCCAAATCCGCAACTTCCTCATCCGGGAGGATTCCTGCTGATTCTTCCATTGAAATAATGATGAATAGTATAAAAACATCGTTCCCCATTGCGCTTCGCGCCAGGAATTATCCCAGATGAGTTCGTTCAGTAATTGGGAATGTCAGGCGCAAGGGAGTTGGACCGGTTGGTCTGTATCCGTTTATCCAAGCACTAGAATCCGTTACAGAAAAAAGAACTGCAATTCCGTGTGAGAATTTGGTTACAGACCAAATTCGAAAGGACTGCTGAATCGAGAAATTATCC